>CAZWIR010000016.1:0-12507 GCA_964634315.1 uncultured Planctomycetia bacterium | reverse complement strand
AAATTGAAATTGTAGAATATTACAGTCAATATATTGCCTCTTTAGTTGAGCAATACAGCATTTGGAGAGAGAATAATCCTGACGCTACCCAAGAAGACTGTGAAAATAAATTTAATGCTCTCTGGAAAACATTTATTGGTAAACATGAACCAGTAGAAGTTTGGAAATTAGTTGGTAAGTATATTAAAAAGAATATTGAGATTTTACATACTAAACAACGGAAAGATTTGGTAAAAGAAATATCAAAAATTATAAAGAATAAATTTCCTTTAGGCGAAGAAATAGCTAAATCTAAAAAGCACGCAGAAGAATTTAAAAAAGATGAAAGCTCCTCACCCCTCAAGACCGCTTCCAAGCTTGCCGCCGCAATAGAAGAATTAGACTTAAGTAAATTTACCACTACTAAGAAATTCATTCTATACTCCGGGCCTCCTGGCGGCGGTAAAGGAGAAGTATTTGACCGTTTTGATGAAAAATACGGCTACCTTACCGATAAATTCGTCTTATTCCATACCCGGGATATCCGTCCCGACGAAACCCAGAATAAAAACTACTACTACCGTACTCCCGAGCACCTCGAACAGCTTGAAAAAGAAGGCAATATCATCACCACTCTGGTCAACAACCAGCCCCAGGGCCTTGCCTTAACGACTTTTGAAGATACGTATTTCGACCCTGAGACTAAGAAAAAAAGTAACTGTATAGTCAAAGGTCTTGATCAAGTATTTTCCGGGGACAAAATCGTGATTTTAGAAGGAGGCCTGGGATGGTTCGAAGAACTCAAAAAACAGTATGGGGATGAAATCCTTGCAATATTTATTTCTCCGTTTACCGATTCCGAGATAGAGGAGAAATCCAAAGAGCCGGTTTACTATATCGCCGGCCTTGAGACCGCCAAGCGCATACATCACCGGGAATGCGGTGAAGCAGAGGATGTAGCCGAGGAAGGCAGAGGGGCCTTAGTATCACAGAATATTCTTAAGAAGTTCTACGTACCTACTAAGCATGCTAACTTCGAAGAGCGCATCCACGAGGCTGCGGTACAGGTCAATCGTTCCGGTGAGTACGATCTTGTCTTGGAAAATCCGTGGGATCCTGATAACTTTACACAGAGGATAGAAGAACTGACCGAACATTTTGCCAGAGGCATATTCATTAATCTCTTAAAAAACATGCATATCGAGTATGACCCGCATGCCCCGGCATCAAAACTGGCTGATTTTATCCGGACAATTAACCTATCCGATTATAATACTGAATCAAAGTTCGTCATCTACTCCGGTCCTCCGGGAAGCGGCAAGGGCGCTGTTTGGAATAGATTCAAGGAACTGTACGGAAATTTAATCAATAAATTCGTCTTATTCCATACCCGGGATATCCGTCCCGACGAAACCCAGAATAAAAACTACTACTACCGTACTCCCGAGCACCTCGAACAGCTTGAAAAAGAAGGCAATATCATCACCACTCTGGTCAACAATCAGCCCCAGGGTCTTGCCTTAACGACTTTTGAAGATACCTACATCGGCGTAGCAGAAGGAAGCGTTACCTCAGGAACCGGCACGCAAGAGACATCTGTCGTTAAAGGCCTTGATCAAGTATTTGCCGGGGACAAAATCGTTATTTTAGAAGGCGGCCTTGGCTGGTTTGAAGAGCTTAAAAAACAGTACGGAGATAAAGTATTTTCTATCTTTATCCTGCCGTTTACCAAAGAATACCTTAAAGATGCTTCCCAGGATCCGTTACGTGCTATGGCCGGCCTGCGTACGGCAAACGCGATTCACAAACGTGAATACAAAGAAGCGCTCAAGCTTGAGAAAGATAACAAAGAAATGGTAGCTAAGGGCATTATCAAAGAAGACGTAAAAAAAGGTATTAGATTTTTTGCACCGACTAAACAAAAGAGCTATGAAGAGCGTATCGCCGAGGGTGCAACCCAAGTTATCCGCCGGAATGAATACGATATTATTCTTGCCAATCAGTGGGCACCCACCGAAGAAGAGTTCACCAAGGTTATGGACGCTTTAGGTGAAGAGTTTGCTCAGGCTATTTTTAAGAATGTGCTTGAAGGTATAAATAAGGTATCAAGCCCTCTTAATAGATATACACAGGAAGCGACGGTTCTTTTATCCTTTGCCCCGACGCTTCTAACAGATTTTGTCCTTTATTCTAAACTCAAAGATCAATTCAACAATAATCTAGAATGTAATCTTGATCTACCTAAGGGAAAAGGCATCCGTTTTTCAAAGGTAGGAGAAGATTCGATTAAGTTGGCAAGCATTCTTAATGAATCTTTAGATTCATTAGAGAAGCTAATTTCTACATCAGATGATGCTTTCTTCCAGCAGTATTTACGGGAAATTTTAACCAGAAATGATAACCGTGGTCCGCCGATAAAAATAAAAGTCAATTCTAAGCTTCCCTTTGAAGCTGCCCGCTATACCTATCCAGACGGTAAGGTTGAAATTATCTTTAGCCAGAAATTTATCAAACAGATTCTTAAACAGCAAGGGCAAACTGCTGTTATAGCTATTGCTGTTCGTTTATTCCATGAATTAGGTCATACTCAATTTATTAACCAATATCAGTATTGTAGAGAAGAATATGGGGTTATAAAACGTGACAGACAATTTTACGTGTTATTAGCTGGTCAATATAGTAATGTGTCAAGTTATTATCCTCAAAAGTATGCGCAATTGCTTGATACGCTTACTCAACAACCTATGATAATTAAGGATTTTGATGAAGTTATTGAAAACATCGAAAAAATTGAAGAAGAACAAAGGCAGGTATATAAGGGTAGAGGGGTACTCGATATTCTCGATCCAAAGATAGTGGCAGCAAGACAAGATCGTATAGAATCAGCTTTTCAACATGTTGATCCTGAATATTTTGGCAATAGTGCAGCAAAGCGTCTTAGCGAAATTAAAGAAATCAACGAAACTTTTTTGGGTCAATATAGGGATATTCTTAACCAACGCGGTATCGCTGCAGGCAGAGAGTCATTTTTCTTTTTAAATAAAAAAGCTTTGGGCAGAATACCATTTAATCAGCTTAAAGCTCCTAGAGTGCCATGTGCGGTTAATGCTAACTGGAAACGCCAATATTTTGCATTACATATGGGAAGAAGATTCTCTGATGGAATAGGTGTAACAGTAGCAGAAGATGCCCCCTGTTTTGTGCAGAGCATGCACAATCATCGTACTATTGAGCTCACTTGTTATCTTTGTGCTAACAAAGGTATATATTACAGCCAAGATGAAGAGACAATTGAAACTATCAAAAGAAAAATGAAAGAAGGACAAAAAGAAGTTTATAAGTACATCATCGATAAAAACCGTGAATCTCCAAACGTTCTTTATATAAAGAAACCAAAATTTGCCGACGTAAGCATTATGCCAAAAGATTTGATGCATTCACTGTTGACTATCAACAAAGAAGGAGATCAGGTGCGTAGTGTGGATTTTACCATAAAAGATCCTATAACTCAGATAATCAAAGAATTTGTACCTAACATTGAAGAAAAAACAATTTTAGATGGAGAATCCGGTCCTCAGCTTAATGTAGGTGATACTAAACAAAGTTCTGAGTATAATGAAAATGGTGTAACTATCTATCGTAGAAACTATGGTATTTATAATTCAAGGTTACTAATTGACTATGAATCCGGAGATATTTTCTTTGTGGTTGATGGAGAAAACGTAGTACCTTTTATGTACGATCCTATTAAAGTGGTCAATAATTTAGTTGTACTCGATCGAGACGCGATTACTCCTGAATCAGATATTTTTAAATTTACTCCTCTGTATGATGAAGAAAAAACACAAGTTGTCCATATTTTTCCATATCCGCGTAGATTGCCTGAAGGCTATGAAGATAAATGGTTCCTTGATTTTGATGATGCTGAATACGAAAAAGGGGTCTGTGGCGCTGCTATCCATAAAGATGATCCAAAAACGAGAGACGCACATCTTGCTCAGATAGAGCGATTCAAAGAAGAAGGCTACATAGATCATTCTGCTATTAAAGCACATGTAGTCGCTTATGATGGAGAAGGAAATAGTGTGGCCGAAGGCAATTATGAAGGCGGAGATACAATAATTCTTGATAATAACTATGCCGATAGGCCAATTGTGAGCTTTAGTATCAAAAATACCTCAGAGATCAAAGGTCTAAGCTTAGTATTTTTTGTTATTGAAATTGAGCGTTTACGTGAAACTCGGCCTATTCCTAAAATATTTGATGAAAATTCTGATGTAGTGATGGGGTTTGGGCAGATTAGCAGTTTTTTAAAGGAAAAGCCATTGAGAAAATATACTTTATCTCGAGTGAGATTATCATCTTCCTCGCCCATAAGAGATGTATCTATGCTAATGGGTGATTATGGTAAAGATTTTAATAAAATTGTAGAGTATTTTGCCGGAGATGTAGAAAAAACCAAAGAGGCGCTTAATGAATGGAGGAGGGAATATAAAGAATTATTAGGCGAAGACAAGTCTTTATCCGATCTTACTACCTTTAAAGATGATCAACATCCAAGCGGGACAGAATATTTCTTAATTACTGATGAAAGCGGTAATTATTTAAAAGATAGACAAGGGAATAATATTATCCGACCCAGAGATCTGTGCCATAAAGACGGTACTTGGCATCAAGCCGTCAATATCATTCTTATAGATAGGCAGGGCAATCTTGTGTTACAGAGAAAGCATGCCGCCCATAAAATGCATCCGAATATGCTCACCATACCTGGCGGCCATATCAAATCAGGAGATAAAATTAAGGATACTACAGTAGCTGAGATAGGAGAAGAAATGGGCATAGATATTTCTCCTAATAAGCTGATTCTTTTAGGAATACAAAAATATAATAGCTCTGAATATGAAGGTAAAGGTAATAATCATCTTCCGGCAGGCTTAATTAATAGAGAACATCGCGTACTGTTTCTATACATACTTAATGATAATGAGAGGGATGAATTATTAAATATTTCTCATACGATATCCGATAAAAAAGCCAAAGGAGAACTTAATGAGACACAGGAAATCATCTTTGTTGCGGTAACTAAAGTTTTAGCCGAGATGAGAAATTTAGATGAACACCAATTGAAATATACTCCAGATCTTTTTGTACCCATATTCAAAAGCGAAGAAATGCAGAGAGATTTGTTGCACACCGTAGATTCCTACAATAAATTAATGAGTTTCTTTAGCCATGATAGCGGATCATTGGTACAGAAGCTATTACAATGGTCTGAAGAATATAGGGAACTATTAGGTGAAGAGAGATCTTTGTTTAACCTTATTACTTTTAAAGATGAGGAACATAAAAATGGTACTGAATATTTCTTAGTTACCGATGAAAAGGGGAATTACTTAAAAAATGAACAAGGAAATTATACCATTCGTCCTCGTGATTTATGCCATATAGATGGTACATGGCACCGTACCGTATTTATGATTTTGATTGATGAGCAAGGCAGAATGTTGGTCCAGGTACGTTCTGGTGATAAGAAATTTTTTCCCGGCTGCCGCGATACTTCGGCAAGCGGTCATTTAGGTTTAACTATGGAATACATAGATGGTGCTGTAAAAGAGACCGAAGAGGAAGTCTTTGATTCTAAGATTAGGCTTGATCGGGAAAGAATGATGAGAATTGGTAGGGAAGGAGAATTAGAGGTTATCCACGAAATGCCTAAAGTAGGACTTAAGGATTGGGAAAGGTCTTCTTTGTATATTTACTTTGTGACTGATGAAGAAAAAACTCAGATCAAGAAACAGGATAGTGAAGTCAAAGATTTGCAGTGGGTGGATTTAGAAGATGAGCTCGCACAGCACAAATTCTGGAGAAATAATCCTATTGAAGCGAAACAGCAAGATCTTGATTATGCAGCCTTGGGGATTGATATGTTATCTAACGATAAAATTGTATCTGCTCTTAACGTTATCGTTCAGGCTCAAAAAGAGTTTTCTACTGTCAGTAGTCCTATTGAATATCAGAAACTTAATAAGGAGGCTTTTGTTCGGTTTAATATAATTCCTTCTTTTAGAAGTAAATCACCGGAAGCGGATTTAGAAAATGGATTGCGTGGCTTCTGTGACTTGGCCGAGCGTAATGATTTAACGTATTCGTTAGAAGTAAAAGATTTGGCCGAGCTTCCCGGCAAGAATGTTACACTTCATCCTAAGTGGTTAAATCCCGATGCAGCAGAAAAAGAAGTGTTTAATTTAGCGAGTGTAGAGACACATAAGAAAATTAAGAACGAGTCGCTTTATTTATTTGAAATAGTTTCGAGACTCAATCCAACGATTGTCTCTTTCCATATCGGGTTTCCCGCTGAACATATTGTGATCGATAACATGGACAATGCTCGTCCGAGAGAGGATGCAAGAATTTACTCAAGACAAGAAACATTAAATGGTTGTCTTGAGGGAATAAATCTTTTAACGGATGTTTTACGTGCGCAAGAATATAGAGGGAAGGTTCTTTTAGAAAATCTCGATTATTCTTCTACAGGCGCTTATGAGTATATTTGTGAGCCTAATTTTATTCGTTTGATCCATGACAATAGTAAGTCAGACATATTAATAGATCTTTCGCATCTTCTGGTGAGTGCCAAAAATCTTTCTTATGAACCTTTATCTTATTTGCAGATAATTTTGGATAAAACCAATATAAAGCGTTTAGAAGAATTACATATTACGGTTCCTGTTTACCGGGAAGATTTGAAAAGATGGCATGACAATCATGATAGTTTTTCGCTGAATTTAAATTCTGATGCAATTATAGGCCAGGGTATAGCGAATTTCATTGAACCGGTTGAAAAAGCTATGGAAGAAAGAGGATTAGCCGACAAGTTAGTTTATCTGACCTATTATTTTATGAGCGGCTGTGGAAAGGTGAATTGGAATAATATGGGAATAAGAATGGTAAAATTGATTGAAATCTCTTTTTCTGTTCAGGATATGAGAATAATATCACAGGCATTCGCTATTTCTTTTCTTGAAACATTGATGCAGGAATTCAAAATAAATACTGCACAGGAGATAGTTTCTGTACGCCAGGCAGCTACGATTGAAGAAGTACAAAAAATATTTGAAATATTTATAAAGGCGAACCGAGAAACAAACGGGATTGTTAAGATCAACAATGGTGGGGATAGGCTTATTATTCTTGAGTTAAAGGGCTCCAAAGAGGAGCAAGCCAGGCAAGAATTGCAGACGATTGACTTTATGGCAAAAGTTAGTGAGAGATTTAACCAGCTATTTGATAAAGATATTCTTTCTGTTGAATCGGTATCTCATTATGGGGCAACATATATGGATGTGAATTTACGCGACAAGGAAGTGACATTCCACGAATTTATCAAAGAGCATAATTTCAAAAATCCTTTAGTCGTGACTATAGGTGACGAACTAAATGACTATGAATTTTTAGGAACAGCTCTTAATGGTCAAGGAATGAAATATAATTATTTTGTTGGAGATTCTAAAAATATTATTCAGCGTCTACCGATAGGTGTGACCGCTTTCCCGGTCCACGGTCCGGAGGGAACAAAAATCATTTTGATAAATCTATTGAACACAGTCAAATCTTCCCTTATTAGATTTAATACAGGCGGAAAACTAAATAAATCTGCCTCCAGCAGTCTCACCAAATCGGTGGCTAATTATTATTACATTAAACAAGGGGGTCTTAAGAAAATTGTAGGTAGCTTTTCTCTATTAAATGAAAACCCCAGGTTAGGTATAATGAGTAATTTTTTAGAATATTTTGTTGATTGTCTCAGAGTGAAAGTTGGGTTTTATCCTAAAAGAGCGATGGAGGTAGATATCTATCCCTCTATGAAGTGTAATTTAAACTGCAGTTACTGTTACGCCAAAAATTTTCCGGCTGAATACATCGACGAGATGCCCCAGGATAAGTTATTTAAGGTGTTAAAAAATGCCAGGAAGTATGCGCGTTTTCTCGTTATTTTAGGAGGCGAGCCTTTTTGCCGGAAGGATTTCAAAGATATTTTACGCTATGCAAAAGAGGATTTGAGGTTTCCTAGCATAAGAGTTGTAACCAATGGTACTTTGTTGACTGAGCATTTAGATTGTTTAAATTATATCGATAGCCTTTCTGTAAGCTGTGATCCGACAAGGTTAAAAGAATATCCTGAAAAAATGCAAAGGATGCTGGAAGATTTGGTCAAATTGAAAAATAAAGGCTTATTGCCATTTACCTATTTTGTCATTACTGTTTCACCGGAGGAACATCAAACGAAATTATCACCCCTTCTTAACTATTGTTATAGTAATAAATTTAAAGTTTACCTTAATCCTCTTAAATATCAAACCCAGTTTTCTTGGGGTTATTTAAGAGAAATTTATAAACTCTTTGTAGAAGTATTAGGTGAAAGTAATATACTAAATAGCTTGAGCCTTATAGAGAGAATTTCATCTGAGTATTTATGCAGTAATTGTGTCCAACGTGGACAGTTTTATATTAATGTCCATGGCCAAATAATGTACCCTTGCGATGAATTCCCTTATCAGGTTATTGGCGATGTATCCGAAACCGATTTAATGCGCTTGTTTAATGAGGCTAAAGCGAAGTTCGGCACATATCCTTCAAAGGAGTGCGAAAAGTGCGAATCATACTGTCACGGAGAAAATTCTTTTCGCTATCAACATCCTTCTCTAATATTAAGAGGTTCTCTAATGCAAAAGAAAAAACATTTTATGAGATTCCCTCTCTCTAGCTCGCCGCTGGAGGGAAATTCACATAAATCCTTTTTACAGAATCAAATTAAGATTGCCAAAGACGGTGATGCCGAGGATATTGTGAGATTATCTGCGTTAATACCTGTAGAGCCAGGCATGTTTCTTTATTCAAGCGTAGCTATACAAAAATATGTGCTTCGGGATCCAAGAGGAGTTCATAATATTACATTTGTTTCAATGGTTTATCGAGATGGTCAGAGCAAAGTTCAGGGATATATATCCGGCTATATTACCTTTGACAGAAGTCATTCGTACCTTATGCAAATAGCGGTATATTCCGCATATCGAAATAAAGGGATTGGTTCAGCGTTATTGGGTAAGTTTTTGCAGTATTTGGAAACCCGTGGGGTTCACAAGGTGATCATGCTTCCGAGAAGCAAAATCATAGAAAAAATTGCTAAAAAATATGGTTTTGTTATTTTATCGGGCACCAAAATTCCTGAGCGCATAGAAAGAGAAGGATACTACAGTTTTAATGCGAATAATGAAGAAGCACTGCGAGCGGTATTTAGTAATGAGGTAAGGCTTGAGTTAACTGAAGTAGTTAGGTCCATTCAATCAGGTGATATCGAGACACTAGCGGAAGGATTGGATTCACGGCCAATGCTTTGGATCAAAATCAACCGAATTTCTTTAGATCCAAATTACCGAAATCAATATACCAAGGAGCTCAAAGAATATGGGCAAGATCTTATGCAACTAAGCGAATTGGCGAAGAATAATTTTATGCATTTATTTTCGTTTATATACCTCGATCCTTCTCGCTTGAGATGGATTCATAATATTAATGGTCAATCATTTGGATCAACCTATGATCCGATTGAAGACTTGGTTAAAGCACAGGTTGAATACTGGATCAACGGAGATGTCCTTAGAAAAGGCGTATGTGAAAGTTTAGCTAAAGGAAATTTGCAGCCATTTGCTAGATACCACATATTAAGAAATATGAACAAGTGTGTTGAATATGGTTTAGAAACGTATGGTACGTTTTTTAGGATCACCGAAAAAGGTATTAGCGTGAGTAATGGTATTAAAGATTTCTTGGTGACCTCCGATATGTGGGAGAAATACCTATCTAGTTCACCGCTGGAGCTCAACTTGCCTGACCGTCAATGGGAAGATTTCACGGTCTTTTTAGTAAAAACCAAATTAATTTTTGATAAAGATATTGCTGAAGACGTTAAAGAGATAGTTAAAAAATATTATCCTAATCTTCCTCCGTTTTCCAGCTCGCCGGCAAAGGTTATAGATTTCGGGAAAAAAGATATGGTGATATACCGGAGAGACTTTGTAAACAGAAACAATTTAAAACAAAAATTTCCCGATTTATTGCGGATAATTGATTATTTTATAAAAAACTTTTTAAATATACATTTGGAAGGCCACGGATATGAGCCTTTTAAAAATAGGGAAGCTTTAAACCGAATTGTGTCTGATATCTTAGACAACATTTATGAAAATTCTTGGCAGCGACTAAGAGCAAAAAAGTCTACGGTAAAGATTGAAGTAGAATTCTATTCAGCCAATGGTAAGCTTTTTATATATTTTAGGTACAATTTTCGGCATGCAGTTAATCCTGGATTCTGGGGGAAAATAAATCCGGGACCAATAACGGAAGATACACAAATTTCATTTTTGAGTGATAGCTCTTCGGAAAAAACCACTCTTACAATAAAAATCCCTTTAGTACGTGCACCGCCCGCCTCAAGTCCAATCAATATCAAAGAGCTGTCTCTTCAAACTGAGATAAAGTTTGGAACTTCCGGCTGGCGGGGTCAAATTAACAAAGATTTTGTCTTACCTAATATTAGAAGAGCTGTCCAGGGTATAGCTCTGTATTATCGTCAATACATTAAAAAAGGTTACATTTTAGTAGGTTTTGATCCTCGAGAAGGAAATGAAGCATTTGCCAAAGAAACTGCAGCTATCCTTTCTGCTAATAATATAAAGGTAAGGATTATCCGCGAGGAGCCGACCCCTACGCCTGTTCTTGCTTATTTGGCTAATTCTAACAAAGAAATTACCGGTGTTATAAACTTTACTGCCAGTCATAATCCCTATACCGACGACGGTTTAAAATTTTCACCTTACCACGGAGGGGCTGCCGATAAAGAAGCAACTGATGCCATATCTGAATTTGCCAATCAAGCAGGAAATTACCTTATCACCGATTATGAAGAAGCCAAGCAAGCCGGTTTTATTATTGAAGTGCCTCTTAAAGAAGCCGTTTCAAGGTATATAGAAGATTATCTTATACCCGGCTTAAAAGGAATAGGCGCCTGGCAAGATATAACTACATATATTACAAATAACCCTGATTTTAAAGTAGTTATAGATGCTATGCAGGGAACAGCAGTTGAATATTTAAAAGTACTTTATTCATCTTTAGCTAAAGATTCCGGCAGAGAGTTTTATAAGATATTACATACGGACAACCGCGATTCTGAATTTAAGGAAGTTAATGGTGCTCCCAACCCTACCTTAGAAAAAAGTATTACTCAGCTTTTAGATGAAGTCCGAGCTGGAAAATATACTATAGGCCTGGGGGTTGACGGTGATGCCGACCGCTTTGGAGTGGTTGATTTTAGGGCAAAGCAGCTTAACGCAAATGATATGATTGCCATCATTGCCTATTTCTTAAATAAAGAAATCGGTTTAACCGGAAAAGTCGGAAAAACCGTTGCCACTAGCAATTTTACCAATGCCGTTTCAGAATACTTAGGCCTTGAATTAATAGAAACAGCAGTAGGTTTTAAATGGTTTGTCGAGCAGACAGTAAAGTACAGCGAAGAGTTTTTAGTTGCCGGTGAGGAGAGTGCCCATGTTGCTGTAGGTCCATTTATGAAATCTTGGGATGATGGTATTGTCATAAGTGCATTAGCCCTTTGGATAGTAACTAGGACTGGCAAAACAATCTCTCAATATAAGCAGTTTATCGAAGAGCAGATAGGTAGATCATTCTATATTACGACCGATACTGTAAGAGGAAAAGACGATAGCATAAAAGATCCGGTAATCGCAAAAATAGAAAATACTAGTAAAGAGATATCTCGAAAACTTTCTTTAGAAGAGCTTTCAATTGTTAAAGAATTGGAATCTTTACAAACTCAGAAAGTAATTGATTTAATAACTCTTGATGGTTTAAAACTTGTGCTTGAATCCGGAGATTGGTTGCTTGTGCGGCCTTCAGGAACAGAGCCGGCAGTCAAGCTCTATGTGGAAGTTACTGATAAGGATAATCATGCGGTTTTAAAGGAAGTTGGTAAAAAGATGCTGAACTCTTCGAGTTCCATTCATTTTGTTGAAACATTAAATAATCTTAATCCTGAAACTACGCTTTTTATTATTGCCTCCAAGACTTTTACTACTCAGGAAACTATAACTAATGCTGAAACGGCAAAGGCATGGTTTTTAAAAGCTAAAAATATAACTCAAGACGATATCAAGAAGCATTTTGTAGCGCTTTTTACAAATGAAGAAATTAAAAAAATAGCTCCTTATAAGGTCTTTGAAGGTAATCGCCCGACTACCTCTATTATAGGTAAGAAACTTGCCAATAACATCCTTCCTCAGCTTGAGCCGGAAACAGAGGCAACCGGGCATGACTTTTCGACCACCGGACTGATTAATGCTTATAAGGAGATGGCCGGTTCCAGCAGCTCGGTGGTTCAGGTTTCTAGTTCATCGATATCTTCGATAAAAACCGTTTTAGGTGCAATTAACCAAGGTATCTTTAAGA
>CAZWIR010000015.1:0-13496 GCA_964634315.1 uncultured Planctomycetia bacterium | reverse complement strand
ACCGGGAATATCTTAAGTAGACTTTCTGAGACGAAATTAAAAATAATCGGAGCCAAAGTAGTAAGGGTAGATATTGAATTGGCTAATAAGCACTATCACCATCTTCAGAAAGAATCGTTTTATCCGGAATTAACCAAATATATTACCGGTCAACTTCATGGAGAGAATAGAGTTATGGCTCTTGTCTATTGGGGCAAGGATGCAATCAAAAAAGTTAGAGCTATAGCTGGGATGACCAATCCTGAGCAAGCTGACCCAGTAAGCATTCGAGGCGCTTACGGAAGAATTTTAACTACCGGTTTATTCGAGAATGTAATCCATGCTTCAAGCAGTAGCGATGAAGCTGAAAGGGAGATAAAACTGTGGTTTGAGCCCGATGAGATTGTTTCTAAACTTTATCCCTCAAAAGAAGTAGTTAAAGATAAAACCAAGAAGGAGGCCTGGGCATGAAATCAATGACTGCTTATGCTTCTGCCCAGAAAAGCAGAGGAGCTCAAGCTGTTCAAGTAACCCTGCGCTCCCTAAATTTTAAGTATTTAGATATTGGCATTCACAATTTGCCAGCTGAAGATATTGTGCTTGAGGAGAAGATTAAGCGAGAGATCAAGAAGAAGGTTTGCCGCGGTAAGATAGAGGTTTTTATTTGTTTAGCTAAACCACAGGCTAAAAAAATATATGTTGATCAAGAGGTTGTTTCTCGCTATATTTCCCAAATAAAAAGTTTAGCCAAGAAACATAGTTTAAAGGCAAATATAAATATAAACGATATTTTAAGTTTACCCCAAGCAATATCTTGGGGCCATAAAGGAAAGAGCAACGAAGACTTGATGCTTCTAGCAGTAAGAGAAGCCTTAGGTAAATTCGTGAAATTCAAAGAGAAAGAAGGAAAGGCCATAAAGAAAGAGATAGAGGATAACTTAAATAAGTTAAAGAGTAATATAGGGAAGATTAAAAAACAAAAGCCTAAGATTAATAAGATTGAAAACGGCAAAGAAGATATTGATGAAGAACTTTCCTTGATATCATTTTATATAAGTAAATTAGAGGGGAAGGTTAATTCCAAAAAAGTAGAACCACAAGGCAAGGCGATAGATTTTTTAACTCAAGAAATCTTAAGAGAACTGAATGCTGCCTCGAGTAAAACTAAAAGGAAGAATCCAGCCTTATTAATAGTCGAGGGAAAGAATTACTTGGAGAGAGTACGAGAGCAAGCTCAGAATATAGAATGAAAAATCCAAAAATTTTTGTTATCTCAGGACCAGGAGGGGCAGGTAAAACGACTATTGTCGAACAGCTATTTTTATGCGAGAAGATAAAAAAAGATTTTATAAAGGGAATAACTATGACTACTCGCAAGAAACGTCTTCAGGAGAAAGATGGCAAAGATTATTACTTTATTGAAGAGGAGGAGTTTCTAAGATTAAGAAAGAGAAAATTTTTTCTTGAAAGCCAACAAATACTAGAGAACTATTATGGAACACCAAAGATTCTTTATGGCTTAGCTAAAAGGGGAGGCAAGAGCCTTGTTTTATGCATTGACGTTAAGGGAGGGATGTATCTTAAGAAAGAGGCAAAGATTAAAAAGGTAACCACGATTTTTCTTGTCGCTCCATCAGAAAAGGAGCTTTACCGGAGAATGAAAAAGAGGGATGAGAAAAAAGGAGTAATCCAAAAAAGAGTGGAACTTGCAAAAAAAGAGTTGCACTTTTCCAAATATTATGATTATTTAGTAACAAATCGAAATATAAAAGATACCTTAAAAGAATTAGAAGAGATTGTGCTCAATTCGAGTAAGTAAATTGTGGTTGAAATTCTGTATTTTCGGAGGTTAAAATGTACGAAGTAAACATCCCCCTAGAAACACTCATAGAAGCAAGTGAGGGTTCTATCTATAAGATAACTGTTTTGGCTGCAAAACGAGCAATTGCTTTAACTGACGGGGAGAAACCTTTGATTGATAAACCGGGCGAGAAGGTTTTGGATAATGCTTTAAGGGAAATCAAAAGCGGGAAGATAAAAGTAAAAAAGAAAAAATAAATTTTTCCGGAATCTTTAAAGAAGAAAATAAAAAATGATATCAAGCAGTGGCGTGGTAGCCAAGTGGTAAGGCAGCGGTCTGCAAAACCGCTACGCGCCGGTTCAAATCCGGCCCACGCCTCCACAATAAAAGTCTTTGATAGCAAGTAATATGCCGGGGTGTTGGTAACAACTATTGCGAAGCAATATTAAGTGAGTAATGTAGGGAATAGTTGTTCCCAAAAGTCCTAGCAGATTAAGTAAAAGCTTGTAAGCAAGTATAAGCTTTATTGAAAAAGAAAAACTATATGCCGGGGTGTTGGAATTGGCAGACAACACAGACTTAAAATCTGTTGTTTCGTAAGAGACGTGCGGGTTCAAGTCCCGCCCCCGGCATATTTTTTTATTTAAATAGGGCGATTAGCTCAGTTGGCTAGAGTACTACCTTGACATGGTAGGGGTCACAGGTTCAAGTCCTGTATCGCCCATGGTTTTATTTATGTGGGCACAAGTGTCCTGCCACGAACCAGAACGTAGTTCGGTTCATGGCAGCCCTAAACCGAGCTGTGCTCTGGTTTAGGGCTGTATCGCCCATATTTTTAATTTGACAGTAGTAGTTTTTTTGCTTATAATCAGAGCTCAAAATGTGGATGTGGGGTCGTCGATTAGCCTGGCTTAAGTCCCCTGCCTGTCACGCAGGTGATCGTGGGTTCGAATCCCATCGACCCCGCCACTTGTTTTACTATCTGGCTGATTTTTCAAAAGAGAAACCTATGTGCATCCTTGACTTTTTATCAAAGTATGGTATTAAAAGTAGGGGGTTAAAATGATACCATTATTAAAAGATAGAAGACTTACCGTTAAAAAACATCTCAATATAATTTTCTGTAAACATATTAAAACAATTGTAATTTTAACTGTTGGCTTTGGAGCTTTTGCTTTTTTTGTTCAAAGAAATATCCCTCTAACCGCCATTGCTGGTTTTATCCTTAGTATAGTTTTAATTTATCTTTCAGAGTCCTTAGATTCAACACTAAAAACCCCTGAAGATGTAGAGTGTTGTGCGCGGCTACCTTATTTGGGGTATATCCCCTCAATTGAGAAAGAGCTAAAGAATAGAAAGGATGCCGAGCTAGTATCTCATCATAGACATTATTCTTATGTGGCTGAAGCTTTCCGAAAGACTAAGGAATCGATTTTGTCTACTTGCTCTGTGGAGAATCAGCCTAAAATTATTGTGGTTAGCAGCTGCATTCCTAAAGAAGGTAAGAGTTTTATAGCTACAAACCTTGCCATAACTTTTGCTGCTGCCGGGGAAACGACATTACTTATTGATGGAGATATGAGAAAAGGAAGGCTTGATGAAGTTTTTAATGTCGGTAATGAGAAAGGGCTATCTAATGTTTTAGCCGGAGTGGCTTCCTTCCAGGAATCAGTAACCTCGACAAACATAGAGAACCTTTCTTTGCTATCCTCAGGAGTAGCTTCCCCTAACCCCATTGAGCTATTAAAAGCTGAGAAACTAAAAACGATTCTTCAAGAAGCCGGGACAAAATTTAAAAAAATAGTTATTGATACCCCCCCGGTGTTAAGTGTTCCCGATGCTCTTGTTTTTGGTGGTGGATGTGATGGTTTAATTTTTGTGATTAAAGCCGGTGTCACTCCTTTTCAGCACATCGTAGATGCTCAAAAGATTATCGGGGACAGGGTAAAAGTTCTGGGCGCAGTATTAAATGGTGTAGACGTTAAAAAGACACAGCAGTAACCCCTAGATAATTGCTAAATCCCTACAACCAACTACTTAAATTTTATTATAGATTTTTCTCAAGACTTTGATATAATTTAGATACTTTTGGCGGCGTAGCTCAGGCTGGTAGAGCAAACGGCTCATACCCGTTTTGTCGGTGGTTCAAGTCCACTCGCCGCCATTATAATTAAAGTTACCTTTTTATATATTTAAAACAAATCATAAGTGATATTTTTTAATAAAAAGGGGAAAATATGATTATTAAAGAAGTAGCTAGTTTTTTAAAAAAAGAAAAGTTTTTAAATATAGCAACAACTGGTTCAAGTAATCGTCCCAATGTAGCACCGAAGTTTTTGTTAAAAATTGATAATGGAGTGATCCATTTAGCTGATTATGTAAAGAACGCAACTCTAATGAATATAAAAATTAACCCTAAAGTTTCCCTTTCATTTATCAATACAAACAACCTTAAAGGTTATCAAATTAATGGCGTAGCCGAAGTTATAGATAGAGGGCCTGTATACAATAAACTTTTAAAAGAATACGAGAAGAAGCAAGTAGAATTTTCTACCGAGAGACTTATTGGCTCTCTCCATGACGAGAAAACACAAAGGTCTTTTGAGGTGGAATTTCCAAGCAACGTAGTTATTCTAAAGATTAAAATAAACGAAGTTGTTGAGATAGGGCTTAGAGGAAATTTAGAAAGAGAGGCAGTTTAAAGAATCCCAAAGGAGGCGAGAGGCTTCAGGGAAATACTAAAGTTAATGGGTTCTTGAAGGCTCATACCCGTTTTGTCGGTGGTTTAAGCCCACTTGCTGCCATGTTTTATTTAAAAAAATATAATTTTTATTATCGTGCTACAAAAGCTTCCCAAATTTGCTTAGTTAATAGTTTATTTTATAGTATACTATTTTTGTAATTAATAGGCTTTTTATAAAGAGAAAGAATGAAGTGTCCAAGTTGTGGTAGCGAGAAGATAATAAAGGGGAGGATTTTTAACCAAACTGACTATATTTTCCCTCAAGCGTTCTTTAGGCCCAAAGAGTTAAAACCTTTCTCGCTATTTGGAATAAATATTCGAGTGAAAAAGAATAATTTTGCAGCTTGTGGAGAGTGCGGACTTGTTTGGTCAGCGGTTGATACTAAAGAATTAACAGAAGTTATTACTAAGAGCGGGCGAAAAAACATTAAGGATATTTTTGGAATAGAAGAGGAGCAGATATCAGATAATGATTGAACAAATTCAAAAAGATCACCTTACAGGGTTTTTTTTAAGAGAAGCTTTTGATTCTTTTTTAAAAAAGACCATAGATGAATCTGCAGCTAAGGGCAGTAGCTTTTCAATGGCCCTTATCGATTTAGATAAATTTAAAAGGTATAATGATAAATTTGGCCATCTTTTTGGAGATGAAGTTTTAAAGTATGCAGCCGGAATTTTTCGAATGACCTTTTATGGAGATCCATGTTATTATTACCGCTATGGCGGTGATGAGTTTATCATAATATTTCCTGATATCGAATCTCAGGAGGCGAGTAATTTTTTACACCAATGCATTTACAATACTTTTCAGCAACCATTCTTGTTTAAGAAGAACTTTTACAAAGTTACCATGAGCTTTGGTGTCGCGTCATATCCTCACGACGGCAAAACAAGAGATGAACTAGTTAGGAAGGCTGATGAGGCAATGTATTACTCGAAACACGCCGGCACTAACCAAGTTACTTTAGCTAGTGATTTGTCTCGCTTAAAGATGCGTAAGTGGGCTGTAGTACTTAGTGTTATTGCAAGTGTTCTTTTGGTTGGAGCGATAACTTATAAATTTATCTTTAAAACAGTTATAAACCCTGCGTTACAAGGGGTTAAGAATATAAAAATTGTTACTAAGCCAGGAGATTTGGACGTAATTATTCTAAAAAACGGAAGTCTATATGAAGGAAGAATTAATAAGGAGACTGACGATATGGTGGAGCTAGATTTATATATGGAAAAAGGCCAGGGTACCATGACTTTTACAAGAGAAGAAGTGCTGAGGATAAAACATGGCGGGGTCGGTTTGTACGATGGGGAAAATGCAAGTCTCATTGAGGAGAATTAAGATGGATATAGAAGTAAAGAAACCTAGTCGAGAAGAACTAAAAAATTTAGGCGTTGAAGCTTGGCCTATTTGGGAGAAAGAGGTTTGCAGTTTTGATTGGCATTATGATTCAAAAGAAGTTTGTTATTTTCTAGAAGGAGAAGTAGAGATAGAAAAAACTGGCGGAGAAAAAGTAAAAATTGAAAAGGGAGACCTAGCAACTTTTTCTCAGGGGTTAAGCTGCAAGTGGCATATTAAAAGAAAAGTAAAAAAGTATTACAACTTTGGCTAGATTAAGCAGAAGCTGTTTTTTGTTTCTTACCTTTTTCTAAGAAATGCTTTGCACGCCGGGTAAGCTTCTCATAAGGAATTTCTCCTTTTGAACATTGTTTTGCTTTCCCGCGAGCTTTTTTAGTTTTTTTCTTGTGGATCTTTTTTAGTTCACGCTTTGATCTTCCCATAGAACCTCCTAATTCAGATATGGAACCTATGCTTAATATATTGATAAGTCATGTCTCCATTAGATTATTTATAGAAAACACTTTTTGTCAAGTTATTTTTCGAAGTCACCCGTTATTCTTGGGTAAATATTTTGTTGCTTAAACCGACTTTTTTTCATATAATAGTAGCCTGATGGAAGGACTTTGGGAAGGAATATATAAGAATAAGGCTTTCTGGGCGATAACTTTCAGCGCTGTAGCTGCCCAAAGCTTAAAGATTGTTTTAGGGGTAATCAAGGAGAGAAGGTTTAACTTTTATTGGCTTCTTGGTACAGGGGGAATGCCGTCTGCTCACAGTGCTGCTGTAGTATCTCTGGTTGTCTGTGTTGGCAAGGAGTTAGGTAGCTCCTCGCCCTTTTTTGCTCTAAGTCTACTCTTTGCTTTTATTACTATGTTTGATGCTCAGACTTGGCGGCGTTCTATAGGGTTCCAAGCCAAGATTCTTAATAAAATAATGATAGACTTTCAGGAAGGAAAGAAAATCAGAGAAGACAGATTGAGAGAGTTAGTTGGGCATACTCCGATAGAGGTTTTTATGGGAGCTCTTGTCGGGGTAGCTGTTACTTTTATGCTTTATAGATAATTCGGCTAAACGTTTTTTTTAAAAAAACGTAAGCCTCATTAAGGAGTTGTAATGAAAAAAGTGCACATAGGTATTATAGTTGGAGGAATTGTTGTAGCAATAATACTGGCTTTGAGTCTATCATCAAAGAGCGACAAAGATCAAAACACTATTTCGAAGATGCTTTCCTTAGAAGATGCTGAGAGTGCTTTTAGCGAAGGGAAGTTTTTAGAAGCAAGAACCCTCTATAAAAATGCAATGGAGAATGCTACCAATATTAATAAGCTAAAGAAAATTCAAAAAAGGCTAGAGGATATAAATATTAAAATTATTCTTTCGCCGATCCTAGATGAGTGTAGCGTTGAGTATGTAGTTCGGCCCAAAGATGTTTTGATAAAAATTGCTAGAAAGTTTGGGACAACAGTAAATCTTATAAAGAGGTCAAATAATTTATCTTCAGATACAATTCGGCTGGGACAAAAGTTAAAGATAAATACTTGTAAATTTTCTATAGTTGTAGACAAATCTCAAAACCTACTTTTTTTAAAGAAAAAAGGTGAAGTTATTAAGACTTACATTGTTTCTACCGGGAAAGATAATTCAACCCCTACAGGGACTTTTCATATTGATCGGAATAAGCTCATAAACCCTACATGGTATAAGACCGGAGCAATTATTCCTCCAGATAGTCCAGAGAATATTCTTGGTTCACGGTGGATGGGTTTAGGGGGAGTTGATGGCGGTGGAGTAGAGATAGAAGGCTACGGTATTCATGGAACAACTAAACCCAACGAATTAGGAAGGCAAATTACTCTAGGCTGTGTGAGGATGAAGAATGAAGAGGTAGAGATTGTGTATGATATTGTTCCGGTTGGGACTGAAGTAATCATCATTGATTAAGTTCGGAGTGTGGTAGCCTATGATACAGAACTGGGATTTTGAAAAACCGATTATTGAACTCGAGAGGAAAATAGAAGGATTAAAAAAATTCTCTGAAGATAAAGCTGTAGATCTTTCTTCAGAGATTATTAATTTAACCGAGAAACTAAAAAATCTTAAAAAAGAGATTTATTCTAAACTTTCTCCTTGGCAGAAAATTCAAATTTCTCGCCACTCCCAACGGCCAACCACCCTTGATTATATTGCTATGATAATGAGAGATTTTGTTCCTTTAGCTGGCGATCGGCTCTTCGGAGAAGATAAAGCACTTTTAGCTGGTTTTGCAATGTTGGGGCAAAAAAAGATTGCTGTTATTGGTCATCAGAAGGGCAAAGACACTAAAGAGAATATTGAGAGAAATTTCGGATGTGCCCATCCTGAAGGGTATCGCAAGGCAATGAGAATAATGCGTTTAGCTGAGCGTTTTAATCTGCCAATAGTATGTCTTGTTGATACTCCTGGCGCTTATCCGGGAGTTGGGGCTGAGGAAAGGGGGCAAGCTCAGGCTATTGCTGAGAATATAAGAGATATGTTTTCTATAAAAGTACCGGTCTTAGTTACAGTTATTGGCGAGGGCGGCAGCGGAGGAGCCTTGGGTATTGGAGTAGGAGATAGGGTTTTAATTATGGAATATGCTTATTATTCGGTAATATCTCCTGAAGGCTGTGCAGCTATTTTATGGAAAGATGCCTCTAAGAGGGAAGATGCAGCAAAAGTTTTAAAGCTAACTGCTCCTGATCTTCTTAAGGTGGGTATAGTTGATGAAGTTGTTACTGAAGCTGAAGGTGGTGCCCATAGAGGGGCAGAATATTCAGCTCAGAATCTTAAAAGTTCGATAGATAAAAATCTAGATGAACTTTCCCGTCTTTCTGTAGAGACGCTGCTAGATCAGAGATACCAGAGATATAGAAAAATGGGTATTTTTAATGAAACTTAGCACTGTGCCCTACGGGGTAAGTATTAGTTAAATTAAATGAGTATACAGAAGTTAATAATCTTAGGTGTTTTGAAAGAAGGCCCTAAGCATGGCTACGAGATAAAAAAAATAATTAATAAAAAACTAGGAATCTTTGCTTCTTTGGAAAATAAGTCTATTTATTACCCTCTTAAAATGATGGAAAAAGGGGCCTTGATAAAAAAGAATACTACTAAAGAAAAAGGCCGAATAGAACGACATGTTTACTCACTTACTGCCCAAGGCAATAAAAAATTTCTTAAGTTGGCTATGGAGGCTTTACTTTCCCAAAAACGTCCTTTTATTGACATAGATATTCCCTTATACTTTTTGCCTTATCTGGAAAAGAAAAAAGTTTTTGCCCACCTGCGTCTAAAGAAAAGATTTTTAGAAAAGGTTAAGAAATGGTTAAATAACAACCTCAAAGGGAAAAGTGAATTTTCTCCCCACCAAAGGCTTCTGTTGAAGCATCACCTTAATCTTTTGAATACAGAAGACAATTTTATTAACGAGGTTATGAAGATTGTTAAAGACTATTGAAATAAGCACTTTTTGCTTGGTTTAAAGGTTTTCTAAGAGGCAATTGATATAAGCTATCTAAAATGGTAAAATTGAATTAAGGGGTTATAGGCATTAGATAAAAGGGAGATGAGTTTATGCCAAGAAGAAGTAAAGCTTTTACTTTAATAGAAGTGCTGATAGTCACGGGGATTTTAGCAGTGCTTTTACCGGTGTTACTAAAAGGTATTGTTGGCTATTCTATGCTAAATGCTGTAACTAGAGACAAGATTGTTGCTATTGCAGATTGTCAGCTTGTTGTTGAACAGATTCGGAGTATATCCAAGACTGCATCGTCGTTGTCAGAAATTACAGCTGTTGATTGGGCTAATTGGGCCGCGAGTAATGGAGTAAATAATTTATCTTCAGAGGTGGTGACTGTAGCCTATACCGATTTAGATGGTAGTGGTGATTCTTTAGATGATAATCCTTTGGCAATTACGGTAACTGTTGGTTGGCAGAGCCAAGAGGGGAGAGCGAATAATTTGAGCTTTTCTACTCTGGCTACGTTATACTAAAGCAGGAAGATGCTGATGAAAAATAAAAAAAAAGGGTTTACTTTTGTCGAGATATTAGTTTTGGTAGGTGTTTTTAGCATTATTGCTGGGTCTATCTTAAGGGTGGCAGTTAGTTGGCAGCGTTTCTGGAATATCAGTAAGGTACAGATGGATGTTCAGTTCCAAGCCCGTCGGGTAATGAGCGAAATAACCGAAGAGCTTAGCCAAACAAGCCCAAGTAGAGTAACTATTAATATTACTAATGATGTAATTACTTTTCAACTTCCTAATGACGATTATGTCAATGGTGCATTTACCTGGGGTGATCAGATTCAATGCTCCTTAATCTTGGAACCATCAGGAATTAGCCAGCTCATACGTACGAATTTAACTACCAACCAGACAAAAGTGCTGGCTAATTATATTAATGGAATACAGTTTACTCTCACCGGTGGTATAATTAGTATGGAGGTGAATGTAAATAAAACTCCCAAAGGAGGAGAAGCTCCAGTAACAATACAATTGAATTCCCAGGTAAGTTTAAGAAATTTATAGGACTAAAGGATCAAAAGGTGAGTAAGATGAAACAGCGAAAAAGTATAGCGATGATTTTTTTGTATTTTGCAATGGTTGGTTTTTTTATTGTTTTGGGAAGTTTTATTATCCGCGGCGTTGGAGAAAGTAGAATGACCAGCAGGAAAATCGATGAAATACAGGCTTACTATTTAGCTGAGGCTGGGGTTGATCAGGCGAAGAGAGGATTATATGATGCTTTCCGGAGTAACTATGTGAATATCATAACTGCCAATTTTGCCTGGTTCGATGATTTACCCCAGGCGAGTAAATATACTTTACCTAGCGATGCCACCTTGAATATTGTTCCTGGCGGGACATACGGGGTTAACATTACTGATGTAAGTACAGTTGGTGAGGATAGAGATGTTACCTTGGAATGTACTGCTACAGTGAATAATACTTTCAAAACTATTACTGTAGTTGTTCGCTATGGATCAAGGCCAGCCGAGGTTTTTGACTATGCTTACTTTATTAATAATTTTGGCTGGTTTTGGGGGGATACTATTACTAGCCAGGGAGATATTCGCTCCAATGGTGATTTTAGTTTTGGCAGCTATACTCCAAATGTTAATGGAGATGTTTATGCCAGCGAGAATGCTGCCTTGGGGGCCAATGGTGACATTACTGGCAATAATGATCATGATAGTATTAGTGACTATCGTAACGACGCTGATTCAACAGCCCGGCCGACTAATCCTGCAGCTGATCCACCTAATGACTACGAGTATCCTTATGGTTATGATGGCGAGAGTGAGCATTTTGCCCAACAACAGACGGTAAACATGCCCTACCTTGGTGATCTAAATTATTATAAGAATCAAGCAATTAGCGAAGGAGGAACTGTAACCCAGTGCGGAGTAACCCTGATAACTAATGTCCTAGATGACAATATTGTGTTAATTGGAACAGATGCTTGTCCGATAGAAATAAATGGACCAGTAGTGGTTAGTAAAGATGTTTTAATCAAGGGCACAGTGAAGGGGCAAGGAACAATTTTTTCAGGGAGGAATACTCATATTATTGGTAATATAACTTACGAAAATCCGCCAGCCTGGACTAAGCCGGATACAGATCCTGAAGCAACTGATGCTGTAAATGCTAGTAAGGATTTTTTAGGTTTGGCCACAAAAGGTAATGTCGTTATTGGTGATTATACCAGCAGCAGTTGGAGCTGGCTTACAAATTACTTAAAACCTCCTTTTACTCAAGGATATACAATAGATCCAAGCGATGACTCTTTAGGCTATGATTCCGATGGGAATCCCGGTAATGGCTATTATTTCAATGGTGACTATACAGCTCTTGATGGTGGAACTAAAACTGATGGATCAAATAGGAGATTTTATGAATCTTCATACCCGGATGATTATGTTTCTTCGATAACCGAGAGTTATTCTAACATAACCCAAATTGATGCCGTAAGCTATACCAATCATGCTGTTACTGGAAGAGTTGGACAATTAACTATCAACGGAACCATTGTTTCTCGGGATGAGGCAATCGGTTATAGCGGACATCTTACTATGAATTATGATGTTCGGGTACAATCAAGACAAACAGCTGATGATTTTTATTTACCTCGTCAGCTGGATGTACCCCATACCAGGTTTTTCCAGGTTTTAGAAAATTAAGGAGGAGGATGTGAGATATATAAAGTCATTAATGGTAATTTTTTGTTTACTGATTTTTGTTTGCTTAAGTGGCTCCGGGTATTGTTTTTTTCGGGATGACATGGATCACGAGCGAATAATCAAGGAAGTGGTGGAGAAGAGACAAGAGAGTGAAGAAAGATTTAGAAAAAACCAGGAAAAAGAGAGATTAGAACAAATAGAGAGAATCAAAACCCAAGAACTGGTTTCTAAAAAAAATAAAGAAATGGGAAAAGTTCCAGCTAGATCTACATCTATAATGGGAATTATGGTTTTTGTGATATTATGTTTAGGGCTAGGGGGATACTTATTTTATCGACTCAAGAGGAAAAATAGCTAATTTAATATGAAAAAAGGATTTACTCTAATGGAAGTACTTATAGCTGCGGCATTTTTAATTATTGTGTTTAGCGGTATTGCAAGGCTCTTTGCCAGCTGTATGTTTTCGAATGAAGCTAACCGGAATTCTACCGTGGCTATTACTCATGCCCAGTATGTAATGGAAGAGATACGGAGTACAACTTTTACCTCGATAGAAAATGAAATTGATGTTAATTTTCGTTGGGATTTAGATACTGATGATCTTAAAGCGGTCCCTTATAATTTAACCACTCTAAACAACGAAGAAGTAGACGTATCAGTTACAACTGTTGGGAATATATTAGAGGTAACAGTGGATATGAGTTGGAAGAATCGTCGGGGAGAAGATCGGGATGAGCAACTAGTAACGCGGATAGCTGATTATCAATAGTCGATATTAAGTGGGTGAGAATAAAGGATGAAAGATAAAGTTAAGAAAGGTTTTACCCTAATTGAGATAATGATAACTATGGCTATTTTTTTAGTTATTGTCGGCGCTACTCACCGAATATACATTGCCGGCCAGAAAGCTTGGGATAGCGATTTGGGCTTATTAGATTTACAACAGTCAACTCGGCCAGGGCTTTATTCCATAGCAAAGGAAGCAAGAGCAGCTAGTCTTGTTAGCATGACTATGGGGGTTGGCTGTGATCATCTTACTGTCCCAGAAAATTGCGATAGTATTACTTTTAATACTCCTAGTGAGAACAACATTCAGTTTTTTCACAACAGTGCAGATAATCAACTTATTCGCCAGGATTCGTCGGCAAACCAAAGAGTTTTAGCCAGTAATATTGTAGATGCCTATTTTTGCTGTGCTCATGGGGACGGAGATTGTAGCTGTGATGCTACTTTTAATGTTTTAGAGGTCAGGCTTGAATCAGAAAAAGATGTTTGGGGGCGGACCTTGAGCTTTTCTTTGGGCACGAAGCTAGAGGTGCGAAATGATTGAAAAAAGAAGAGCAGCAGCCCTAGTGATGACGATTATTGCAATAGCATTCTTTAGTATGGTAGGGATGGTCCTTGTTATGCGCAGCATCCAGGAATATAATTTAACCACAA
>CAZWIR010000014.1:0-13739 GCA_964634315.1 uncultured Planctomycetia bacterium | reverse complement strand
AAATAAAAAAAATAAAATATTATCTCGAGCAGGGCCTTACTTACCAAGTTAACTTTACCTTTAAGGAAAAGTTTGATTTCAAGGGTGATATAGTTAGCCTGTATTCAGATCTAAAAAAGTCTCAACCAACACCTTATTCGGCTTTAATCAATACTGGCAAAGAGAGGATACTTTCATTATCTCCGGAATTATTCTTTAGGATTGATAAGAATAAAATTATTGCTCGTCCGATGAAGGGAACAACTAAAAGAGGAGAGACAGAAGAGGAAGACTCTCGTATTAAGATGGATTTAAAAAAAAGCAAGAAAGTAAAAGCTGAGAATTTAATGATAGTAGACTTATTGAGGAATGACTTAGGAAGAATTTCTGAATTAGTGAGGGCACCTAAGCTTTTTAATATTGAAAAACATCGCACTCTTTATCAGATGACTTCAACCATAGAGGCAAGGCTAAGGGGAAGGGTAAGGTTAAAAGAAGTGTTTTCTGCGCTTTTCCCTTGTGGCTCAGTAACCGGTGCACCTAAGATAAAAACTATGGGGCTTATAAAGAAATTAGAAAAAGAGCCCCGAGGAATATATACCGGAGCAATAGGCTATATCTCACCAAAGAAAAAGAGCTGTTTTAATGTTGCCATAAGAACCATTCAGATTAATAAAAATAAGGGAGAGTTAGGTATTGGTGGAGGAATAGTCTATGATTCAAAGGCAAAGGATGAATATGAAGAGGCACTACTTAAAGCAAAGTTTTTTAAAGAAGAACTAGAAAAGATAGGGCTTATTGAAAGTATTCTTTGGGATAAGGATAAAGGATACTGTCTTTTAAACTTACACTTGGAGAGATTAAAGAAATCGGCTAAGTATTTTTCTTATTTCTACAAAGAGAAAGAGACCAAGAGACAGCTAAGGAATATTGTGAAGAATGAAAAGAGAAATCTAAGGGTGAGGCTAATTTTAAACTCCCAAGGAGGTATTGGTATTAAAAAAGAGCCAATAAAAAAGATCATGACACCAGTTAAGATAAGGATAAGCGAAAGAAAAATAAATTCTAAAGATAAGCTCCTGTATCACAAGACTACCAAGAGAGCTTTTTATAATCAGGAAAGAAAAAAAGGATTAGATAGAGGATGTTTTGAAACCATTTTCTTAAATGAAAAAGATCAACTTACTGAAGGAACTATATCCAATATATTTATTCGCAAAGGTAAAAGATTGTATACTCCACCAATTAAGAGTGGTCTCCTGCCAGGAGTTTTAAGAGAACAGCTTATAAGAGAAGGAAGGGTAAAAGAAAAGACTCTCTACCTAAAAGACTTAGAAGATGCTGATAAAGTTTATATTGGTAATTCGGTTAGAGGCTTTTTGGCAGTAAGAAAACCTTAAGTTTTCCCCATTGTTAAACTTTAACAATCTGCTATAATAGGTAAGAAATGGAAAGGATGAATGGTCCCAAAGAACTTACCGTAAAAGTCAAAAAACTCAATAAAATCAAGGCCGATATCTTTCTTCTGAGTTTTGATTCTGCCTATATTTCCAAGCATTCTTACCCCGGACAGTTCCTTCACGTTAAGATAATTAAAACTATACTGAGAAGACCGTTTAGTATTCATTATATTAAGGGTAAAACTGTATTTATTCTCTTTCGAATTAGGGGTCGAGGAACTAAGATTCTGTCAGGATACAAACCTGGAGATAAGATAAATGTCATTGGCCCTTTAGGAAAAGGGTTCTGTTTAAATGGCAAAAGTGATGAAAATATTCTTCTTGCTGGAGGCTTAGGTGTCGCCCCATTGGTTTTTTTAGCCCAAAGGCTAAAAAAAGTTATAAGTTCTAAGTTTAAAATTAAAAGTTTAATTTTGTTGGGGGCAAAGAATAAAAAGGAAATTCTCTGTGAACAAGAGTTTAAAAATATGGGTTTTAGAGTTATGGTAGCTACTGAGGACGGTTCAAAAGGTTACAAAGGGACAGTTACCGAAGTATTAAAGAAAATACTCAATACCCAATACTCAATACTCACGACTAATATATATGCCTGTGGACCAGAAGCTATGTTTAAAGGAGTAAAAAAAGTTATTGGCAAAAATAAAAATATAAATTGCCAAGTTTCCTTTGAGCAGTTTATGGGGTGTGGGTTAGGGGCATGCTGTGGCTGCACCATTGAAACCAAGAAAGGTTATCAAAAAGTATGTAAAGATGGTCCGGTATTTAATATGAAAGATGTGTGGTAAAAAAGGCAGGTAAAAATGTGGTATACATATATAGCTTTAGGATTGATGGCAGGAATTACTAGTGGTTTTTTGGGAATAGGCGGAGGTTCTATATTAATCCCAGTTCTAATATACTTTTTTGGTCTTACCCAGCATCAAGCTCAAGGTACAACTCTAGCGATAATGATTCCACCAATCGGTCTTTTAGCAGCCTGGAAGTATTATAGTGAAGGTAATGTTAAGTTGAATATGGCTGCTTTTATCTGCCTAGGATTTTTAGTCGGAGGATTGATCGGAGCAATTCTTGTTCATAAGGTTTCAGCCCCGATATTAAAGAAGGTTTTCGGGGGGCTCTTGTTTCTAATATCTCTACATATGATTTTGGGTAAGTAGCCTACCTTTTTTGTTTAAGAGCTTTTTTGGTCCTTTTGACTGTCAAATAAACACCTTGATTGTTAATTATATTCTATTTATAATAGCATGAGCAGCCAAGAATTATGAATTTAAAAGTAAAATTAGGAAGATTAAAACTCAACGCCCCAATTATTGCTGCTTCTGGCACTTTTGGCTACGGAGATGAGCTAAAAGACTTAGCTAACCTCAAAGCCCTTGGTGCTATTACTACTAAAACTATAACCTTAAAGCCTCGAGCCGGGAATCCTCCGCCAAGAATTTATGAGAGCGAGTGCGGGGTAATGAATTCGGTAGGGCTAGAGAACCCAGGGTTAAAAGTCTTTGTAGAGAAAAAATTACCAGAAATTCGAAAATTAAACACCAAGTGCATTGTTAGTGTTGGGGGGTTTTCAAATAAAGAGTACGCCCAAGTCGTAAGAGCCTTAGCCAAAGAAAAAGGAGTAGATGGTTTAGAGATCAATCTGTCTTGTCCTAACTTAAAGTTAAAGAAACTAATCTCCCAAGATGCTAAGGCAACTTATAATCTAACTAAAGCTTTGAGAAAAATAACCAAGAAACCTCTATTTATAAAAATTACCCCTGAAGTAACCGATATTGTAAAAATTGCAAAAGCAGTAAAAAGAGGTGGGGCAGATGGCATATCTCTGGTTAATACCTTTTTCTCACTTCGAATAAATACTGAGACTAAAAGACCTTATTTAGGTAATGTTTACGGAGGTTATTCCGGAAGAGCAATCAAACCAATGAGTCTTTATCGAGTTTGGAAAGTAGCTAAAGAAGTTAAAATTCCAATTATTGGCGGCGGCGGAATAGAGACCGCTTTAGATGCGATTGAATTTATTTTAGCTGGAGCTAGTGTAGTTAGCTTAGGGACTACAAACCTAGTTAATCCTAATAGCGGCGAAGATGTTTTATTAGGAATAAAGAAATACATGAAGAAAGGGAAAGTAAGTGATATAGCTAAGCTACGAGGAGGTCTGGTTGAGTAATAATTGGGAAAAATTAATTGTTGCCTTAGACTCACAAGAGAAGCTTAAAAATGAAAAGGTAGTCGAAGAGCTTTCGTCTAAAGGCGTAAAATTTAAAATCGGGTCAATTGCTTTTACTAAATTTGGCCCGGACTTTATTAAGGGTTTTACTAGCCAAGGTATAGATATATTTTTGGATTTAAAGTTATATGATATACCTAATACTATGGCTCAAACCGCGTCAGTTATTACTGCATTAGGTTGCTGGGCTTTTACTGTACATTTGTATTCTGGAGGAGAAGCTTTAGCAGCAGTAGCCGGAGCAGTTGCTGATACTGCTAAGAAGCTGAATAAAAAACCACCACTTATTTTAGGGGTTACCGTGCTTACCAGCTTTAAAACCACGCGTAAGGAGATTAATAATTTGGTTAAAAGAGCAAACCACGCAGGCTTAGACGGTGTAATCGCATCAGCCCATGATGCCAAAGAGATAAAAAAATCTTTTCCTAATCTTAAAGTAATTACTCCGGGTATCCGTAATATTTCACATTTTAGCGGAGACCAAAAAAGAGTAGCTACTGCTTCTGTGGCCTTTGCTAATGGTGTTGATTATATTGTAGTTGGCAGGCCAATTATTACAAAAAACGACTATTTAAAAGCAGCTGAAGAAATTTTAGAAGGGTAAAAGAGAAAAAAATTGCTTTTTCTTAGATAGGTTATATAATTAGGATACTTTTTCTAAACCCTCTGTTTTAAAAGGAGAATAGATAGATGGATGTAAAATTAGAAAGCTTAATCGCTAAAATCAAGCAAGATGGTATAGAGGAGGCCGAGAAGGTCTCAAAAGATATCATTAAAAAAGCAAAAACCGAAGCCGAAACCATCATCAAAGAAGCTAGAGCTAAAGCTAAAACGATAGAAGAACAAGCCAGAGCTTCAGCTGCTAAACTAGAGTCCAACTCCCAAGCTGCCCTCAAACAAGCATCTCGAGACCTAATTTTAACTCTAAAGATAGAGATAATTGCTTTATTCGATAAAGTCCTAAAGCAAGAGTGTGGAGAAGCTTTAAACCCAGACTTTATGGCTGGGCTAATTACTAAAATAGTAGATAAGTGGAAGACTTCAGGGGATATAGATTGGGAAGTGTTGGTAAACAAAAGTGATAAAGAAAAAATAGAGAAATTACTTATAACTTCTTTGAAAAAAGAGGCTAAAGCAACTTTAGAGGTAAAGGTAAGTAAAGCGATAGATAAAGGGTTTCGTATTGGCATAAAAGGAGAAGACCTTCATTACGACTTCACTGACCAGAGCATTTTGGAGGCTTTAAAAGAATTCTTAAATCCCGCCCTTTCAGCAATTCTAGATGCAAGCAATGGATAAGTATTATTATTTTGTATCTCAACTTCCCTTTTTAACTTTTGGGCAAGAAAGTTATGTTGATAGGGAAAGTTTTTTAGAACAGGCTCGAAAGTGGTTGTCGGCTAAAGATTTTTCGAGTGTCTCTAGTGTTAATCTTGATGATTTTTATTCTCAAGCTGGCGACAATGAGATTTTAGTCAATTATAAAAATTTTGAAAAGGCCTTAAGAGAAGAAATTGCTTTTTTTCGTAAGAGTGAGTCCTACGTAAGGACTTCTTTTAATTTAAACTTAAATGAGGGAACGCCCTTAGAAATAGAAAAAACACTTTTACACTTGCGTTGGAAATTTATTGAATCTTTAGAAGAAGGGCATTTCTTTGATTTAGAGATTTTGATTCTTCATTTTTTAAAAATACAAGTATTAGAAAGATTATTTACTTTTGATAAGAAAAAAGGTGCAGTTATTTTCGATAAGCTATGCGAGGTAGTCGGATGAACAAAACCATAGGCAAAATTACATCAGTACAAGGAAATATGATAACTGTTTCTTTTGATGACGATATCATTCAAAACGAAGTAGGTTATGTTCTTACCGGTTCGGAGCGCTTAATGGCTGAAGTTATCAGAATAAGTGCAAATATTGCTAACATGCAAGTCTTTGAAGATACTAAAGGTATAAAAATTGGCGATAAGGTTGAATTTTCTTCTGAAATGCTTTCAGTAAAATTAGGACCTGGTCTCCTAAGCCAAGTTTATGATGGCCTACAAAATCCTCTTCCTCAGCTAGCTGAGAAGTTTGGCTTTTTCTTGCCTAGAGGTATACATCTTGAGCCTTTAGATCAAAAGAAGAAGTGGGAGTTTACTCCGCTAGTTAAAGCTAAGACCAAGGTAATTAAAGGAACCCCTTTAGGTTTTGTTATTGAAGGGATATTTAAGCACTATATTATGGTGCCTTTTAATCTAGAGGGAGAATTTGAAGTTAAAAATATTGTTAGCAAGGGTAAGTATACCATTAAGGATAAGATTGCTGAGATTAAGGGTGGAAAAACAGAGACTATAAAATTAACCATGGTCTTTGAATGGCCGATAAAGGTTCCTATAGATGCTTATAAAGAAAAATTTATTCCTCAAGAACCACTGATTACAAAGGTTCGTATTATTGATACTTTTTTCTCAGTAGCTAAAGGCGGAACTTATTGTATTCCTGGTCCTTTTGGTGCTGGTAAGACAGTTCTGCAACAACTCACTAGTCGCTATGCTGAGGTAGACATTGTAATTATAGCTGCTTGTGGTGAGAGAGCTGGGGAAGTGGTTGAGACTCTAAGAAAATTTCCAGAGTTAATTGACCCAAGAACCGGTAAGCCTTTGATCGAGAGAACAATAATTATTTGCAACACCTCTTCAATGCCAGTTGCTGCCAGAGATGCTTCAGTATATACCGGAGCAACTTTGGGTGAATATTATCGTCAGATGGGTTTGAATGTCTTACTTTTAGCTGACTCTACATCTCGTTGGGCCCAGGCTATGAGAGAAGTGTCCGGACGTCTAGAAGAGATTCCCGGAGAAGAAGCCTACCCAGCTTACTTAGAGTCTCGAATTGCTGAGTTTTATGAGCGTTCAGGATTAGTCGGTCTCAATAATGGAGAAAAAGGAAGCCTTACTATTGGCGGAACAGTAAGTCCGGCCGGAGGGAATTTTGAAGAACCAGTAACTCAGGCGACTTTAAAAGTTGTCGGAGCTTTTCACGGGTTATCCCGAGATAGAGCTAATGCTCGCTGTTTTCCTTCAATAGACCCAATTGATAGCTGGTCTCGGTATAAGGGCTTTATTGATCCGGAGGCAGTCGCGAAAGCTAAAGATATCTTAACTAATGGTAACGAGGTTCATCAAATGATGAAAGTTGTTGGTGAAGAAGGAACTTCGATAGAAGATTTTATAGTTTATTTGAAAGCTGAATTCTTAGACAGTGTATATCTGCAGCAGGATGGTTTTGATCAGGTTGATGCTGCTACTGACCTTAAACGACAAGAGTATGTTTTTAGTAAGGTATCTAGTATTCTAGATAAGGAATTTACCTTTGATAATAAAGAGAAAGCACGAAAAGTTTTCTATGAATTGAGGCATTTATTCATAGATTGGAATTATAAAGAATTTCAGGGCCAAGATTTTAAAAGTCAGGAGAAGGTAATCGAAGACTTTGTTAGTAAAAAAGGCCAAATCCAAACAGAAGAGAGTAATGAGAAAGGTTTATAGCAAGATACTTAGCATTGCCGGGAATGTTATTACCGTGAAGGCTAAGGATATTTCTTATGAGGAATTAGCCGAGGTAAAGACTTCGCGTGGCAAATCTTTAGCTCAGGTTATTAAGCTAGAGGATGATATTGTATCTTTGCAGGTTTTCTCTGGCAGCAGAGGTATTTCTACTAATGACGAGGTAAGATTCTTAGGTCATCCGATGAGAGTTGCTTTTTCAGAGAATATATTGGGGAGAATTTTTGATGGTAGTGGTCAGCCTCGGGATAAAGGACCAGCTTTAACTGATAACTTAATTGAGATAAGCGGGCCACCGGTTAATCCAGCTAAAAGAATTATTCCTGAGAGAATGATTAGAACTAATATTCCGATGATAGATGTTTTTAATTCTTTAGTAGTCTCACAGAAGTTACCAATATTTTCTGTATCTGGGGAGCCTTACAACGAACTCCTAGCCCGGATAGCTCTTCAAGCTGAAGTTGATATTATTGTTTTAGGCGGAATAGGCCTAAAATATGATCAGTATATGTTTTTTAAAGATACACTTGAGGGAGGAGGAGCGTTGAGTAAGTCAGTATTTTTTGTGCATACTGCATCTGATCCAATAGTTGAAGGATTAATGGTACCGGATTTATGTTTAGCGGTAGCTGAAAAATTTGCTCTAAGTGGAAAGGATGTGCTAGTTCTTCTTACTGACATGACTAACTTTTCTGATGCCTTAAAAGAAATATCAATAACCATGGAGAGAGTTCCTTCTAACAGAGGTTATCCCGGTGATTTATATAGCCAGCTAGCTAAGCGCTATGAGAAAGCGGTTGACTTCCAAGGAGCCGGTTCAATTACTATGCTTATGGTGACTACTATGCCCGGAGATGATGTTACTCATCCGGTTCCTGATAATACCGGTTATATTACTGAAGGACAATTTTATCTAAGAGGTGGGCGGATCGAGCCTTTTGGTTCACTAAGCCGTCTTAAACAACAGGTAAACGATAAGACTCGCAAAGATCATCGGGCAATTATGGATGGGATGATACAACTTTATGCTCAATTTAAAGAGAGCCAAGAGAAAAAGGCTATGGGTTTTCGCACGAGCAATTGGGATATGAAGTTATTAAAGTACGGCAAGCTGTTTGAATCCCAGATGATGGATTTATCAGTTAAGATTTCTCTAGAAGATGCTCTCGATAATGGTTGGAAGATTCTCAGCGAATGCTTCTTGCCTGAGGAGACTAGTTTCCGTACAGATCTAATAAAGGAATTCTGGCCTAAGAAAGCTTAGATGGCTAAAATTAAATTAACTAAAAACGAATTAAAAAAGCAGAAAGAAGATCTTAAGAGATACAGGCGCTATCTGCCAATGTTGCAACTTAAGAAAAAACAATTGCAGTTGGAGATAGTAAAAGTTTATCACGCCATTCAAAATTCCTCTTCTGAAGCCAATAATTTAAGAAGTAGCGTTTTAAAGTGGGTTGATGTATTTGCTGAAGGTGTTGCCATAAAAGAGCTTTGCAAACTAGAGAAGATAAATGTTGAAGAAGGTAGTGTTGCCGGAATAGATATACCAGTATTTTTAAATGTTGAGTTTAGCCAGAAGCCTTATGATTTTTTGCTTACCCCTTTTTGGGTTGACCAAGGCATTCAGGCAGAGAAAGAGGTGTTAACTTTAAAAGCAAAGCTGCTTATATATCACAAACAAATGAATGTTTTAAGAGAAGAGTTAAGGATTGCTACCCAAAGAGTTAATTTATTTGAGAAGGTAAAGATACCTGAGGCTGGAGAAATTATTCGAATTATACAGATACACCTGGGTGAACTGCAAACTGCTGACGTTGTAAGAGGGAAAATTGCTAAGGTCAAAATAGAAAGAAGAAAAGAGGCTTTAAGAGCATGATAGTTAAGATGAAAAAAATTACCCTACTTATTTCCAATAAGCATACCAGTAGTGCTCTAGGGCATTTACGGGGTCTAGGTCTTGTACATGTTAAGCCTATGAAGAAACCGGAGGCGGATGCTATATCAACCTGGGAAAATAGATTACAGCTTTTAGATCGAGCCTTGCACCTTCTTTGCGATTCAAAAATTCAAAGCAAAGACTTAGATAAACACCATGTTTCTTTTTATGTAAAAGAGGTTGTTATCTTCAACAGAGAGAAGCAAGAACTTGAAAGTAGACTCAGAGAGCTTCAAGATGAGCAGGTTTGGTTTAAACAGTGGGGTGATATTTCTTTGCACTCTTTAGCCGAGCTAAAAGCAGCCGGCGTATTCATAAAGCTTTATGTTGGGACAAAAAAAGATTTAAAGCAGCTGCCTAAAGATAAGCTGATTTATACCCTGGGTAAGATCAAAGGAAGATTTTATTTAGCAGCTTTTCTAAACAGTCAAGAAGAAGCCTTAAATTTAGAAGAAATAGAAATTCCTCAAGGGAATTTACATTCTTTAAAGATAAAATTAATAGACACTCAAAGAGAATTGGAAGAGACCAATAAAGAGCTAGTCAAAGCTGCTACTTATAAGAAGCAATTTATTGAGCATAGAGGAGAGATTCTGAAAAAATTGGAGTTTTATAAGGTTCGCTTTGGTGCTTCCTATCAAGAGGAGATTTGTTGTATTCAAGGATTTTGTCCTGCTGAAGCAGTTTCTAAAATCAATAAAGTTGCTAAAGCTGAAGGTTGGGCAATCCTTGATCAAGAACCGGCTGAGGATGAAGAGGTACCAACACTTATCCGTAATCCGCGATGGGTAGAAATTATAAAACCAATATTTAATTTTATGGGGACTATTCCCGGGTATAAAGAATATGATATAAGTTTTTGGTTTCTTGTTTTTTTTAGTGTGTTTTTTGCTATGTTAGTTGGCGACGCTGGTTATGGCTTATTATTTATAATAATTACATTTTTTACTCAGAGGAAATTTAAGAGTGCCCAGCAAAACATCTTCTTCTTACTCTATCTTTTAAGTGGGGCTACTGTTGTTTGGGGTGCACTTACTGGGACCTGGTTTGGTTTTGAAAAAATAGCTCAGTTACCTTTTTTAAACTTTCTAGTAATAGATAATATAAATAGCTTTGTTGGGTCTAATCAGATTTTTATGATATATTTATGTTTTTTTATTGGAGCAGTCCATTTAACCATAGCTCATGGGATAAGAGCTTTGCGCTTTATTAATTCTCGACTAGCCTTATCTCAGCTGGGCTGGATATGTATTATCTGGAGTATGTTTTTTATTGCTGGTAAGTTGGTTTTAAACAAAGCAATTCCAGCTATTACTTTACCTCTTTTTATCTTTGGTGCCAGTTTAGTTATTTTATTTTCTTATCCTAAGAAAAATATATTTAAAGGTGCTTTGCTGGCTTTAGCTGATTTACCGTTAAAGGTTATTAGTTCTTTTTCAGACGTGGTATCTTATTTAAGATTATTTGCTGTTGGTTATGCTACGGTGGCAGTAGCCATGGCTTTTAATAGTATGGCTTTGGGTTCAGGAATTAACAGTATATTCTCCGGAGTAATGGCAGCTCTGATACTTTTTCTAGGCCATGCTTTAAATATACTCTTAGCTTTAATGGCTGTGATTGTTCACGGCATACGGCTTAATATGTTAGAGTTTTCTAGCCACCTAGACATGGAGTGGTCAGGTATTAAATACGAACCGTTTAGAGAATAAAAAAGGAGGCTGTGATGATTCAAGGTTTTGGTGATATGAATTTGTCTTTAACCTTTGCTGCCATAGGCTCAGCTTTAGGTACTGGAGTTGCTGGCATGGCTGCAATTGGAGCATGGAAAAAAGCTTTTGTTCAAAATAAAGTCGCACCATTTGCTCTGATTGCTTTTGTTGGAGCTCCCTTAACTCAAACAATCTACGGCATGATTTTAAGGGGTAAGATAATCGAGGCTAATCTTCCGGCTACTCCCGAGAACTATATGTATCAGATGATAATTGGCCTAGCTGCTGGTTTGGCTATGGGCGCTTCAGCCTGGATGCAGGGTAAGGCTGGAGCAAGTGCTTCCGATGCTTTAGCTGAGACCGGCAAGGGTTTTGGCCAATATATAATGGTTTTGGGTGTTATTGAGACCGTTGCTCTGTTTGTTATGGCTTTTTGTATGATGGCTTTACCTAAAGTATAAAAAAGTGGAGATTAGGTAAAGTTGCTTGCTTTTTCTTTAAAATTTGGTATTATTTACGGTATACTTTGGGCGATTAGCTCAGCTGGTTTAGAGCGCTTCCCTTACAAGGAAGATGTCGCAGGTTCGACTCCTGCATCGCCCACCATAAAATAAGGTAAAAGGATAAAGGTAAAAGGAAAAAGTAGAAGATGGATTTAAATGCTTTAAGACACTCTTGTTCACATATTTTAGCTAGCGCGGTAAAGAAACTTTACCCTAAAGCTAAGCTAGGTATTGGTCCGGCAATTGAGAATGGTTTTTACTATGATTTTGACATCTCCGGAGGAATCAGCGAAGAAGATTTGCCGAAAATTGAAAAGCTGATGAAAGAAGAGGTAAAAGCGAACTTTTCTTTTAGCTGTCAAGAGCAAGATGCCAAGGTAGCTGTAAAGTTTTTTGAAAAACAAGGCGAAGAATACAAGGTTGAGTTAATAAAAGAATTAGGTAGCGAAAAAGTTTCAATCTATAAACATGGGCAATTTTCGGATTTGTGTAAGGGTCCTCACGTTGAATCAACCGGGAAGGTAAAACATTTTAAGCTACTCTCAGTTTCTGGTGCTTATTGGAAGGGTGAGGAAGGTAATCCGCAACTCCTACGTATATACGGAACTGCTTTTCCTACTAAGGATGAGTTATATAAACATCTGAATAATTTAAAGGAAGCAAAGAAGAGAGATCATCGCAAATTAGGTAAAGAGTTAGAGCTTTTTGATATTTATCATAATCAAGCTGGCGCTGGTCTAGTTTTTTACCTGCCTAAAGGAGCAATTTTAAAGAGGATAATTGAAGACTGGGAGATAAAAGAGCACATAAAGAGAGGATATAAAAGAGTAGAGACTCCCCATATTATGGATAAAAAGTTATGGGAGAAAAGCGGTCACTTAGAGTATTATCAAGATTATATGTATTCAGTTCAGAAGGATAATCAAGAATTTATTTTAAAACCAATGAATTGTCCGGGGCATATTCTTATTTATAAGTCCCGGTTGCGTAGTTTTAGAGACTTACCCCTGCGGTTGTTTGAATTAGGGACAGTTTATCGTTACGAGAAGAGCGGGGTATTACATGGACTATTAAGAGTAAGAGGTTTTACTCAAGATGATGCCCATATCTTTTGTACAAAGGAAGATCTTTATAGCGAAATAGAAGGAGTTTTAGAGTTTGTAAAAATGACTATGGATAAGTTTGGGTTTACTGATTTCACTGCTGAGCTAAGCACAAGGCCTAAAAAATTTATTGGTGAGGTAGAGGATTGGGATGGCTCTGAAGCCATCTTAGAGGAAGTTTTGAAGAAAAAAGGTTTTAAGTATCGAATAAATGCCGGAGACGGTGCATTTTACGGTCCGAAAATTGATATTAAGTTGCAAGATGCTATTGGCCGAGAGTGGCAGTGTGCCACTGTGCAGTTAGATTATAATATCCCTAAGCGATTTGATGTAACTTATCGGGCTTCTTCAGGGGAAAGTTTGAGGGCAATTATGATTCATCGGGTAATCTTAGGAAGTTTTGAACGTTTTATTGCTACTTTGATTGAACACTATGCCGGAAAATTTCCTCTTTGGCTTGCTCCGGTTCAAGTAAGCGTGTTAAATGTAACTTCTGATGCAAAAGATTATGCTTCCAAGATAAAGGAAGATTTATGGAAGCAAGGATTTCGGGTAGAGGTAGATTTACGCGATGAGACCCTGCAGAAAAAGATTCGAGAAAAAGAACTTATGAAGATTCCTTACATGATAATTGTTGGAAAAAAAGAGATCGAAGAAAAAAATATTTCTCTTCGAGCCAGAGGCATGAAGAATTTAGGTAGTATGGGGGTAGATGAATTAGTGGATATTTTAAAAAAGGAGGGTGACTGTAAGTGAAATACGTGAGGGTAAATGATAGAATTTTCGCAAAAACATTACGGGTAGTTGGCCCCGAAGGGGAACAATTAGGTGTTTTTCCTCGCGAAATGGCCTTTAAGAAAGCTGATGAATTTGATTTAGACATAGTAGAGGTTGCTCCTCAAGCAGATCCCCCAGTTTGCCGGATAATTGATTACTCTAAATATAAATATGAACAAGAGAAGCGAGAAAAAGAAGTAAAGAAGCATCAAAAGCAAGTCCAACTTAAAGAGGTGAGAATTAGGCCTCGCATAGGTATTCATGATTATGAAGTTAAGCTTAATCACATAAAGGAATTTCTAGAGAAAAAACATAAGGTTAGAGTGAGAATGTGGTTTAGGGGTAGAGAAATTACTCATAAAGAGATTGGGAATAAAATAATTGATAAACTTCTTAAGGATATTGAGAAAGTTGGGAGAATAGATCGGGAACCTCACATGCTGGGTAAGACCATGGTTTTGATTTTGAGTCCGAAATAAACAACTTTTATATCTTT
>CAZWIR010000013.1:4612-13847 GCA_964634315.1 uncultured Planctomycetia bacterium | reverse complement strand
TTAGGACCCTTACGGGTACGGGCATTGCAACGAGTGCGTTGTCCGTGAACCGGAAGCCCCTTCTTGTGACGTGAGCCCCGATAACTACTTATATCCATTAATCTGCGTATATTTTGAGAAATTTCACGACGCAACTCTCCTTCTATCCGATAATTAGACTGGACGAATGAAGCAATTTGAGAAACTTCTTCTTCGCTTAAGTCCGATGCCTTTCTCTCAGGATCTAACCCAATATCATTAAGAATTTTTAAAGCAATTACCGGACCAATACCGTAAATATACCTTAAAGCTATTTTTATCTTTTTATTCTTAGGAATATCTACACCGAAAATTCTTGGCATTATAACACCTCTTTAGCTTTAGCCTTGTCTTTGTTTGTGCTTAGGATTCTTGCAAATCACTCTCACAACTCTTTTTCTCTTTATTATTTTGCACTTATCGCAAATTCTTTTAACTGACGCTTTAACTTTCATTTTAATCTACCTTTATTTCTCTCTGTAAGTTATTCTTCCTCTTGTTAGGTCATAAGGAGAAAGTTCCAATTTCACCTTGTCTCCAGGAAGGATCCTAATAAAATGCATTCTCATCTTACCGGAAACATGAGCAAGAACTACATGCCCATTTTCCAGCTTTACTCTAAACATCGCATTCGGTAAAGCTTCTACTATTTCACCTTCAACCGCGATTAATTCTTCTTTTGCCATATTTATCCTTACGCTTTACTTGGTTAATACCCAAGGACCTTTTTTAGTTATCGCTACTGTATGCTCAAAGTGAGCTGATAAAGAATTATCTTTGGTCTTAGCAGTCCATCCGTCACTTAAAACATCTACATTAAAGTCACCTGATGAAACCATAGGTTCAACCGCGACAGCATAACCTTCTAGCAGCTCTTCCCCTTGGTCAGCACTCCCAAAATTAGGAACTTCTGGTGGCAGATGCAAGCTTCGGCCAATTCCGTGGCCAACAAATCTCCTAATAACTGAAAAGCCACTCTTCTCTACGCATTCTTGAATACTTAAGCTAACATTCCCAATTCTTTTGCCAACTTTTATTTGGCTTATTCCTTGCTTAAGCGAATCCTTAGTAGTTTTTACTAATCTTTTTGCCAAAGGAGAAACTTTACCTGCTATATAAGTATAAGCAGTATCCACGAATAAGCCCTGGTATTTGATTCCCAAATCCACACTCACTAAATCCCCATCCTCAATTAACCTTTGGGAGGGAATTCCGTGGATTACCTCTTGGTTAATTGAAACACAACAAGAGGCTGGATAGCTCATAAACCCCTTAAAGGCTGCTTCCATGCCTGGATGCTTACTTATCTCTCTTTCAAAGAACTCTTCAATATATTTTGTCGAAATTCCTGGTTTTATAAGACTTTTTAGTTTCTTTAAAATCGCTGCCGCCACCTTACCAGCCTTACGCATCGTTTTTAAATCTTGGCGGCTTAACGAATCTCTCATTACAATTCTTGTTTTATTCTTTCAAAGATCTCTTTAATATCTCCCCGGCCATCAACCTTAATCAGCTTATTTTGATCCTGATAAAATTCTAAAATTTTATTAGCCTGATCAATAAACACTGACCACCGTTTCTTTATCACCTGAGGATCATCATCTTTTCTCTGCGTTAACTGACCTTGGCACTTATCGCAAATACCTTCTTTTCTAGAAGGTGAGCTTATTAAGTGATAGTTAGTACCACAGGATTTGCAAATTCTTCTTTTAGAAAGACGATCAACTATTGTTTGTTCGTCAATATCCAAATAAATAACTCTATCAATATTGCTATTTTTTCTGGTTAAAATCTCTTCTAACTTCTTAGCTTGGTCTAAATTACGGGGATAACCATCAAGTAAAAAACCACTATTGTTAACGCTCTCTTCAACCACTCGTGAAACTAATGCATCAGAGACTAATGCCCCTCGCTCCATATAACTCTTTACTTCTTGGCCTAAGTTACTCTTCTTCTTAACTTCTTCTCTTAAAATGTCTCCTAGAGATATCTTCCGGACACCAAGAAAACCTGCCAATAGCATTGCTTGAGTTCCTTTACCTGAACCTGGTGAACCGAAAAGAATTACTCTCATTTTCTCCCCTTCAAAGTGCTGCCTTTAATAAAACCATCGTAGTGGCGAACAAGTAACTGTCCTTCAATTTGCTTCATCGTATCCAAAACTACTCCAACCATAATCAAAAGAGTAGTGCCGCCAAAAAGGGAAGCTAATGCATAAGAAGGTACCCTAAATACATGCATAACAATGTTAGGAAATATGGCAATAAAGCCAATATAGAGAGCACCAATAAAAACAATCCTCGAAGCTACAAAATCAAGATAAGTTGCTGTAGGCCGGCCTGGTCTTATCCCAGGAATAAAGCCTCCATATTTCTTTAAATTATTAGATATCTCTATCGGATTAAATACCATTGCCGTATAAAAATACATGAAAAACATAATCATAGCAACAAAGATTGCGTTATACCACAGCCCCCTTTGCTGAACTATCGTTTGCAAAAAACTAAAAAATCCTACCTTTTGAGGGAAAAACATTAATATTGTAGCTGGAAAAGAGATAACACAGCTAGCAAAAATTATAGCAATTACTCCTGACATATCTACCTTTATCGGCAGATAAGTACTCTGACCACCGTAAACACGCCTACCAACGACTCGCTTGCCGTATTGAATAGGAACTCTACGCTGGGCTTGAGTAAAGAGAACTACCGCCGTAAGCATTGCCACAAACAAAATTACTAATGCAATTACTATTGGAGTAGCAATCTGCCTTTTAGAAGGATCAAAGGGCGAATAAAGAATCCAGAGCTGGCGTAAGGATGACGGAATACGAGAAATAATGCTTGTGGTAATAATTATAGATATTCCATTACCGATGCCTCTCTCTTGAATCTGCTCACCTAACCACATAACAAAAACTGTCCCGCAAGTTAAGGTAAGTATAGTAATCAACTTAAACATTAATCCTGGAGTAGGCACAATTACAATTCCGTCAAAATTTGCTGGGTTCTCTAACCATAAAGACAAAAATAATCCTTGAACTGAACATAGAAGAAAAGTGAAATACCTGGTGTATTGGTTTATTCGCTCATAGCCGGCCTTACCTTCTTTAGCAATTCTCTCTAGAGCTGGCACAACACCAGTAAGAAGCTGCATGATAATTGATGCAGAAATATAAGGCATAATACCTAAAGAAAAAATACTTAGACGAGTTAAGGCACCTCCTGTAAAAAGATTAGCCATGCCAAAAAGACCCTGGCCCTGAGTTTTAGCAAGCTTATCAAAAAACTGAGTTAAAGCAAAAGTATCTACTCCAGCAGTAGGAATAAAACAGCCAGCACGATAGACAACCAATAAAGACAAAGTTATAAAAATCTTTCGCTTCAGCTCTTCTACTTTAAATATATTACCTATCGAGTTAAACACTCTATCGTACCTCCGGCAGCCTCAATAAGTTGCCTGGTCTTAGCAGAAAACTTATCTACTTTAACTACTAATTTTTTTGAAAGCTCACCTTCTATCTTTGCTAAAACTTTAACTGGTTTCTTATCGCTCCGTATTAGCCTAAGTGCCTTCAACGTTTGCGGATTAATTTCTTCACTACCCTTTGACCTTTTCTGAATATCCCCTAAGCCAACTATCTGATACTCTACTCTTCTAGGAGGCTTAAAACCTCTTTTTGGAAGAGTTCTAACTAAAGGAAGATTACCTCCTCTGTAACCAGCATAAGGTAGTTTTTTACCTGAACGCTGCCCAGCACCCTTATGGCCTCGACCAGCAGTTTTGCCTGTTCCGCTACCAGGTCCTCGTCCTAACCTCTTGGGTTTCTTTGTTTTCTTGCCTATCTTAATAATATTAGATAAATTCATTTTAATCCTTTGGTGTTGTTTCGGATGACGTTTCGGATGTTGCATCAGGCGTTACTTCAGATGCTACCTCAGGTGTTCCCTCAGATGCTACTTCAGGTGTTCCCTCAGATACCACTTCAGATGTTACCTCAGATGCCACTTCGGGTGTTACCTCAGATGTCGCTTCCAATGTCTCCTCAAGATTCTTCTGGCCGCCCTTTAAACTCAATAAACCCTGAAAGGTAGCTTTAACTACATTCACCGGGTTAGTTGTATTTTTTAGGTTTTTAGTTAAAATATCTTTTATCCCGGCACACTCACAAACTGCTCTTACCGGAGAACAAGCAACAACACCAGTTCCTTCTGTCGCTGGCTTAAGCAAAATACCTGCAGCGCCAAATTTTCCAATAATCTGGTGAGGTATAGTTGTTCCTTTCTTCTTTATCAAAACTACTTGTTTTCTTGCCTTGCCTATCCCTTTTTTTATAGCATCAGCAACTTCATTCGCCTTGCCTAAAGCAAAACCAGCTGAAGATACTCCGTCGCCGACTACTACTAGAGCAGCAAAGCCCAAATTCTTGCCCCCTTTAGTAACCTTAGTGGTTCGGTTAATAAAGAGAACCTTTTCTATAAAAGCGTCATTCTTGTTATCAGCACTATTTCTTCTATTTCTGTTTCTATTGTCCTTCAAAATTTCAATCCTCCTTCTCTTGCCCCTTCAGCTAATTTCTTTAATCTTCCATGATATTTATAGCCAGCACGGTCAAGACTAACGTTCTTAACCCCTAGGGATATAGCCTTCTGGGAAATTATCTTACCAATTTCCTTAGCCGCATCTTGATTGCTAGACTTCATATTTTTCTCTTTAAACTCCTTACCAAGAGTGGAAACACAGGCCACCACCTTACCAAGAGAATCGTTAATCACCTGAGCGTAAATATGCTTTTTGCTTCTAAAAACCACTAACCGTGGTCGGCTCTCGACGCCTCTAATTTTACGAGCAATGCTCTTATGCCTTCTCTTTCTTCCTATCTGCTTCATTTTGCTAATGCCTTTCCTAATTTTCTACGTACTTCCTCTTTTAAATATCGTATGCCCTTACCCTTGTAAGGCTCGGGAGGATATATTTTTCTTGTCTTGGCAGCAAATTCGCCAACTTTTTGCTTATCAATTCCGGAGACTTCAATACGAGTTGCTGCTGGAGTTGAAACCTTTAAACCTTTTGGTATATCCATCTCTACTAGATGCGAAAATCCTACATTTAAAACAAGCTTCTCTCCTTTAATTTGGGCCTTGTAACCTACACCAATTATCTCTAACTCTTTTTTAAACCCTTCAGTTACACCTTTTACCATGTTCCCAATTAAAATCCTTATTGTTCCATGAAGACTCTTTAATTGCTTAGAATCATTACCCCTGGTAACTGTTAAGATATTATCTTTGATTTCTACCTTAATGCCTGCTGGGATATTAAGTTCTAGCTTACCACCCTTGCCTTCGACCAAGCAAAAATTACCCTCAAGCTTAACCCTTACATCTTTTGGTAACTCTAATATTTGTTTTCCTATTCTTGACATTTTTTATCACCAAATCATTCCAATAACTTCGCCGCCAACCTTTTTCTCCTTAGCTTGCCGATCAGTAAGTATTCCTCCGGAAGTAGAAATTAGAGTTACTCCATATCCACCTAGAGCAGAAGGAATACGCTTCCCTGTGGTATAAACCCTTCTTCCCGGCGTAGAAACTCTTTTTATTTGAGTAATAACACTCTTATTACCTTCGTACCTTAAATAAACTTTTATCTTCTTGAATTTCTCTAGGTCAACCTCTTTAAAGTTCTCCAAATAACCTTCTTTTTTAAAGATTTCACAGATTTTTAGCAGAGGATTAGAATAAGGAATATGAGCATCTTCTTTTTTTGCTCTAAAAGCATTTCTTATTATCGTGAAAGCATCACTAATTAAATCTGTTCTACTCATTTTTCTCCTTTAATACACAGTTTTATCAATGTAATCTTCTCTTTTAATCTGCGTAATCTCTTTTCACCAACTGGCTTTCTTTACCCCGGGAATCAACCCTTGCCAAGCAAGTTCTCGGAAGCAGATTCGACAAAGCTCAAAATCCCGAATATACCCCCTTGGTCTGCCGCAAAGACGACAACGGTTTTTATATCGGGTAGAAAACTTTACTTTTTTCTTTTCCCTCTTCCATTTTTCAATTTTCGCTGTAGTTGCCATTCTACCTCCTAAACGGAAATCCAAACGATTTAAGCAATTCTCTTGCTCCTTCGTCATTAGTCGCACTAGTATTAATACATATATTCATACCTTGAGTTCTACCTACCTTATCAAGATTGATTTCGGGAAATATTCCCTGTTCAGATAATCCAAAGGTGTAATTTCCTCTTCCATCAAAAGATTTCGCAGGAAAACCTCTGAAATCTCGGATTCGAGGAATTGCTACAGTAATAAGACGATCTAGAAATTCATACATCATATTTCTTCGCAAATTTACACAACAACCAATAGCTTGTCCTTCCCTCAATTTGAAATTAGATATTGCCTTGCGCGAACGACATATCTTAGCCTTCTGACCAGTAATCACTCCTAAATCCTCAGCTGCTTTTTCAATAATCTTAGAATCAGAAGTCGCTTCTCCAACGCCCATGTTAACTACGATCTTTACTAAACGAGGAACAGCATGAACATTCTTGCAATCAAGTTTATCCCTTAGCTGAGGAACTATTTCCTCTCTATATATCGTAAGTAAACGTGGTGTGTATTTCTTTTCTAAATTGGCCTCTGGCATTTTCTACAAATCCTCACTTTGCTCTTATCGTCGGATATTTTCACTCCAAATCTTACTCCTTTATTGCAGCTACCACAAAATAGCGCTACATTAGAAGCATTAATACTTGACGGGATCTCTTTTATCCCTCCAGTCTCACTCTCTGAACGACGTCGAACATGTTTTTTTACTAAATTTACACCTTCTACAATAACTTTTTTGGGATTACTACTAGCTCGTAATACTTTACCCGTTTTCCCTTTATTTTTACCGGCAATCACTACTACTTTATCGCCTTTCTTTATTTCTAAACCCATAAGTTTATATTACCTCCGGAGCCAAAGACAATATCTTACTAAACTTATCTCTAAGCTCCCTTGCCACAGGACCAAACACTCTTGTCGCCCGGGGGTTACTTTGTTTGTCGATTATTACACAAGCATTTTTATCAAATTTAATTGCCAAACCATCTTTTCTCTTGATTGTATAGTGAGTTCTTACTACTACAGCTCTTACAACCTCACCTTTTTTTATCGGAGCATTAGGCAAAGCTACTTTAACACTTCCTGTAATAACATCACCAATGTCAGCATGATCCTTGTTCTTCTTACCAATAACACTAATAAAAGCAACTTTTTTTGCTCCACTATTATCAGCTACATCTAATTTACATCTAGAATAAATCATTTCTTAATCTCAAGCAGCTTAAAGCGCTTGTCCTTAGAAATAGGGCGACACTCAATTATTTTTACACGGTCACCAATCTTAACCTCATTTTTAGCATCATGAACCTTGAATTTTTTCTTCTTTGTTAACGGCCTCTTGTACAGCTGATGTGAAAACTTCATCTTAACCAAAACCGTGATAGTTTTATCGCTCTTATCAGAGGTAACTAAACCTTCCAAAACTTTACCTTTTTTCACTATCAGCTCCTTGTTTTTCATTTAAAACCGTAAAAATACGGGAAATATCTTTCTTAACCACTTTAAAAAGATGTGGTTTTTCTACTCCGCTCCTGCGCTTAAATTGCAATTCCATAAGTTGCTTGTTTAAGTCATCTAACTTAACTTGCAATTCCTGATCTGATAATCCGCGTAATTCTTCTATCTTCACTTAACTACTCCCTTAAATCTATCGTTTCCTGGTTACAAACATAGTCTTAAAACCCAACTTATAAGCAATCAAACGAAAAGATGCTCTAGCATAATCTTCAGGAATTCCTCCAAGCTCAAAAAGGACTCTTCCTCTTCTTATAACAGCTACCCAACCTTCAACTTCTCCCTTACCCTTGCCTTGACGGGACTCAGCAGGTTTTTTTGTTATTGGCTTATCGGGAAAAATTCTTATCCACAGCTTGCCGCCTCTTCTTAAGCGCCTAGTGAGAATGATTCTTGCAGTTTCAATCTGCGTATTCTTAAGCCAGGCACATTCTAAAGCTTTTATTCCGTATTCACCAAAAGAAACCTTAGAACCAGCAACAGCAAGTCCTTTGCGTTTTCCCCGTTGGGTTTTTCTGTATTTTACTCTCTTAGGAATAAGCATAATTATCTTTTTTGTTCTTCTTTAATCAGATAGTGCCCTAATCTTTTCTCACCCTTGTAAATCCACACTTTAATGCCTATTGTTCCATAAGTAGTCCTGGCAATATAGAATCCATAATCTATGTCAGCTCGAAATGTCTGTAAAGGTACTTTTCCATGCTTATAAGACTCTTTACGAGCAATTTCTACTCCGCCTAAGCGGCCTGAACATTTTATCTTTATTCCTTCTCCACCAGAAGAAACTGCTTGTTGTATAGCTTTTTTCATTGCCCGTCTAAAATGTACCCGTCGAATAAGCTGAAACCCAATCATTTCCGCCACTAATTGCGCCTCTAATGCTGGCTCAGTGACTTCCTCTACATCAATAATAATTTCTTTTTTAGTTAATTTATTTAGCTCTGCTTTTACTCGCTCAATATCCTGGCCACGCCTTCCAATAATAACTCCTGGCCGGGAAGTTCTAATCCGAATCCTTACAATTCCTAAAGACACCCTTTCTATGACTATCGTTGCTACTGAACCTCTAGAGTAGCTCTTCTTAATATGACCTCGTATCTTAAGGTCTTCTTCTAAGAAATCAGCAAACTCCTTCTTTTTGGGAGTAAACCAACGTGAAAGCCAATCTTTGCCAAATCCGATTCTTAATATGTAGGGGTGAACTTTTTGTCCCATAAGCTTACTTTGCCTTTGCTCCTTTAATTAACTTTTCTGAGCTTTCCAGCTCTATTAAAATATGCGACGTCCTCTTTCGAATCGTCGTTGCCCTACCAAAAGAAGCTGCACGATATCTCTTTAAAACCGGACCAGGATTAGCCACAACTTTAGAAATAAACAACTTGTCTTCTTGGTATCCCTTGACTTTAGCATTTGCTAGAGCCGATTTTAATACCTTGCTTAAATAGTAAGCGCCTCTTTTATTGATTAGCACTAATTTAGCCATAGCTCCAGTTACCTTTGCGTTCTTTATCAAAGTAATAACTGGTCTAACCTTTGTAGGAGAAATTCTAATATACTTTGCTTCTGCTTTAGCTATCATAATAA
>CAZWIR010000013.1:1675-4512 GCA_964634315.1 uncultured Planctomycetia bacterium | reverse complement strand
TTCAGTCACAAAAACCGGAACATGTTTCTTACCATTATGCACCGCAAAGGTAAGCCCTACGAATTCCGGAGCAATCATTGAACTACGCGACCAAGTCTTTATAGACTTACGGCTTCCGGCATCTTTGGCCATTTTAGCCTTCTTTACCAACTTAGGGTCAATAAAAGGACCTTTCTTTAACGAACGACTCATTTTTTAGATTTCCTTTTTTTAGCTCTTCTCTTAATAATATATTTACTGCTTCTATTTCTAGGATTTCTAGTCTTTGCACCTTTAGTGGGCTTTCCCCAAGGAGTAACCGGATGAGGGTTACCTTGACCAGCTTTACCTTCACCACCACCATGGGGATGATCAATCGGATTCATAGCTACCCCTCTTACTTTAGGGCGCCGACCCAACCAACGTACCTTACCAGCTTTACCGTGGCGAAATGAAGCATGTTCAATTAAACCCATTTGCCCGATAGTAGCACGACAATCTTCTTTTACTAAACGGATTTCACTAGAAGGCATACGCAATTGAGCAAACCCTCTCTCCTTAGCCATAAGCTGAGCACTGCTACCAGCACTTCTGGCTAAGATGCCTCCCCTTCCGGGATTTAGTTCAATATTATGAATTATTGTTCCCATCGGCATATGCTTTAGCTTCATACAATTGCCAGGTTTTATATCCGCCTGGGTATCAGCAGTACTTATTACCTTATCGCCAACCTTTAATTTATCCGGCCAGATAATATACCTCAATTCTGCATCAGGATACTTTATCAACGCAATACGAGCACTTCTATTAGGATCATACTCAATAGCTATTACCTCACCAAGAACATCATATTTATCTCTCTTAAAATCTATAAGTCTATATTTCCTTTTACTCCCCCCTCCACGTCTTCTCACAGTTATTCGGCCACGGTTATTTCTCCCACCGCTTTTCTTCAAACTAGTAGTTAGAGACTTCTCGGGTTGACTTTTGGTAATTTCAGAAAAATCAGAAATTACTTTAAATCTCAGCGAAGGTGTTACTGGTCTAAACTTTTTTACTCCCATAACTTAAACAATTTTAATTTCAAATCCCTCTTTTAAAGTAACAATGGCCTTCTTCCAAGAAGCAGTTTTGCCAGCTTGGTTATGCCTAAGCTTTTTAAGCTTACCTTTAACCGTTAAAACCGAAGTCTTTACTATCTTCACACTGTATATCTTCTCGATTGCCCGTTTTATTTGAACCTTATTAGCAGTCTTGTCGACCTCAAAAGCATATTTTCTAAAAACAGAATCCCGAGCTGACTTCTCAGTAACTAACGGTGACTTAACAATGGAATAAATACTCCTTACGACAGACATTTTTTAATCCTCTTTTCTACATCTCTTAAGGCGTTCTTAGTTAAAACTAATCTCTTACAATCAATTATCTCTGTGGTGTGAACATCGCTAGCTTTAGCCAATAACACTTTTTTTATATTTCGAGTTGCTAGTTTAAGATTAGGTTCTAAGGTCTCAACCACTACCCTCACCTTCACCCCATCTAGCTTAAGATTCTTAAAAATCTTAGAAAAATCTTTGGTTTTGCATGAGGCGATCTTTAAATCACTAAGAACTAAAATCTCTTTATCTCTTAATTTAGCATTAAGCGCGCTCTTTAAAGCCATAGTTTTCATCTTCTGAGGTAAATCCTTGTAAAACGAATGCGGTTTAGGACCAAAAGTAACTCCACCACCACGCCAGATAGGAGAACGGATTGAACCTACTCTTGCTCGCCCAGTACCTTTCTGCCGCCAAGGCTTTATCCCACCGCCTCTAACATCACCTCGGGTTTTAGTCGAAGCTAATCCCTTTCTCTGATTAGACAAATAGGTTACTACTGCTTGATGAATAAGTGCCTCAGAAATCTTACCGTCAAAAACACGTTTCTCTAGCTCTATTTGCTCTACTTCTTTACCCTGAGTGCTTAAGACTGGTAAGCTTAAGCTACTTGCAGCTACAGCAACCTTCTTGCCCACCTTTTTTTTAGTGTTCTTTTTGGCTGTTTTTTTCTTACTATTTACTTTGGCTTTCATTTTATCTTACCTAAACAGTTATTTTATCTTTTTCAAGCTTACAATTGAACCTCTGGCACCGGGAACATTTCCCTGAAGGAAAATAAGATCCTTGTCCTTATCAACTTTTAAAACCTTTAAGTTCTTGGTTACGCGAAAGCTATTACCCATATGCCCAGGCATGTTCAGCCCTTTGATTATCCTTGAAGGATAAGCTGAAGCTCCAGCTGAACCTAATCGGCGATGTGTAGTATGTCCGTGACCTGCGGGTTGTCCACTCCAACCATGTCTTTTCATCCCTCCGGCAAAACCTCTTCCTTTAGTCTTAGCTCGTGCATCTATCTTTTCTCCAACTTCAAAGATCTCTACGCCAATTTGACGAGGATCAGTTGGCTCTTTAACTTTATCTGTGATTTCTCCCTTTGCCTCTACAGCCTCATTATTAGACTTATTTTCACCTTCTTCTTTTGGTACCTCCACTGGCTCTGGCACCTCTGCTTTAGCTGTATCCTTTTGAGGTTGCTTGGCTAAGAAATCAGCGCCCTCTTCTATATCTACTTCTCTAATAAGCTTGTAAGGGCTTACTTTCAATTTATCAAAATAACCCTTTATTGGTTTCTTTACTTTGCCAATTTTCTTCTCATGGATCTTAAAGCAACCAATTTTAGCCTTTGTTTGATTAGGGTACTCTACCTTCTCCAACACATAAACTGGTTCCACCTCTATTAAGGTAGTAGGCAAAAGATTACCTTCCTCATCAAAGATTTGTGTCATTCCAATTTTTTTTCCGTAAATTTCTCTAATCATA
>CAZWIR010000013.1:0-1575 GCA_964634315.1 uncultured Planctomycetia bacterium | reverse complement strand
CAGGCAAATTTAGCTTTCGTAAGGCATCAATCGTTTTTGGCGTTGGTTTATCCAAATCAATGATTCGCTTATGAATTGCTAGCATAAATTGCTCACGTGACTTTTTGTCAACGTTAGTAGAGCGATTAACCGTGTAAATCTTCTTCCTCGTAGGCATCGGCATGGGACCATTTACTTTTGCTCCAGTCCGCATAGCTACTTCAGCTATCTCTTGAGCAGACTGATCCAAAATTCGATGATCAAACGCTTTTAATTTTATCCTTAATTTAAGCATAATTCATGCCTTAAACCACAAACTAAATTGCAGTTTATCCCTTTTATTCAATGACCTCTGTTAGCACTCCTGCGCCTACTGTTCTTCCACCTTCGCGAATAGCGAATCTCAATTCTTTCTCTGCAGCTACTGGTTGAATCAATGTAATCTCTAGCACCACGTTATCTCCTGGCATAACCATTTCTACCCCTTGAGGCAATTGGCATGTTCCAGTAACATCAGTGGTACGAAAATAGAATTGTGGTCTATATCCGGCAAAGAAAGGAGTATGTCTTCCACCCTCTTCTTTCTTTAGGGCATACACTTGGGCTTTAAACTTAGTGTGAGGAGTAATTGATCCTGGTTTAGCCATAACCATTCCTCTCTCAACAGCCTCTTTTGCTGTACCTCTTAAAAGCAAACCGACGTTATCCCCGGCTTGACCTTCATCAAGAAGCTTCCTAAACATTTCAACTCCGGTAACTACTGTCTTACTAACCTCAGGATGAATTCCTACTAGCGCTACTTCCTCACCAACTTTAACTTTTCCTCTCTCAATTCTTCCAGTCACTACTGTTCCTCGACCAGAAATTGAGAAAACATCTTCAACAGCCATAAGAAATGGCTTATCAACATCTCTCTTTGGTGTAGGGATGGCTTCATCTACAGCTTTCATTAACTCAATAATTGGCTTACAAGCTTCACAATCTTCTTTACCACAACCGCACTCCAATGCCTTTAAGGCTGAACCTTTGACGATCGGGATTTCTTTACCAGGGTATTCATACTTACTAAGTAGATCCCTGATTTCTTCTTCCACTAATTCAACCAGTTCGGCATCTTCCATCTGATCAACTTTGTTGACAAATACAACCAGTGCCGGAACATTTACCTGGCGAGCTAAAAGAATGTGCTCTCTTGTCTGTGGCATGGGACCATCAGTAGCAGCCACAACTAAAATTGCTCCATCCATCTGAGCTGCCCCAGTAATCATATTCTTAATATAATCAGCGTGACCAGGACAATCAATGTGAGCATAATGACGATTATCAGTCTCGTACTCAACGTGGGCGATGTTAATAGTTACACCACGCTCTTTCTCTTCTGGCGCCTTATCAATATCATCAAATTTAAGCGCCTTGGCCTTACCTTGAGTCGCCAAAACCCCAGTTATTGCCGCAGTAAGTGTTGTCTTACCATGGTCAACGTGGCCAATGGTGCCGATGTTGATATGAGGCTTTGTTCTTACAAATTTCTCTTTTGCCATGCTACACCTCCTTATCCAATTAAATTCCTAATATTTTTGATAATAACTCTTCCGG
>CAZWIR010000012.1:0-14208 GCA_964634315.1 uncultured Planctomycetia bacterium | reverse complement strand
GCCTTCACACATAATTTCTGCTTCCCGACTACCTTGGAGAAGATCATCTACCTTTTTAGCTAAAGCTTCTATTTTTTTTCTTAAATTCAAGGAAGAGACATCGATATCATCCTCAGGAAAATTTATTGCACTTTCAGTCTGAACGAATAGCTCCTTTAATTCAATCTTTAATTGCTTTACCTTTAAGGTTGTATCCCCTCTCAATTGCGAAGAAGCCAAGGCAAGGGCATTTTCGCTCTTAGCATCAACGATCCCTCGAATACTCTCAGCTTGAAGCAGATCAATTCTTCCCCCAATCAAAGCCCGATAAGTAAACTCACCTGGTAAGGCCAACCGTGCCCCTTGTTCTAATACTAATTCTAATATCTTGTTTAGTACTGCTACTCCTCCGTGAGAAGAAATTTCAATAACATCTTCCTTAGTATAAGTGGCAGGCTTACGCATAATACTTAACAAAACCTCATCAACTGTTTCTTCCTTCCTCCCTTTACCCCTATCTACAATCCATCCATAATGAAGAGTATGAGTCTTCACCTTCCTAATGTTCTTCTTTCTATAAGGCTTAAATACCCTAGATGCGATTAATAAGGCTTTAGACCCTGAAACCTTAACTACCCCTAAAGCAGATTTGCCAGGAAAAGTAGCAATAGCAGCAATAGTATCACCTAATTTATAGTCCTTTAATCTAAACTCACGCATAGTTAAGAGTATTTTATAGGTAATTGCTAAAAAATCCAGTCTCTTTTAATCTCACCTACCAGGAATGAAGAACCGCTAATCACAATAGCCCACCCATCTTTATATTTCCCCCTAGCCTTTCCCAAAGCCTCTCCTATATCTTTAGCTAAATGAACACTCTCCTTTTGAACTAACTTTTTAAGTTTCAAAGGGTCTTGACAGCGAGGATTATTAAAACGAGTAAGAATAAGATAAGAATAATCTATTTGCTTGAGCATCTTCTTAGCATTTTTGTCTTGAGAACAGGCAAATATTAAAATAATCTTCTTGCAAGAAAAGTATCTCTTTAAACTATCCCCCAAAGCTAAGAACGAAGAAACATTATGAGCAACGTCGACAATAGTCAGAGGAAACTTATTTACAACTTCAAATCTTCCCGGAAGATAAGCTGATTTAAACCCACCTCTATAATTAATTTTCTTCTTAACTATTTTTTTACTCTCTAACAAAGAAAGAGTTGCTAAGGCTAAAGATGCATTCTCAACTTGGCATCTTCCTTTTAGATAAATCTTTAAATCTTTTAAAGCAAAATCATTAAATTTAAAATTAAAAGTAGTATACTCTTTACTAAACCTTATATTCTGGGCTTTAAAATCTCTATTAAAAAGAAAAAGTGGCGCATTCTTAAACTTACACTTATTCTTAATAACCCTTAAAGAAGATGGCCTCTGCAATGAACATACCAAAGGTGTATTTTTCTTTATGATTCCCGCTTTCTCATTAGTAATCTCCGCTAATTTCTTTCCTAATTTATCAGTATGATCATAGTCAATATGAGTAACTATACTTACAAGAGGACTAACCACATTGGTAGAGTCCAATCTTCCGCCTAAACCGCTCTCTAGAACACAGAAGTCTACATTTCTTTGGAGAAAGTATTTAAAAGCAACTGCGGTAAGAACTTCAAAGAAAGTTACTTGGCCTAACTTTTGAGAAATTTTTAAATTCTTCAGATTAGGCCGAAATTCTTCAACAATGTCAAATAGATCTTTTTTAGAAATCAAACCGCCCTGGGTTTTAGACTTCACAGTTTTAACTATCTGAATCCTCTCCCTAATATCCAAAAGATGTGGCGAAGTAAAAAGCCCGACCTTAAAACCTGAGGCAGCAAGCGCGGCAGCTAGAAAGTGAGCGGTAGAACCCTTACCCTTTGTGCCAGCAATATGAATAGCTTTTAAATCCTGATAGGGAATTTTTAGACTTTTAAGTAAAATACGCACTCTTTCTAGCTTGAAAGAACGCTGGTAAGGGAAACAGGAGATCTTCTCGTAATTTTGAAAAGAATCTAAATAATCTTTTGCTTTTTTGTATCGATCAACCATATCCATCTTGTGAGTAAACTTTAGGGGGGAAGGAAAACTTAGTGGCGAAAATGACGGATGCCTGTAAAAACCATACTTATACCTAACTTATCACATGCTTTTATAATATCCTTATCCTTTATTGAACCTCCGGGTTGGATTATAGCCTTGATTCCTTTTTTATAAGCAACTTTTATTGCATCTTCCTTAGGAAAAAATCCATCGGAAGCCAATACTGCCAAGCGCGGAGATACCTTAGTCTTGTTTAAAGCTATCTTTACTGCCCCGACTCTTGAAGGCTGGCCTCCTCCAATACCCAAAACAGAATTATTTTTAGCTATAACGATAGCATTAGATTTTACCCACTTAACTACCTTCCAGGCAAATATTAAATCTTTGAGTTCGCGTTGGCTGGGCTTTTTATTAGTTACTACTTTTAAACTACTCTTATCTAGAGCTAAAGAATTACGACTTTGGACAAGATAGCCAAAAATCGTAGTCTTTACGTCTTTAGAGTCTGTCTTTTGGGCAAAATCAGCTTCAAGGACTCTGAGATTTTTTTTAGTCGAAAAAATCTTCAATGCTTCTTTGGAATAAGCGACAGCAGTAACGCACTCTTTAAACTCACTCTTTAAAATTTGATTGGCAGTCTCTCTATCTACCTTTCGGTTTAAAGCGATAATTCCTCCGAAGCTGGAAATCTTATCAGTCTGATATGCTTTCTTGTAGGCTGAAGCTAATTTCTTATCAACCCCTACTCCACAGATAGAAGCATGCTTAACAATAACAGCTACTGGCTCATTAAATTCCTTTGCCTGCTGTATAGCTACGTCTAAATCAAGAAAATTATTATAAGATAAAGCTTTGCCCTGAAATTGTTTAAATTTTACATTATTAAAATCAACTACCTTAAACAAAGCACCCTTCTGGTGAGGATTCTCTCCGTAACGCAAAGAATGAGCTTGTTCTAAATTCCAGCTAAAAACATCTTTGCCTTTAAAGTAATTATAGATAGCATTATCATACTCTTTAGTAGTATAAAAAGCATTCTCAGCTAAATCTTTTAAAGTTTGTTCAGACACAAACCCTTTATTTTTCTGAAGTTCGTTTAAAATTGATTTATATTGTCGAGCATCACTAATGCAAGCAACATTTTTAAAATTCTTAGCTGCTGATCTTATTATTGACGGCCCACCAATATCTATATATTCTATCATCTCATCCCAGCTTAATTTCTCTTTCGCCATTTCAACAAAAGGATAGAGATTAACTACTACCATATCAATCGGTTGTATACCTAAACTTCTTATTTCCTCCATATGTAAGGGGTGTTTCTTATTAGCTAAGATGCCTCCGAATACCTTAGGATGAAGAGTCTTTACCCTCCCTGAAAGTATCTCAGGAAAAGAAGTCAAAGTTGCAACATCTTTAACTGAGACTCCGGCTCTGCGCAAAAGAGTCGCGGTTTTACCGGTTGAAACTATTTCAACACCAAGTCCTGCTAACTTCTTAGCCAAATCAGCTATTCCTTTTTTATCCCAAACACTTATCAAGGCTCTTCTAATTTTTAACATAGTTATACGTTAAACCTTATTTCGATTATATCTCCCTCTTGGACGATATAATCTTTACCGACTATTTTTACAAACCCCCGAGATCTTGCCTCAGCCATATTAAAAAAATTATCTAAATCGCCCACGTTAGAAACTTCACCTTTTATAAACCCTCTTTTTAAATCGCTGTGGATCTTACCTGCAGCCTCTAAAATGCTCTCACCCTTGTCCATACTCCAAACATGGACTTCTTTTTTACCGGCAGTAAAAAACAAAAGTACTTCCGACTTATTAATAATCTTTTTTATCAGCTGATCAATATCACTAACTTTATCTACCCCTAAACAAGGCTTACAAGTAACTAGTTGTAATAATTTGAAGATATCTACTTCACTAGAAGTAAATTCACCGTCACAAATTAACTTCTCTTCTTCCAAAAATTTTTGAGCTTTAGCAAGAATTAACTTTTCTTCTTGATCTTCGGCCTTTAACAATCTCTTCTCTATTTTCTCTAAATCAATTAGAACAAGATCTAACTTGTTGTTGCTATTAAATACAATCGCATCCGCAGTTTCAGGTTCACTATCAACGAATTCAACTGAGTAGAGAGATACTTTTTGGGGCGAAAATTTCTCAATTAATTTATCTGCCGACTCAAGTTTATACTTATGCTTTCCCGGCTCAATCTCAAGACCGAGATTAAATATCTTCATTAAGCGTGTTTCTCCTCTTTAACCTTTTTTGTTTTCTCGGCGATCCCTTGAGCAATTCGACCAGGAACAATATCGTAATTAGAAAAACTCATAGAATAACTACCGCGTCCACCGGTAACTGAACGCAGATCTGAAGCATACTTAAACATCTCTGCTAAAGGAATCTTGGCTTTAACAACTTCATTTTTGCCCTTAACTTCTATCCCCATTACTCGGCCTCGTCTACTATTTATATCTCCGGTAATCTGGCCCATAACTTCTTCGGGAGCAACAATTTCTACATTCATAACTGGCTCTAGTAATACACCCCCAGCTTGCTCAAAAGCTTTTTTCAAAGCGTGAGCTGCCGCGATTTGAAAAGCCATGTCTGAAGAATCTACTGGATGATAAGAACCATCAAAAAGTGTTATCCGAATATCAGCTATCGGATATCCTGCTACACAGCCTTCATTCATTGCCTTATGCAAACCTTTTTCTACAGAAGGGATAAAATTACGAGGAATTGCTCCGCCGACAATTTTGTTAACAAATTCAAATTTCTTTCCTCGCTCGAGTGGTTCCACCTCTATTGAAACATCGCCATATTGACCACGGCCTCCGGTTTGCTTTTTATGCTTGTAAGAAACCTGTACTGCCTTAGTAAGAGTCTCAAGATAAGGAACCTTAGGTGTACCTAATTCTACGTCAGCATTATATTTTCTCTTCATCCTATCGATAATTACCTTAATGTGTAGCTCACCCATGCCAGATATGATAAGTTCTTTAGTCTGAGCATCAAGAGAAGTGCTACAAGTAGGATCCTCACTAGTTAAGCGGGCAAGGGCTGAAGATATCTTATCTTCATCTTGACGCGTCTTAGGCTTAACTGAAGCCGAATAAGCTGGAGAAGGAAAAACCAGCTTGGGGAATTCTACAACCCGAGAAGATACACAAATAGTATCTTGAGTCTGAGCGCTCTTTAATTTTGCTACTGCGGCAATATCTCCGGCACAAACTGCTTCAGACGCCACTTGTTGTTTACCTTGCAAGAAATAAAGTTGGCCAAATTTTTCTTTAGCGCCCTTAGAGGCATCAAAAAACTCACTGTTGGAATTCAATTTACCGGAGAATACTCTAAAAATAGTGAGCTGACCAACAAAAGGATCAATAACAGTCTTAAAAACCTGAGCTGAAAAAGGAGCATCTGCCTTAGGCTCAATATTTATATCTTGTGAAGCTTTATCCTTAGCCTGTCGAGGTAAAAATTCGCCTACTGAAGGCATAATGTCAACGATTAGATCAAGAAGACAATCAATGCCTACCTCTTGAATAGCTATTCCACCAACCACGGGGAAAACTTGACAGTTAATGATTGATTTTTTAAGAGTTAAGTTAAACTCTGCCTCTGATAATTCTCCGGTTTCTAAATATTTCTCTACTAAAGCATCATCTCTCTCAGCGGCCAACTCTACGATTTTATTATAGGCTGCAGGTTCTTTATCTTTATTTTTCAAGATATTAGTTATATTTTTCCCATCTACAGTTCCCATACTTACAGCATTTTTAGTTAAATTCGCTTTTATATCATTTAAAGTTTTAGCATACTCAGTATTATCCTTATCAAGCTTGTTAATAAAAAATAAACATGGTACATTTTTCTCTCTTAAAATATTCCAAGCTTTCTCTGTTCCTATCCCAACTCCTTCTACGGCATCAACTATAATAACAGCAAAATCTACAGCACAAGAACTAGTTATCAACTCACCAATAAAATCAAGATAACCGGGAGTATCAATGAATTGCAAAGAATTTCCCTTATAATCAGCTCCTAAAACCGATAAGTTAATAGAACTCTTTCTTCTTTTTTCATCATCTTCGTAATCACTAGTGGAAGTTTCATTATCTACCTTGCCCAGGCGGGAAATAGCTCCAGATTTAAAAAGTATAGCTTCAGTAAGAGAAGTTTTGCCGGATTGAGCATGGCCACAAACAAGAAAAGTCCTTTTTTTCATTACATCACTCTGCATAAAAGCTTCCTCCTTTAATGGAAAATTTGCTTATAGGACGCAGGTCTAAACTTTATGTAGATTTTTATTATAGTAGAAATAAAGCTCTCCGTCAAGAAAACAGCTATTTTTTTTATTATCTGTAACTCTTTGACATCCAGTATATTAGGTAAATTTAGATAATCAGCATGGCATCACCAAAGCTGTAAAAGCGGAATTCTTTGTCCTTAGCGTAAATATAGCTTTGCTGAATTTGTGAGGGTTCAGCAAAAGCAGAGACTAAAATAAGATTAGTAGAAGCTGGCGTATGAAAATTAGTAATAAGCGCATCAACTATTTTAAATTTATAACCGGGAGTAATGTAAAGATTGGTCGATCCGGAAAAAGCTTTAACTAAAGGGCCTTTGCCTAGAGAAGCTGCTGATTCTAAAGATCTAATCGTGGTTGTGCCAACGGCAATTATTCTTTGTTGATTTTTCTTAGCTTTATTTATAATTTTAGCAACTAAAGAACTCACCTCTACCATTTCTGACTCTATTTGATGATTACGAATATCTTCACACTTTACTGGACGAAAAGTAGCTAGACTGCAATGAAGAGTTATATAGAGTATTTTTACTCCCTTTTTTTCTATTCTTCTTATTAATTCAGGTGTAAAGTGTAACCCTGCCGTGGGTGCGGCTACTGCTCCTTTACACTTGGCATAAACAGTTTGATAATCGTCAGGGTCTTGAATTTCTTTTTTTATGTAGGGTGGAAGAGGTACTGCCCCTGTCTTGGAAATAAACTGATCTACATCTAAAGGCCTAAAATCTAAAATCCTTGAGCCACTGGAAGTTTTGCTTATAATTCTAGCTTTGCAATCTCCTCCTTCAAAATTAATAATTTCACCTGTTCTAGCCCGCTTTCCCGGTTTGACCAAAACCTCCCAAACTCCCTTTTTTTTCTCACCAAGCAATAATATCTCTAGTTTAGCTCCACTACTTCTTCTGGCAAAAAGTTTGGCTTTAATTACCTTGGTATTATTTAGAATAAGGACATCCCCTTCTTTTAGGTAATCAACAATATCTTTAAAAACCCTTACCTTTAAAGAAGAATTCTCGCGATCTAAAACAAGAAGTCGGCAGCTATCTCTAGGACTAGCCGGCTCTTGGGCTATTAAATCCTTAGGGATTTGAAAATCATACTGGCAAACTCTGAAAATATCCTTAATCATACCGATTATTTTACCAGATAATAACAAAAGTTAAAGTGCTCAAAACTTTTTAAAGAAATTTGACTTTTGTTAATAAATATGCTATTTAATACCTTAGAATGAATAAAGAAATTAACAGGCTTAAAGAGGAATTAGAAAAAGTCCGCTCTCAGTTATATGTCTTCTATGAACTCACCAAAGCAATGAGAACAACCCTACGACTCGATGAAATAACCTATATTATATTAACCGGTCTAACTGCCAACGAAGGATTAAGATTCAATCGAGCAGTTATTTTCTTTGTTGATCAGAAAGGTAAAAAAATCGATGGTTTTATGGGTATTGGCCCGATAGATAGTCAAGAAGCAACACAAATATGGCATAGCATCGAGGAAGAAAAAAAGAACCTCTACGATCTAATTGATAATTATAACCACATAAAAGAAAACAAAGAAAAACCAAAATTCATGGAATTAATTAAATCTTTGTCTTTTCCTCTTAACAAAAAGGGAGGGTTGATTTTTGATACCCTCTATAAAAAAGATGTTGTTTGGGTTAAAGGCCTTAAGCAAAAATTAAAGAATGACCTTTTAGTGAAAAGTCTAAATCTTGAAGAATTCCTTATCTATTCTCTCTGGATAAAAGGCAAGCCTACTGGAATAGTATTAGTAGATAACTATATCACTAAGAAATCCATAAGTAATGATGATATAAAAATTTTTACTATGTTTATGGAGCAAGCTCAAGGAGCTTTGGAAAATTCCCAGAGTTTTGAAAGTACCTTAACTCAAGCTCACACTGATCCTTTAACCTCTCTTTGGAACTACGGATACTTTCAATATCGGTTAGATGAAGAAATAGCTAAATCAAACACAACCTCCCTGCCTCTATCCTTAATGATGATTGATATTGATGATTTCAAGAAATTCAACGATACTCGCGGTCATATCCAAGGCGATGAAGCCTTAAAGCGAATAAGTGAGACTTTTAAAGAAAATTGCCGCAAAATTGATATCTTATGTCGCTATGGTGGAGATGAATTCACACTTATCTTACCTGCCAATAATAAAGAGGAAGCGGCTTTACTTGGTGAAAGAATAAAAAAATCTATGGAGAACAAAAGAATTCTGAGAAGCAAATTTACTATTAGTATTGGAATTTCCTCCTACCCCGAAGACTCGCCTAACAAAAAGACCTTAATTGAAAAAGCTGACCAAGCCTTATACAAAGCCAAGAAAAAAGGAAAAAATAGAGTAGTTCTTATTTAGAAAAAAATTTAGGAAGGCACTTTTTCAGCAGCAAACTTAACTGAAACTAATTTAGAAATGCCTCTCTCTTGCATAGTAACCCCATACAAAACATCAGCAGTACTCATAGTCTTCTTATTATGCGTAATTAAGATAAACTGGGAATGAGAAGCAAACTCTTTTAAAAGATGATTAAACCTATCTACGTTAGCCTCATCTAAGGGAGCATCTATTTCATCAAGAACACATAAGGGAGACGGCCTTACTGTAAAGATAGCAAAAATTAAAGCTATAGCTGTTAAAGCTTTTTCTCCTCCTGAAAGAAGGGAAACAATCTGTAATTTCTTTCCTGGAGGCTGAACTTCAATCTCAACTCCTGACTCTAAAATATTATCTCGGTCAATAAGAATAAGATTGGCTCTACCACCATTGAATAAAAACTTAAAGTTCTTCTTAAACTCTTGCTCAATTTTGCCAAAAGTATCTAAAAAGAGTTCCCGTGAGGTTCGATTAATTTTTGAAATTGCTTTCTTTAAACTGTCTTTGGAAATAACTAGATCTTGTTTTTGACTGTCTAAGAACTCTTCGCGTTTTTTGAGCTCTTCAAACTCTTCAATAGCTACCAGATTAACCTCGCCTAAAGATTTAACTTTTTTTTGTAATTTTTCCTTCTCGACTGAAAGAACATCTATATTTTCTGTAACCTCACCTTGGACTTGAACATCAAACTCAACTTGATAAACCTGACGCAAGTAATCCTTTACCTTCTCCTTCTCGTATTCTAAGCTTTGAATCTCTAACTTCTTGTTATAAGCAGAGTCACGTAAGGCTTGAGCTTCTTTCTCTAGGTCTTGGATATCTTCTTTAACCTTATCAATGTCCTTGTTTAAAGATACTTCCTCTTCCTCTAGCCCTTGTTTGCCTTTTATCCACTCCTCTATCTTAAGTTTATCTTCTTCTATTTTTGTCTTTAAGCTCTCTATCTGGCCATTAAAAGAACTCGTCCTGAGCTTACCTTCCTCTTCTTCTTTTTCAACTTCCTCTAAATTACGCTTAATATTATTTATCTCATCTTGAAAAAGAGTAACTTTAGATTCTAAAGCTTCACTCTCCCTATGCAAAGATTCCTTTTGGGCAAGATTACGAGTTGACTCGAGGTCTATATTCTTTATTTTCTCTAAACCATTCGCTATGATTTCATTAGTTCCTGCTAAGCTTTCATTAGCTTTATCTAACTCTCCCTGATAAACTGTTAATTCATCCCCTATCTCTTTTTGTCTTCTCTGACAATCCTCAATATCCTCAAAAGTAGACTTCTCTTCTTGAATCAAAAGCTCTGACTCTTCTTCCAAGCGCTCAACCTCTCGACTTAAACTGTCCTTCTCTTGCACACTCTGTTGCAGTCTTATCCTTACCTCTTCAATTTGAGTATTTTCACCTACTAAATCTTTGCTAAGCTCAACTTTTTGTTGACTTATTTTTTCTTGCTCTTGTTTTATATCTTCAATTTGACTCTCAGTAAGAGCAATTTTGTCTTCTAATTGCTTCTCCTTAAAAGAAACTACTTTAGCTTCAATCTCGGCTGTGTAGCCTCGACCATCTTTTTTAAACTCTACATCCTGCAAAGAAGCAACCAGTTTATTAATATCTCTCGGTTCTTCGTCAAAAATAACAGTAATTTTCTTTCGAACTGAAAAAGTCTCATATTTTATTTTTAAATCTTTTAAAAAATCATAAGAAGCTCTCAACTCTATAAGTTCTTTCTCTTTATCTACTAATTTCGACCTTAATTCTTCAACTAAAGTAGCTAACTCTTTTTCCTTTTGGGCTAGACCACTTCTTGCTTCCTGCAAACCTTTTAAGTCACCCTCTACTTTTCTAGACTCTTCACTGACTAACCCTAGATTATCTCTATTCTCTATTAATAAAGTATCTAGCTTAGCCCGATCTAAAAGCAATCTCTTCTTTCTATTAACTAAAGAAGCTAATTTAGTTTGAATCTCAATAAGAGTATTTTGGAATTGGACTCTTTTGCTCTCTAAATCCAAAACCCTTGTCTTCTCCTGATTAACTTCTCTCTTGGCGGTCTCTACTTCTCCCTTGGAGCTTTCTTTTTCCAGAACCATCCTCTCAACTTCTTTCTCTAATTCTCCTAAATTTGTCTTAATCGTTTCCATCCTCACTGCTTCTTCCTGACTTCTATTCTCTTGCAATTTCAGCCTTTGATTGAGATTGGTACGAGTCATCTGTAAATTTGCACTTCGTTGCTCTAACTCCTTTATTCTCTGATGATCAATGTTTATATGACTAGTTGAACTTTCTATTCTCGCATTCGAAGAAACTATATCAGTTGCAGCCTCCTCTAACTTGCCTCTTAAAAGTCTCAGCTGATGGTTTAACTCTTCCCAACGATTACTAACCTCCTGCAGTTGTCCTTCTTTGCCCTTTTCTTTTTCTTCAAAAAGACTTAACTCTTGATTAAGTTTACTGATTTTTTCTTCTAACTCTGAAAATTGAACAGCAGCAATTTTTTTCTCGATCTCAACGAGGCTCTCCTGAACTTGTCTATACCTCTTTGCTTTAGCTACTTGTCTATCAAGATAACGAATCTGTCTTCGTACCTCAAATAGTATATCGTCTAAACGAAGTAAATTCTCTTCGGCCTCATCTAACCGACGCAAGGTCTCTCTCTTTCTCTCTTTATACTTTACTATTCCACTAGCCTCATCAAATATTAAACGCTTATCTTCAGGCTTATAGCTTAGAAAAATTTCAATCTTTCCCTGCTCAACAAAAGAATAAGTAGCTTCTCCAATGCCTGTTCCCATAAACAACTCTTGGACATCTTTTAGCCTAACTATATTTTTATTTATAAAATATTGACTCTCACCAGAACGGTAAAGGCGACGAGCAACTAACACTTCTTTGTAATCTATAGGTAAATACTTATCCTCATTACAAAAAGTTAAGCCAACTTCCGCATAATTTAGAGGGTCATGACGTTCAGTACCATTAAAGATAATATCCTCCATCTTAGCGCCGCGCAAAGACTTAGGACTCTGTTCCCCTAAAGCCCACTTAATGGCATCAAAAACATTACTCTTACCACAACCATTAGGACCGACTACTGCAGTTATTCCTGATTCAAACTTAAGGGAAGTTTTTTCGGGGAAGGATTTGAAACCAAAAATTTCTAGTTCTTTTAAATACATAATTGAAATTGATTACACAGATTTAGCAATATAACTGTCGCTCTTTTAGTTTCTTAATTAAAAGAGGAATAATTTTAAAAAGATCACCAATAATACTATAATCTGCAACTTTGAATATCGGAGCCTCTGGATCCTTATTAATAGCGATAATGGTCTTAGCTGATTGCATGCCAACTAAGTGCTGGATTTGGCCGGATATGCCACAAGCAATATATATCTTTGGGCAAACAGTTCGTCCAGTCTGTCCGACTTGATGAGAATAAGGAATCCAACCGGCATCTACACTAGCGCGTGAAGAACCTACAGCAGCACCTAAACACTCTGCGAACTCTTCTATCATGGCAAAGTTCTTTCCTTGGCCTAAGCCTCGACCACCGGAAACAATAATATCAGCCTCGGCTAAATTAACAGTAGAAATAGCCTCCTTTATAAAATCTAAAAATTTTATCCGCTTATCCTGTAAATTCTCGTCAAAACTCTCCTGAATTATCTCACCCTTTCTTGAGCTATCAACCTCAGCCTCAGCCATTACTTTATGCCGAACTGTAGCCATCTGAGGTCTATAATTTGGAGATATAATTTGAGCCATAATATTACCGCCAAAAGCCGGACGAGTCTGAACTAGGATCTTCTTATCCTTATCAATATCTAAACCGGTACAATCAGCAGTTAGGCCAGCATAAATATTTACAGCTATTCTTGAAACCAAACTTCTTCCAGTAGTAGTAGCTCCAGCTAAGAAAATCTCAGGTTTATGTTTTCCAATTAACCCTGATATAGCTTTGCTATAGTTCTCGGCGATGTGGTGCTTTAGCGCCGGTGAATCAACGACATATACCTTATCAGCTCCCCGCTGGATCAACTCTTCAGCTTTAGCTGATATATTCAAACCAAGGAGCACTGCCCCAACATAAGTATCAAGGTCTTTGGCTAACTCTCTTGCCTTTGCCAGAAGTTCAAATACTACTGAAGCAATAACGCCATCTCTTTGCTCAGCAAATACCCAAACACCTTTATAACTTGAAATATCGTCCTGAACTACGACTTTACGTTCAATCTTTATAGCTCCAAAGGTACAACTCTCTATACAAGCGCCACAGAGGTTACACTTATCCAAATCAATTACCGCCTTCATATCCTTTAACTCTATAGCTGCTACAGGACAAGTCTTAAGACAAAGGCCACAACCAACACACTTATCTAAAATTATTTTTATACCGCTCATATTATATCTTTAATCTCTTCAAATAATTTATCGACTACTTCTTGAGGCTCTCCCTGGAAAGTTTTTCCGCCTTCTTTATGAAGCGGTGTAAATATCTTAACTACTTGGGTAGGCGAACCATTAAGACCAATTTGATTTTCAGATAAGCCTAAATCCTTATTACCCCAAAGAGTAATCTCAGCTTTCTTTGAGCTCATCTTCCCCCTTAACGAAGGCAATCTTGGTTCATTTATTTCTTTTACTACTGTAATTAATGCTGGCAATTGAAGCTCTATTAACTCATAGCCTTCTTCAAGTAATCTCTCTACTACTATAACTTTAGGAGCAGTATCAAGATGCACTGAGTCTACCCTGCGCACATAAGTGGCTTGAGGCAAGTTAAGATGGGTAGCTATGCCTGGCCCAACTTGAGCAGTATCTCCGTCTGAGGCTTGTTTGCCACAAATAACCAAATCACACTCGTCGATTTTTTCAATAGCCTTAGCTAAAATTAAACTTGTAGCCCATGTATCTGAACCAGCAAAAGCTCGATCAGAAAGGTGAATCGCTAAATCTATACCTAAAGAAAGGGCTTCTCTTAAAGCACCATCAGCTTGAGGTGGCCCCATAGTAATAACTGTTGTATGGCCACCGAAGCGTTCTTTTAACCTTACTGCTTCCTCAATAGCATACATGTCAAAAGGGTTAATTATAGATTCAACCCCTTCTCTTATTAAGGTATTAGTCTCAGGGTTAATCTTTACGTCTGTGGTATCGGGAACTTGTTTTATACAGACTACTATCTTCATTATTTCTGCTTGTTTTTACTTAACTCTTGGTAATATTAATAAATATAGGACGATACTCTAAAATACTATATATCTGATAATTGTCAATACTATTCAGCAAAATTAGCAACGGTAAACATTTTTAAAACTTGCTTATATTTCTCTTGAGTCTTAGATACCACCTCATTAGGCAAGGTAGGAGCAGGAGAGGTTTTATCCCAACCAGACGACTCTAAGTAATCACGAACAAATTGTTTATCAAAACTGGCCTG
>CAZWIR010000011.1:0-14490 GCA_964634315.1 uncultured Planctomycetia bacterium | reverse complement strand
TGGCGATGTTGTCGTAGCGTCGAGCGCAGAGGTCAACACGGGTACAGATAATGCAAAGTTTATCTCTGCTGATGCTCTGGCTGGATCATTTATTGGATCAAAAGAGGTAGCTTGGACAATTTACGACTCCGACACTGCCACAGCGGTAGCAGATGGATTACAATCCTTTGTGGTTCCAAGCTCTTATGTCGGGATGAACCTTATTGATGTTACCTGTTCTGTGCATGATCTTAACTCAGCGGCAAGCGATACGACTACTGTTGTTCTGAGGTGTGTCAGGGGAGCGACCGCCGCTGACATGACCTCCTGATCGCTGAGATTGAGAGGTTAAAATTATGTATGACCCCAACATAGCCCTATCATGTGCCGAAGCTTCAAAAATTGCTTATGATGGTGAAAGTACCTATGATTTAATTATTGAGGCTGAATCAACAACAGCTCGCATAATTAAGCGTGGTAAGATTGTTATTATTGCGTTTAAAGGCACAAAAGAAATCAAAGATATTATCACTGATATGTGGGTTGCAAGATCAAACTTTGGCGGGTATCAAGTCCACGCTGGTTTTTGCATTGCCTACAAAAAAATAAAAGATCAGATACTTAATTGTTTTGACGGGCTCGGCGGTGAAAAATTATATCTAACAGGTCATAGTCTTGGTGGTGCGTTGGCAACGTTGGCAGCGTATGACCTTGATCTTTTCGGGATACAGGTTGACGGAATTTATACTTTTGGTTGTCCGAGGGTCGGCGATAAAGGGTTTGCGGCAGAGTTTAACGCTCGATTTGAAGGACGATCGTATCGAATTATAAACGATAGTGATGTTGTTTGCCGTGTTCCTTCTATGTTGCGGTTTCGGCATGTCAATCAGGCAGTGTTTTTTCATAATAACAAACCGGGAAAGATGCTTACTCCCCCCTGGTGGTATGGAGCCAGGGAGGTGTTGGAAAATATAATCAGACTTAAAATAGGCAAAAGCGGGACTGATCATTTTATCGATAATTACATAAAACTACTTAGTTAGGGACCACAACATGCCGGAGTGTATCTTTACTGATGATGGAAAAAAAGATGAAATTTCGAGATTAATTAAAAATGAATTATCAATCGTTATGGATGATTATTTTAAGAATGCTCCCTTTTTGGTATCAGCAGAACAACACTATAAGGATCATTTGTGGGTAAGGGGCTTGATGGAAGACGTGGCAACAGTAAAAAAGAGTTTTTTGCAGCGGATTGGGCTTCTTGTGGCTGTTTTTATCGCAGGAGGTTTCAGTTTGACGGCATTTATAAAATACTTTGGAAGGTGAGTGATGGAATTAAGGCTTGATACTTTTTATACCGGCAAAGAATCAACAGGCGGCTTATTATCAATCAATGGAAAATTTGAATGTTTTACTTGCGAAGATCAGCCACAAAAAATAAAAGTACCGGGTGAAACACGCATACCGGCTGGGAGATACGCGATACAATTAAGAACAGTCGGCGGCATGGCAGGAAGGTATTTCAGAAAATTCCCAGATCATCATGGGATGCTCTGGCTTCGGCGTGTTCCGGGATTTGAATGGATTTATATCCACGTAGGAAACACAGATGCTCATACGGATGGATGCATACTAGTGGGGCAGTCTATTGCCGTTCGCGAATCCGAAGTAACTTTGGGGTACTCCCGCAAGTGTTATGAGAGTTTGTACCCCAAAATAGTAAACTCAATCCACGGCGGCGAAGAGGTCTGGATTGACATTGTAAGATAACGATGGCCTCGTTAAACTCAGCCAGACGCTATTCGATCAAGTCTGCAACCTCCTCATAAAGAATCTAACAAGCTAATGTTTATTATCCACCAATTATCTAAAACGTTATAATGCTTGTATTTTATCACCGCAGTTGGGGCAAAACTTAATTTCAAATTTTTCCCCGCCCTCAATACACTGGCAATCGGCAAGGTTTACCATGCGCAGAAAACCACGATCGATAAATATAGCCAATTTGGTAGGGTCATTCTCCGCTTCCCGCAAGGTCAATTTAACTTCGTCATCATATCCCCAACCAAAATTAGCTCGATCAATTACATCAACTTCCATCATGGTCTGCCCTTGCTCACAGTATTCGCACATTGTTACGCTCCATTTACCAAAAAGGCCTGTTAGGTTGCTAGATAAACTTGCACAATTTCTTTTCTTTCTGCATCCAAACACCCACTCTCATACAACGTATCTATTAATTCTTCAGCGGCTGTGATCTTTGCTTGTAGTTTATCATGTTGCCGCTTCCAATAACCTGCATTTTTTACGGGGTATCCACCTTTATTTAATTCCATTTTGACTCACTTTAATTATCACCTTACTGCATACTGCGACAATCAAAACCAACAAGAACCTTGCCTCATGACCGGCAAACTGTCTAGTGCATCTAAAAACTGATGCACCTTATATTTTTATAATCTTATTAATCTTTAAATTCTAAATCTAGTTCAAAAGCTAGCATATTTTGAAACTTTTTATAAGGTTCACAAGGTACGTTTTACAAATCTATTACATAACTTTTACAAAAGTTTTACATTGGGGGTCAAAACTTGGCATACACTTTGTTAGCAATCCATCTCTCTACACTTTTTCAAATACTTTTTTTTAATAGAAATAAGTTCGTCAAGCGTATATTTTTTAACATCATGTTCACTTTCTAGCCATTCAACCTTTTCAACCCCTATTTTATTTATCAGGTTTGCTCTATATGCTATTAAATTTCCGCTTAGATGTAGATTGCAGACGCTACACTGTTTATTTGTATTTAGTTCATTAAATCGCAACTGGGGGGCTGCGCCAGTTGTTCTAAAATGCCCTGCATGATACCGACCATTATGGTGGCGTTGACAGCTTATGCAGGGCTCGTTTTTGTCTCTAAGCCTAATAAACCGGTTAAATGCTTTTTGTGCTAATTTTTTTTGGTGTGGCTTATCGTTCGCAAGAAATACGCGTTTAAACTCTACACGTTTTTTCTTTATATTCTTTTCTTTTTGGGCCCTTGCAAGCGCAATGGCACAACTTATGGAGCAGCACGGCTGTAAGTATCGTTCAGGTTGAAACACCTCTCCGCATGATTTACACTTCTTTTTCCGTGGAAGTTTCATATTACCAGCACCACAGGCATATTCCCAGCATTACCCACAACCATGGTCTTAGGCATAACCCTAAAACCACCCATAGCACAAGTACCAGCCAGATATTAATATACATACATTATGTATACTCCCTATAATATGGTTTTGGGATATCAAGCCCCCACTTATTGTAAGCATAGATAAGCACAGCATCGATATACTTGCTCCACTCTTCACAATCCGATTTTTTCAACTCACGCTCGATTTCAATTACCTTCCCGTCTATTTCTTTGTGATCAACACCAAGAATCTGTTTTTTCATCCAGATGTGGATTTCTTCGACACTAAAAGTTTCTCCGTACCCATCTTCCACAAATTTTATAATCGTTGGGTACACCACGGCAAAAGTATACCCAAGCTGGGGGATTGTTTTTGACTTCTTTTCTTTCTGGATAATCACTTCATAATCTATGGGAGCGTCCCTGACTAGCTGGATAGCTCTTTCCCTGTGGCCTTCAGTTCTGATTATCACTTTCATGGAATGATCCTCTATTTAAAATCTGCCTGACGCGCTTTTATTGCCCCACTAACAACCTCATACTCATCAAGGCTTAAATCGCGTTCGCAATCAGGCTTAATCTCAGCAACAAGCTTTAAGAGTGCGTTTCCGTTTTGTATATTTTTGATTTTAGATAATGCTAATTCCTTGGTGATTAGTTTTTTTCCTACCTGTTCTTTGTCGTGTTTGTTTGTATCGTCTGAATCTTTTGTATCATCGATAGCAAGCAATCCATTTAAAGCATATTTACGAGCGTAAGAAGATGTGGCACCGGTTATTTGTGCTTCATCCATTCCCTTTTTAGATTCTGGTTCTCTGGCGTACGCGGTTGATGTAAACTCACCATCTTTTACTCGCAACATGGCAGTTGCTTTTACATAAATTCTATTTCCGATTTCAACTATTTCATCATTGAGGATAACACTAGCAAAATGTTTTTGCAGTAGTGGTTTAAGGGCTTCTAGTATCCCTTCGCAACTCCGATAGCTATATTTTCCAAAACTATTATATTTATCTTTCGGTGATACAAGTTCTGTTTGTATCTCACTTAAAATATTCATAATATCCTCTCTAGCTGAAAATCAATCGTTTATAAACTTCGCGCAACGCAATAACGTCTCCCTGATTATATTTTACAATGCCAGCAATGTTTCCTTTTTTAAACTCGGGCCAAACATCAGAACCAGACATGCCGTTTTTAGGGCTGCCAATCCCCAAAGCGATACACATGGATTCCAGCGAGCAATAATTGCCCCATCCTGCCCAGGCTGTCATGGTGTCAAACGTATAATCACCATTATATCGGCTATCCTGATGTAAATTAAACGATGGTTTTACCTGTAAAATAACCGATCTTTGATATAAAAACCGTAAATCAAATAGGTCTTTACTACCATGGATAACGCGGGGCATATTTAAAAAACTAACGTTATCATCCAGTGATTTTGCCATAATATCATCATAAAAGGTTGCCACCATTTCTTTTTCAGATTCACCTTGATTGCGAAAATTAGACTGAACATCCCCATCATTAAAAGCCCAGGATATAGAAATTATTTCTCCCTTGCTTCCGTCCAGCGCGGTTTTTAGCCATTTCTCTTCTGCGGCGTCCGCTGCGTTGCCGTCCATCCAGTTTTGGATTGGTTCCGGTTTTTTGATATTACCAGGCGGTTTTATGGTTGTCAAAATATCAGATTTAACAGATTCTTTTTGTGATGGGATTGTTTCAATATCGAGATAGAGGTAGTCCATTATTAAGTATCCTTTTAATAGTTGATGGTCATGTGATTAATTTTGCCGGATGCGACAAGTACGACAATGGTTTTTGCTTCTTTTTCGCTGATTCCATTGGCCGCGAAACAATCAAGTATTTCGTTGTTTATTCTTTTCTGGTGATTTTTGTTCTGTGATACTCGTTCAACCTTTCTCTTATTTTCTTCCTCTACGCGTTTTTTTTCTTGATCAATACGCAGTTTTTCCTCTTCTTTTTCTAGTGCTTCCCGGGCAGCCTTTTCACGTTCTGATCTGATTGCCTCTGCTTTCTCGTATTCAGCCTTTGCTGTTTTTGCTTGTTCTTCACGCAGTATTTTTTCTGCTTTTTCTTTCTGCAACTGTAATTCTTTTTCGGCCTCCCGTTGGGCTTTGCTGATTGCATCTATTTCTATTTGCTTTTCTCTTTGTTCTCGAGCTACTTTTTCAGCCTGTTCGCGTTCAATGCGGGCTTCTTCTGCTTTTTTTGCTTCCTCTTTTGCGATTAGTTCCTGTTCTTTCTTGGCAAGATCCGCTTCTTTTCGCTCGACTTCTTTACGGCGATCAAAAATATCGTTCTGGGCTAGAGCGTCGTCATGGTCAAGGGCTAACTGTCTGGCGAGGATGTCGGCTTGTTTTTTTACTTCTTCTACGGCCTCCCATTCCGTTAACGGTGTGCGTACTAAGTCTGCCATTTGGTCGAGCTCATCCCTTACCCGTTTACGTTCAGCATCAACGGTTTTTGTTTGTTCTTTGATTTTAGATACGAAGTTTTTACCAGCATCATCAATAACTGTTTTTGATTTGCGTATCTTATAGGCCAGCGAGGCTATATCTTTTCTCCCCCCGGAGGTGTCAATATCCGGGTTGTGAGACGCAACCTCTTTTCTAATTTTATCCAATAGTGGATCACACCCGTTAGCCGCGAACAGTTGTGGTAAGTTGGTTTTTTCGATTAAAATTAAGTCTGACACATCAAGCCTCCTTGTTTTCTCTGCGCCACGCATCTGTATTGGCTGGGAGATTAAGCCTATCTTCTTCGGCCATTGCTGCTTTTTCTATGCGTTCCAGCTTCCAGGCCAGTAAATTAATCTCTGAATCAAGATGGACATACATCGCGTTTAAATTGTCCAGGCTGATCCCTTCATAATTTTTGCGCTTAATCAGATTGTCCAGTCGATCAATTCTCTCAAATATTGTCATGTCACATATTTCCTTTTGAGTTTTCTGAGCTGATTTGCAAAAACTGGATGGATGCTACGGGTACTGTCAGGATTCTCCGCTTCCCAGCTGTGAACTGCCGCCGGGGTAGCATCAATTTCTTCCGCCAACTCCCGGACGGAATATCCCATTGCTTCCCTGATTGGCTTAACATCTGCACAAGTGATTCGATCTTTCATTTTTTCCTCCTTATTGGTTAGTGGCAATTATATCTACTGTTAGCAATTTGTCAATATATATTCTATTTTATTTAAATTAATTTGCTTGACAACAAAAACAATCCTGATAATATTGAGCTATCGACAACCTAAAAAAAGGAGGAAACCATGAGCCAACAAAAGAGGATCACATATTTGGAATCAGTTAATGCCGCGCTCAAGTGGTCAAATTCTCGGTTAAGACAACTTTTTTCCGACGCGCTTGACGAAGTTGAGGAAAGCGAAAAAAGAATAAATCAGTTAATGGACTTAATTAATAAGTCCGTGGGAGGAAAATAATGACATACGACCTACTAAAAAAGAGAACGTATGCTGGCTACTTACTCAAAAATAGGAGAAATACCTATAAACGCAGCACAGCAATCCGAGATAAATTTGCGGTGATTACGCTCGGAATAATCATTGCGGGGTTGATATGTTTTGCTTGTTATGGTGTCCAAGAGGCTTTTTTATCTGCTTTAATTAGTTAAGGGAGTAAATCAATGAAACTAACACCAAAAGGCAAAATAATAACTGGTTATAAGGCGACCGATGTAGAAATGAAGTGCCGAGGATTTCAGTTTAAACTTGGAAAATGGTATGAGCATGAAGAACACTTAGAATTGTGTTCTTCTGGTTTTCATTTTTGTAAATATCCTTCGGGGCCGTGGTCTTATTACGATTCTGGTAGAATTTTCGTGGTTGAAGCTGAATATGTTTTACTATCTGATGCCCCCGGCGCAGATTTAAAATATGTAGCTAGGAAAATAAAGCTGGTATCGGAGATAAACATTACAGGACACAAGAATACTGGGGACAAGAATACTGGAACCGAGAATACTGGAATCGAGAATACTGGGGACAGGAATACTGGGGACAGGAATACTGGGGACAAGAATACTGGAACCGAGAATACTGGACACAGGAATGCTGGGGACAGAAATACTGGAGACTGGAATACTGGACACAGGAATACTGGAGATGGGAATACTGGAAACAGGAATACTGGACACAGGAATGCTGGGGACAGAAATACTGGACACAGGAATACTGGAGACAGGAATACTGGAGACAGGAATGCTGGGGACAAGAATACTGGACACAGGAATACTGGAACCGAGAATGCTGGGGACAAAAATACTGGACACAGGAATACTGGAAACAGGAATGCTGGAGACTGGAATGCTGGAGACTGGAATACTGGACACAGGAATACTGGACACAGGAATACTGGAGATGGGAATACTGGAAACAGGAATACTGGACACAGGAATACTGGAGATGGGAATACTGGAAACAGGAATACTGGAAACAGGAATACTGGAGACTGGAATACTGGACACAGGAATACTGGACACAGGAATACTGGAGATGGGAATACTGGATACTGGAATACTGGAGACTGGAATACTGGAGATGGGAATGCTTGTAATTATAGCAGTGGTTTTTTTAATGTGGAAGATAAAATAATAATGTTTGATACGCAAATAAGTATTAACCGTAATAAGTTAGATTTTAAATTAATAAAGGCGTTAACAGAAAAACTTTTGGGAGATCACCCTTTTGATTGCTCAAAATTTTTACTCCTCCCAAATGCAACCGAAGAAAAAATAAAAACTCTCCATAAAAAACACATCGAAAGGAGAAAATAGTTCTTGTGAAGTCGGTATGTTTAGCTTGTTACGGCATTCAAACAGCGTGCATGGCATATTTTGTGGGCAAGTAAAGGAGATAAAAGATGTATACCGAGGCACTGATTAAGCTCAAAAACAAAGACGAAACTGACGTGAGTAAAATAGGTAGATTGCTCGAGGATAAAATATCGTTGGAAAAGGCAATAGAAGATATTAAATACCTTAAACGCCATGCAGGAGCAATGACATTTACTGGGAACAGTGGGCGTATAGGTGAGCATCCCGTTATGCTCAGAACGGTAAACATAAATACGCTAGCTGGGTGTGTATCAGTACCAGCGCTACTAATAGAGCTAGCAGAAGCAAAACTTGCCACAATAGAAAAAGAAGCGGCAGAAATTTGCAAGAGGGGGGAAAAATTGTGAATAAATGTACTGAGTGCCCAGAGTGCGGATGTAGTGAATATGTATATGAAAATGATCTAGGCGAAGGATACCGTATTTGCGTTGAGTGTAAGCAGGAATGGTACACAACCATAAATTACAAAAAATACAAGACAGACGGACCGAGCGTTGAAGAAATTGCTTTGGAGTATACTTGTTAGATTGCTGGGAGATAAAGCCTGGCAAACCCCACCGAGCGGGGGACAATGACACCCACACGAAATGACAACCACGTTTGCCTTAAGATTGTGGGATTTTTTCACCATGCCAAGGTGGAATGAAATGTCCAAGCGTGGGGGACGGCTGAGCAACCGCTGACTATTTGATGGTTGGCAAGGGAGCAACAAGACTGTCCTTAAACTCAAATGTTCGGAGCAATCTAACGACCATAATAACTGGCACAGGAGTTTAAAAGATAAACAGGTGCAACAAACGAGTTGCTGACCATAATAATAATAGGTGTTTTTGAGAGGACTAATAATGAAATTTATATATGAAGTGTGCGACACAACCGACGACGAGATGTATTTCCACCTAGGTATTTTTCTGAGCAAGGAATCAGCGATTGAGGCGGTAAAAAAACAAGCTGAAAATAGCCCCAACGACCCGATAACAGAATATGACCCAGATGAATATGAAAAGGTAGAAGTCAGAGAAAGAAAGGTGGGTATGTCTAGCGGAGAAAAAGTGGTGTTTACGCTAGAAAGAAAGTGTGAGTATGACGACGAAACAGGCGAACAACGATGGTTAACCACCTAAACCCCAGCATAGGAGTAAATCAATGGGAAAAACAATAACGATAACGGCACTTGATATTAAGCTAGAGGCACAAATTCACCTCGATGATGATAATAGTTTCGACGTGCTTTCTCTTATAGGTGATGATCAAAATATTATCGATCTGGTTGGGGACAAGGCTATGGACGCAATCAGAGAGGCAATTTACATCGAGTTGCAGTGGAGAGAGTTAGGGGGGACACCATGATCTGCGAACGGTGCGGAGCGATCATGGTGTCGAGGCGGTGCAGCATTTGTGGTTGGTGTCCTACCTGACTTTATAAATCAAGCAAGTTTGCTTATGGAGGTTTCTTTGGAAAAGAAAATGTTAGTTAATTGTTATAGGTACGACAAGCTAGAGGAGTTGTTGGATAATGTCCTTATTATTAATGCGGCACTTTTCCCCACTCAGGCTAAGAGATATTTAAAGCAGTCTATTTTGGTGGCAGAGAGTATAGGGGGTATGTGTGAAAAATTACAGTGATTTTTTGGATAGCAAGGCAAGCGCAGGTGCTAACTCTGGGTTTACACCTACCTTTATGCCAAGTTGCCTTTTTGATTTTCAAGCGGCCATGTGCGAATACGCAATAAAAAAAGGGAGGGCGGCACTGCTTGAAGATTGCGGGTTAGGTAAAACATTGCAGCATTTAGTGTGGTCACAAAATATTGTGGAGCATACCAACAAGCCAGTGTTGGTTCTTACTCCTCTGGCTGTTGCCGAGCAGACAAGGAGGGAGGCGGGAAAATTTGGTATTGAAACCAAACGATCAGATAGTGGTCAAGTAGCCGGGAAAATAACAATTACAAATTATGAAAAACTGCATCTGTTTAATTGGCAGGACTTTTCAGCCGTTGTTTGCGACGAATCAAGCCGCATTAAATCTGCAAACTCATCAACTAAGCAGCAAGTAACTGATTTTATGCGTAAAATCCAATATCGTTTATTATGTACCGCAACGGCAGCTCCTAATGATTATCTTGAGCTTGGGACATCAAGCGAGGCATTGGGCTATCTTGGGTTTTTGGACATGTTAAATAGATTTTTCAAAAATGATAATAACAACACCACTATGCGGCGGATGTATGGTGAGGCTCCTAAGTGGCGTTTCAGAGGTCATGCAGAATTACCCTTTTGGCGATGGGTATGTTCTTGGGCGAGAGCGTTGAGAAAACCGTCGGATATTGGTTTTGATGATAGAGATTTTGTTTTACCACCACTGTCCGAGAAAGAACACGTAGTCGAAGCACGTACTTTAGCCGAGGGGATGTTGTTTTCTTTGCCTGCGGCTGATTTGTTTGAACAACGTCGAGAGAGAAAAAGAACAATAGTAGAACGATGTGAAAAGGTCGCTCAACTGGTTGATACAGGAAAACCGGCACTAGTTTGGTGTCACCTAAACGACGAAGGAAACCTGTTAGAACAACTTATACCTGATGCTATCCAGGTAAGCGGCAGGGATAATGATTACCAAAAAGAAGAAAAATTATTAGCTTTTGCTGATGGCAAGTCCAGGGTTCTGATAACAAAACCAAAAATAGGAGCCCACGGGTTAAATTTACAACATTGCTCGCACATTACGTTTTTCCCATCGCACAGCTATGAACAATACTACCAGGGAGTTAGAAGGTGTTGGCGGTTCGGTCAGAAAAATCCGGTAAAGGTCGATATAGTAATGACCGAAGGGGAAAGAAAGGTTATGAAAAATCTAAAAAGAAAAGCTGTAGCTGCTGATGTTATGTTTACTAATTTGGTACTAGAAATGAACAATTCCATTGGGATTAAGCACGAAAATAAAATGACAAAAGAAATGGAGGTGCCAACATGGCTGTAATTGATCAGGTGGTAAATGACAAATATTCGATATTTAATTCTGACTGCATCGAGGTTATGCAGTCGTTACCCGAAAAATCTATTCACATGTCGATTTACAGCCCACCATTTGCTGCCCCTAGTGGTGGGTTATATACATATTCAAGCTCCCCGCGGGATTTGTCTAATTGTAGTGGGTACGATTTTTTCTTTGACCATTACGAATATGTTGTGAGGGAGGTAGCGCGGATAACTATGCCCGGCAGAATAAGTGCTGTACACTGCACAGATATACCTTCAAGCAACAGCGGCAAGGATGATTATCTAATTGATTTCCCCGGGGATATTATAAGGTTACACGAAAAATTAGGGTTCAGGATGATAGCGCGACACACTATTTGGAAAGAGCCCTTGTGGGTCAGAAATAGGACAATGACTAAAATTTTATCCCATAAAACTATTGTTGATGATGGCGTTCATGGTGGGGTTGCTTCAGCCGATTATATTCTGATTTTCAGGAAAAAAGGCGAAAACAAAATACCGGTGACACACAAGTATGGATTAAATGAATATGCCGGAGAAAGTCCAATGCCGTCAGATATTTTAAAATATAAAGGATGGAAAGGAAAGCAAACAGAAAACCGATACAGCCATTGGATATGGCGTCGTTATGCTTCTTCCGTTTGGGACGATATAAGAATGGACAGGGTTTTACCGTTTAAGGATTGCAAAGAGCCGGACGATGAAAAACACGTGCATCCACTACAACTGGATATAATTGAAAGAGCAATAACTTTAAGATCAAATCCAGGTGAAATAATTTTATCACCTTTTATGGGGGTTGGATCTGAAGTTTATACGGCGGTGATGTCTGGTCGTAAAGGGTTGGGAATTGAACTAAAAAGTAGTTATTTCAGACAGTCGGTAAAAAATCTTGAAGAAGCTGCAAAAGGGTTTCGCCACGACAAAATAAATATGGATTTATTCGGTAGTTAATAAAAAACAAGGAGGTTACTTAATGCCACAAAAAAAACAAGACGCAGAAGAAAAAAAAGCGAGAAAAAATCTCTTAAACGCAACCTATTGCATAACTTGTGGAGCAACATTTAAAAAACCAAAATCAATAACAAAAGGGAGCATATTTGTAGAGTTTTTTCTCTGGTGTTGTTTTATTTTACCCGGTCTAATTTATAGCATATGGCGGCTTACAAGTCGCTACCCAGCTTGTCCGGAGTGTAAATCACCAGCAATTGTCCCGGCAAATAGCCCCATCGCAAGAAAAGCATTGGGATTGTAACAATGACTAAAAGGAGTAAACCAGTGAGCAAAACGAATCCATACGGAGAAATTCTAAAAGAAATTGAAGCTGGATTATGTGATCACGATGACCGCGTTGAAGATGGGGATGCAAAACCGTACCAATATACAGATCAAGAATTTCGCGCTTGCCTAAAAATATTTATGGCGGCGACCATGTGGAAACTTTGGGAAAAGATGGAAGCCAAATCCATCGAATGCAAAGCGGGAAGAGCAGAACAGCTTGGGGCAGAACTAAGGGAATTTATTTTGGATTATACGGGGATCGATACGGCAAAATTGCGGTGATGATAGTGAGCCCATAGATACTAATTTTTGGCTTGCAAACATTTGATCTATCCTCTATACTGATTGAGCTTGGTAATTAAAACATAGTGGGGAAGAAAACATGAAAACAAACTTTCGCTTACCCGGACCCAGCAAAATTCTCCTTTATGGATTGCCAAGCACTCTCCTCAAAGATTTGTTGGGTTCGGGTTTTTTGTTTGAAGTCATGTCCTCATGAACAAGCCTTTTTTCTTTCGCATAGATGTAGGTGATTTGTTAAATTTTGCCACTGATCCAGAGGGTGAAAATATGACGGTGTTGCAATTTGCAAAAGAGTTGCAGCGTGGTGAGTCTGAAATAGAATATATCCAACAGATTATTGATGAAGCCATAGGATTTTCTGAAAAGAAAAAGAATTCCGGTAAGTTAGGTGGCCTAGCAAAAGCTAGCACTGCTAAAGCAAAACGTAGCACTGCTCTAGCAAAAGCTAGCACTGCTCTAGCAAAAGCTAGCACACCCCTAGCCAGTAGCAGTAACAGTAGCAGTAACAGTAGCAGTAACAGTAGCAGTAACAGTAACAGTGCAAAGAAAGAACATAAACCTATGTCCGAAAAATCTGACTCATACTCATCAGAATTTTCACAATTTTGGAAACAATATCCAAGGAAAACAGGAAAAGGGAAAGCTTTTGAAACATGGAAAAAGATAAAAGGATATGATTATTTAGATGAAATTTTAAATTCCCTTATTTGGCAGTGTGAATCTGATCAATGGAAAAATGGTTTTATACCTCTACCAACAACATATCTTAATCAGCGAAGATGGGATGATGAGCCAGAGGAACCAATTATAGAGAAGAAACCAATAACATTTGAGCAGCAAAAAATAAATAATACAAAGCGAGCAATGATGGACTTTATAGGAGAGGATTATGGACAACAGGGACAGGAAGGAATTTGCGTGGTTAATAGGGAGGATGTCTTGTTGCTTCCGCACGGAAATGACAAGGGAGATGGTTGATATTTATTTTGATCAACTTGCAACCTGTTCTCTTTACCAAGTTAAAAGGGCTATTGAGGAAATAACCCAAAATGGCGACAACTTCCCCTATCTGTCGAAGATTTTTAAATTAGCTAGATCATTAAATAGATGTCCATCTAAGCCAATGCCAGACAATTTACAAATAGAAGAGGTCACGGCTCCTGCGGGATCACCAACAACTAAAGAGGAGTTTTTTGTAGAGATGAAAAAACTCTGTGAAAATGTGTCGATAAATAACTGATATTTTTTTAGTGGGGCAGAATTATGGCACACGGAGAAAGAGCCGAGAAAAATGGACACTCTGGCACTGACTATTGGAAAAGCCGACTGCACCGCTGGGGAGAAATACCTGGACGAGTTACTAAACACTTCACGCACAAAAAAGAACGCAGAGAAAAGAAAAAGATTGAGCGTGAGGCGAAGATTAACATTGAAGGAACATAACGCTAAAAAGGTATAGGAGTAGCCCATGCTTGAAAAAACGAATATTATAAATCTTATAGAAAAAATCAAGGAGCATCAATCCATTATTGCAAACGAACGCGACTATCTAGGAGATCTAATTTCCGAAATGGAGACACTTAGGGAAGATTGTACGGAAGCCTGGGATAATTTACAGGGTGCAATAGAAGCACTGAGCCGAACGCAATAACAATAAATTGACGACTGTTGTATTTTAGCCCTTATGAGCGAGGTAGATATGTTTAGTAACGATTTCAAAGATGGAGTACTTTTCGCTGCTGCGATGCTGGTGTCGCCCCCCTTGCGGGGGCGTGGATTGAAACCCACACTTGTTTAGACAAGCATTATAACATAGTAATATACGACAAACAGGAAAGGTAAAAAACTTATGAGAAAAGTAAGTGTAGCCTATTACG
>CAZWIR010000010.1:0-14727 GCA_964634315.1 uncultured Planctomycetia bacterium | reverse complement strand
ATCTTCTTATAATGTTTTTGATCCGGTAAATGTATCACCAGTAGTTAATTATACTTCGGTTGACAATTATTCTGACACTGATTATGGTGCTTCTGTTAATGAACCGAATATTCCTCGGGGCGGCTACGCTGATTATAATCTTGATTTTTCTCAAGCTGCAGTTTATGACAGTAGCGGTTCTTTAGTTGATGAATGGTATTCTCCTTCTGCTTATTCCGGTTCAGCAACGCCTAATTACAATTATGATGTGCCCACGAATTACGCACCGGCAATAAATACCAATACAGCCGTTAATGTTTATGATTCTATGAGTATGCCAGAATTACCTAAAGGGTCTTTCTGGGAAAAAGGACAGTCTTCGTATAAAGCCAATTTGCCAAGTGGTGGAGCAATGACATTAGACTCTAATATGAAGCAGGGATCATACATTAGCGGCGCAGGTAAAGCAAGTAATTACAGTTTTGATAGTATTGACAGAACCGTAACCCCCAATATTCCTAGTAAATCTTTAGGTACGCAGTCAAAAATCGCATTTCAATCAAGCAATCTCCTTAAAGTTCCCTCATCTGGATTTGGTCAGAAAATGCATAATTTTGACAGAGGAATAAAAGTAAACTTTACTGATAGCGAACTTAATAAAGCAATGGAGACTTCTCCCTTAGGTCCAGATGAAGAAATATTGGTAGGTGACGGCGGAAATTATACAAGACTTCGTTTGGTAGTTGATAGAAGAGGTTTTGATGTTGATACTACTACAAATGGTAGTATAAAAGTTTCGGGTAATAATGACCGTGTTCCCCATGTGCAAGAAACCTTTTCTAATATAGTTGAAGGTAAATTAATTACTTATGGAGGTAAGTATGAGCCTCGTTCTATTCCATCCAATCAAGGTTCTCTTTTTCATGCTCAAAATAGGGGGGATAAAGTTTATTTCGGTAATCTTTATTATAATACAATAGGAAAAAATCCTAGAGGCGGAAATGCTTCTAAAGAAAAAGCTCCTGTTTTTCCGGTTGGGACTCAGGCTCAGGTTAAGGGAAGTACTCTTGACGCTCGCGGAGTAAATAGCTATAACGATGTGAATTATACCGGGCAAATTGTTGGTTCAGGCTTTGTAGCTGCTGAAGATTATTATAGTAGCCGTAATTCTTCTATGTCTGTTCAGCCGTATATTGGCGAGAACAGCGTGTTCTTCAGCCCAAAGGATAAATATGAAACTATCCCTGGAACAGATGTAAAATTCAAAGAGAGTGCTGCCAGGATATTCTCAAACGGAGTTATGGTTGGTAAGCTCGGAGATAATGCCGCGATTAAAACGCGAAGTAAATTTTACACAAGCCTAGGGAAAGTAACTGTTGATAATCCCGGATTTTTTAATTTTGGCAAGATAGAGATGGATATCGGCTCCAAGACGGAAAACGGATGGAGTAACCCTGTTTTTACGGAAAAGAATAAAACAGCGATTTTAGAAAATAACGGACAAAAAATTAATTTATTCAGAACGCAAAGCGGAATTTTTGAAAGCAGAGATGATTCAATCAACATACTTCTTGATAATAATCCTTTCGCCAAGAAGGGCTCTGCGGATCAATCTCCAAGCTTTGTTACACCCGGCCAGGTTATACCGTACGGAGTTTCAAAAATATTTGTTCAGGGAAATGGTAATGGTTTAAATATTTCCACTTCCGAAGATTTTATGCAGATTGCAGTATCGCCAATCATAGCCAGAAGCGGCGGTTTAATCGCTGACCCGCTTAATTACGTGCAATTATGGTCTCCCGGCGGCGACGGCATGGAGAAAGATGCCGCGTATTTAGACGTGGGGGAGAACCGGGTTTTAGGGTTACATGGCCAGCAATTCGTGGATGGAAAACTGGATTTATTCAATGAAAACAAATTACAATTACGCGCGACTGAAGTAAGCGGTGATACGGCATATTTTAAAAAAGACGTCAAAGGCGTTATGCATACTTTCGCGGCACACAATGCAGATTTAAACAAGGATGAAGTTGTTTTAACCAGTATCGTCACTAAGGGCGCGATAGATTACGTTGCCGCTGGCAAAATTGGAGGAGACTGGAAATTCCGAGGGTTTGTAGTTAACAATAACCAGATAGAATTAAGACAAACGGGAAGTGTTAATAATATTTTTAAGGCCACGGTTGAACCAAACGGAGAAGATTTAACAATAAAAACCAGTGACAAAATTTACGCCCATCCTTTGATTTCTACAGGTTCTAAGTTAGGAGATAAAGTTCAGTCCGCGGATAGCATTTCTTCAACAGGATCAAATAAAATAATTTCCGCCGAGCTTTTAGAGAAGAATAGTTTTATAACCGGAATGCAGTCAGCCGGTAATGGCAAAATTGCCTTAGGTCTTCGTGCTGCAAATGACGTAAAAGCTTTCGTAGAAGGCGGGCAGGCTGCAGTACTTGATTTCGCTTCCATATATAAAGATTCCACTATTCAATTCAAAGATTCAAACCAGAGATTTGTTTTCGCGATCCAGCAGGATAAAGAGGGTAATCAGAAGGGGTTTAATTATGGCTATGATTCCTCAACGTTTGTATTTGATGATGAAGGCAATCTCCAGATGCCTTCAAAGAGTGCGATTAAGCAAGGATACAAAAGTTTTGGCGGACAGAAAGTACACACACTTTTAAAAGACAGCAATAATTTTGAAGCGATAGCGGCCTTAAAGAGCGTTGAGTGGGGTTCAAGTGGGAAATACGTTAAAGGGTCCTTGTCCGGATTTGATTTAATGTCTTTTAAGCCTGGACAGTGGCAAAAGGTTAATAGCAGCATTGATAAAAAAGGGATGTTGACCGTAAAAGCAATAAAGAATGTTACTTTTATACAAGGTGGGATTTCATCGGCCCATAATCTGAAAGAAACACCAAAGGATTTATTGGATAGGAAGCAGAAAGAAGGAGTTAATCCTATTAGCCTCAAGGCTACAACTGTAATAGGACGTGGCGGTATAGCTGATGTGCAAAAAATTACCGTAGGCTTAAACAGTAACTTTTCCGGCTCTATGCAGCAGGATTTTCGCGGCGCAGTCATCCAGAATGAAACGGGGAGAAATTTCGATATTGCCAATGTTCGAGACTCCACCAAAGGCGAAACACACAGCTTTTTAGGATTGGCCAATGACGCGATGATAAAATTCGACGAGAAGAGCAATATTGAATCCGTAAAAGGCGTGGGTTACTTTCAAGCCAAACAAAGTGATTATCATTTTGTTCCGTTGTGGGATACTCAAAAAGATTCCAAACGGGTTAATGGATTACGTTTAAATAGAATAGAGTTTACTACCGTTAAATACGGCGATAAATTTGTGAGCAAAACACTTTTTGCAAAATCATTCGACAATAAGTTAGAAATCCAGAGTGGCTTAAAAGCATATACTGGGTTGTTAACCGATAAAAATAGCGGTTTAGTTTCAATAATAAATACGGCCGATAAACAAAATCTTATGGCCAATATTAATTATGGTTTAAGCGGAACTATGCAGAGAGAACAACTGCAAAGTCAGCGCATATCTGACGCGGGCAATAGCAGCGATAGAGAAGAAGTAATTGAATTCCAGAAAATCTATAACAAATATTTTGAATATAAAAAAGGCGACGATAACTTTTTGGAAGTTGATGGTGTGCTAGGTGAAAGAACACAAAGTGCATACAGGCATTTGTGGGGTGTTGAGGCCTGGAAAGTTACCGGTATGTTAGAGAAGGCGAAAGAACGTTTTAATAAAGACTTAAAAGATATCAAAAGATTTGAAGCTGTCGTTGGTTTAGGGTTGGGAATCAAACCGGGAACCGTGGAGGAAATAGCCCTAACTGATCCCAGGTCTAGTTTTTACAAACGCAAAGCATTGCTAACTCAAGCCGAAGAAGCCTTTAATGTTCAAGATGCAAATATTATGAGCAAATCTTTGATCAAAGAAGACGTTTATGTTGTTGTCGGAAACTTAAATGCCAGCCGAAATAGACTTTCCAATATGGCAAAGAATATTTATAGTAACCCGGATAATGAGGGGCTTGTAGATACAAATCCTGAAATTATCACTTTAGCGCTAAAAGCGAAGAAATTTGCTACTCAAATGCGCAATAGCCAAATTTCCGGGGATGAGGCTTTGGCTCGTCTGGAGCAGTCAAGAACCGAAGATGAATTTGCTGATAATTTATCCAGTATTCGAAAAAGCATTCCTGATATGTACAAAAACCTTGAGGTCTTGGAGAAGTTTACTGGTTTTGCGATTTCTGCTGAAGATGCTAGTAGGAAAAGAAACATTCTTGAAGATAACGGCATCATTGAAAGAACCATATTCGGTTTTACCGATAGCATTAAAAAGGTCTGGACACTTCCTGAACAAATTGCTGCGTTGCGTCACGGTGATAGTATGAAATATGCTGCTGATTATAATCAAAGGACCATAGATCTTGCTGTTGAAGCAAGTAGGGCGAACACACTAGAAGAATTTGAAAATATGTATTCTCCAGCAGTAAACCCATGGGCTAGGATTGGGTATGCTGGTAAACTTATCAAAGAAGCAGTTGGGTTCAAGAAAGACGCGGACATTGTTGGTGGAGTTATGAAGACAGTGTTTTTGGCGCCCCTTGCGTTCGAACTTTTAGGATTTAAGGCAGCAGCAGCTACTTATTTAGGCTGGGGAGCAATAGAAACCGGGGTTGAAATAACGATAAAATCTTATTATAACCATGAAATTACCAGTAAAGACGCTATTTCAAGTTTTATAAGAGGAGGTAACACTGGGCTCTTATTTAATAGCGCGATAATCCGTTTCGGGAAAACAATCGAAGGTTACAGAGTAGGGCAAACTGTCGTGAAAGCTAATGCGGGAGCTAGTAAGAAAATCAGTACGATTAGTAGCTTTGGAGCTGGTCATAAATATTTAGGAGCACCGATAAGGGGTGTTAAAAATATAGGCGAAGCCGTTAGTAGCTTTGGAGCTGGTCATAAATATTTAGGAGCACCGATAAGGGGTGTTAAAAATATAGGCGAAGCCGTTAGAATTAGTGCACATGAAACAGTCAATACTTTGGTTGGTTACAGCAGGAACAGCTCGAAACTTGTTACGCATAGTATAATTGGAGGTCCGGCAAATTTCGCGGCTATAAACCCAGCTTTTACTGTGCTTGGTTCCGGTATTCAGGCGATAAAAGAATCATTTAGCGCAAGTATTGATAATGGTAAACCAACATTTGCTTTTAGTGGTTTTAAAGGTTTAGATGGTCAGCCGATTAGTTTTATGGGAGCGATGTATTTAAGTTCTTTAGAAGGAATAAGATCTGGTAGATATTTGGGGCCTCTTATTCATATTTTCCAAGTCCCAGGTCAAGCCTATGGAAGTTTAGGAAAAGCCTTGGCTACAAGACCGGGTTTATATGGTAATGCAAGAGTTTTAATCGATGGCTTTAAACTCATGAAAAATGGATTTACATTTAAGGAGGCCTTTTCGAATGTCGCTAAAAGTAATTTAAAGAAATTTTCCGCTACAAGCCTGGAGAATAGTATTGCTGTTTCAATTCCGCGTACTGTTTCTGGTTTGACGATGAAATTAGATAGTCTTGCGCAGGTAGCCGTGCTTACAAGCACAGTGGATTCAAGCCTTGAGGCACTGAACGTCTCTCCTGAGATTGCTCATACTATTAGTTTTGCCTCGATAATGCTTATCCCCTCTCAGAAAGCAAGTCTTAAAGAATTAATAAATCGTGACGCCGTAGATAGTCTCTCCAAGGAAGGAAGATTATTGGATGTATTTTCCGGGAAAGATAAAATAGTTTATAGAGATTATCTTTTGGGTTTTGCCGACAAAACGCATGAAATTGCAGTAGATAGCTCTCTTAAGAGTGCTGCGGCAAGCAAATGGGTTTTAATGGAATTAAATTCCGGAAATCGAGGTTTATTTGTGGATTTAAGTAGCAGTTTGAAGGGAAAATCAATATCAAAAGAAAACATAAGCCATCTGCAATCTGCCGCCGATTTTGTCACAGACGCTGTTATGACAAAAGCCATAAGCTCCATCGAGTCCCAAATAATTAAACAATCCGTGAATCCCGTTGTCGCCAGAGAAGCGCGCCAAGAACTCTTTACAAGAATTACTCAAGAAACCCTTAGGCCAAGCGAACAAAGAGTTTCTTTGGGTGAGATTTCAAAAAGCATTGGCAATGATTTCGGAATGAATTTAAATGTTGATAAATCGTTAAAAAGTTTTAAGCCTACGGAATCAACTTTTCTTAGGAGTGAAGTTGCCGGTGTGTTGCTAGAAAAAGGAGGATTACCGGAAGATAGGCCTGTTTTTAATAATACGCTTAATGAATCATTAAGGATGGTTGGTGAATTGCACCGTCTAGGATTGCTTGATGCTGTTCTAAACGGAGATTCCAGTATGCTTGGTAAAATTGATTTAGGATTAAAATCTTTGGCGGAAACTTATGTTTTGTCAAAAGCCAGAAAGCACAATATTGGCTCGGATGTTATTTTAGATAGCCAAGGTAAGACTTTGGGAGATATTAAACCAGCACTAAAGAATATTGATCCGGAGTTATCAAAAATTACTATTTCGAAAAACATAGCCACAACTGCTCAAGATTTACTCTTAGCCAAAGCCTCAAATGCGGAATTAGTTGATATTGCCGAGGGTAAAAGTTTTACAATTGTTCCTAGCGCGGAATTATTACAGCAGCAATCAAAAGTTAAATTGGCAAGCAAAATGACTTCTTACGACTTAAAACAAGTTTATTTGCAAAACAAGAAAGTTGAATTTAAAGATGACAAAGGCAACCCTCATTTTTTAAGTCCTGAAACCATAAGGCGTGAAGCAGGGTTTGAGTTAGTCAGAAGATTGAGCGATATAAATAAATCAGACCCAAGGCTATATCAAGAAATCGTTAGGTTTGAAGCTAACGAAGGCAAGAAAGCGGCAACAGCAGATTTTATAAATAATGGTCTTGAAAGCGCAATGACGCTTAAAGCTGAAATTAATGATGCTCAAGTTATGAGGAAAAGCGGTGCGTTAAGCCGCAACGAAATGGATTCGCTTGATAAAGAAATTGTAAGCCTTAATGAAAAATTAAATGGGACACTGAAAAGCTTAAATTTAAAGGAAACTGAACTTCCTGAGTTTTATAGAGCCGATGGATGGAAAGAGTTAAATAACCGCTTGTTAAATGATATGAATTTAAGGGAGAACCTTAATTCGCAGATATCTTCTATCCTTGGCTTATCCAAAGATGGGACTAATATTTTAGCCAAAGATTACGCTACAGTAAAAAAAGAATTAGATTTGAAAAATAAGTATAGCCGTTTTTTAAGAAACGACATAAGCGGCCTTAACCCAGTAGAGATATCAATTTTTGAAAGTTTTAAAAAAACCGGTTTTTCTAATCGTTACCCAGGACAGATGGAATTAATGTACCTTATGACTGTTGCTAGCGGTAGGCAATGTCTGGATAGATTACCTCTTGGGCTTGAGAGCAGCATGAGAGGTTTGGCTTACGAACTTAAGGCGAGTTCTGGTAAAGCGGTATCTTATTTAATCGCTGTCGAACAGGCTCTTAAACTTACTAATAATCCTAAAAACGCTAAAATGATATTTCTATTTGCCACTCAAGATGTATTAGAACAAAATTTTAACAAAGAGAATCACCCCGCTGAATCGGCAATAGTGGAAAGGCTCCAAAAGAATTACAATGTTATTAAAATTGTTAATGGGAATGAAGAAAGAAGCAGTTCTTACGAGATGGACGGCAGACCTTCAATTTATTTTATGACTAGCTATGACATAAAGAACTTAGACATGAAAGATAGCTCGATTTTAAAAGGCGTTACTACTGTGGTTGCCGATGAAGTTCAACAGTTATTGGCCGATCCAAGCCTCGTACGCGGGACAAGAGAAGACATAATAAGCAAATGGAGTCCGGAAGCAAGGGCTACTGTTTTGAAAGAGGCCGAGTTGGTATATGAAGTTGCTTCTGTTCTCCGGCAAGGATTAACCAAAGACGCTATACGTAACGTTGATGATCTTACCGGGACAGGGGAAGGGAAACGTCAAAGTATTGAGCTTAGATATGAAGATAAAGCCGTAAAAGACGTGTATAATAAATTAAGACTTATTTATACTAAGAAGTACAGTGAGCTTAATTATGCAGAAGCTGAATTTAGGCAGCTTCTTAATTTATCCGCAGACGTGTTATTTAAAAAAGAATACGGAACTGATTATTGGATGAACATCAACAAGGATGGAAAAATAAAAGATTATGCTACCGCAGACAATGAAGGCCTTTCGCAGGAGAGGACGCGTTTTGGAAACTCTTGGCAGTCAGCTTTCCTTGTCGTGAAAGAAACACTTAATTTAGGAAAAAGAATTAAAGATATGCCGAAATTCTTGGAAGATATAGGTAATGTTATTGCTCATAGAAATCTTAAAGAGACCAGCATAACTTCTGTAGTGCGTAAAATTGGCGCCGAGAAATTTATATTTGGTTCTGCAACTCTCAATGATAGCCAGGGCACATTGAAGAAATTACTTATTGAGACTAAATTTTTGGGTAAAAAGAAAACAGTGAAATGGAATAATGGGAATAATTATCTTGAAGTTTCCGAAGGCACCGAACATGCTTCTCTGATTGCACAAATCGTAAAGGGAGCCGTAGAGAAAGGATCGCGTTTACAAGTAATTTCCGCCAGAAGAGAAGTAAATATGGACGAAGTAAGCAAAGCTATATATGAAGCGATGAAAGATGTCAATAATGGAGTTGATTTTGAGTTTATTTATGCTACAGGAAAAAATAGAGTAGAGAGAGAAGCTTTATTTGAACAGGCAATAGCCAGAAAGAATGAGCTATTACAGAAAGGTAATGAAAAGAAAGGACTAATATTTGTTTGCCAGGGATTTGGAGAAGGAAATAACTTTTTTACTGCGCCCGAAGGGATAGCGAAGGGAATTGGAGATGCTTTAAAGAGTCTTCTTTTAAGAATTGATATGTCTACCAAAGAAAAACTTATGCAGATTCATTGGAGACTAAATGAAGGCAGAAGGTTTTTTGGCGATGCGTATACAATATTGTCTAAAAATGACCCTCTATTTACTACGCAGGAAATAAAAGCAGGCATAACCGGAGAAAAGGCGATAAGTATAGCAAAAAAATATGGCAAAGAAATTGATCAAGGTAATATTCAGCGCATTGAAGCAGAAGCAAGATCCAACTCAAAGAAAGTTACCGTTGCAGAAGAAAGCCGCTCAGCTAATTTAGATGAAGCTCAAGCGCTCGAGAAACTTTATATGAGTGAAGTTAAGTTAAGAAATGTTGATTCAAAAGAATTTGTTTCGGATATATCTTATAAAGAAGCGAAGCAAATCTTTAGTAATAATCTGGCTTCTCAGTTATTTCCTCAGCGCGGCATGACTAATTTCAATACTGAATCAATTGTAGCAGCAGCAGGAAATGCCAATAACTACGCCAATAAGTTAACATCCGCCGTATTTTCTGAGATGAAAAAAACAGGATTAATTGAAGGAATGATATTTAACCGTAAAATTAATAGCGAAGGTATAAATCTCCTTAATAATGTTTCTAGTAACCTTAATTCGACAAACCAACAATTATTGAGCGGGAAAAACCAGCTTATCAGCGGGTTAACAAAGGAAAACACCCCAGGAGGAGTTAACCAGGTTTTAACAACTGCCCAAGCTTATCAATATGGATTTGAATTGGGAAAGGTAGCGGAATCGCCGGTTGTCTATTCCTTAGTGTTGGGCATGCAGCAATTACAAGAAAATCCCGATACAGGACTTAAAAATAACTACAATGAACGTCTTAGGTTTACCGATTTAAGCCAGAGAGTTGAAAATAGCGTATTTAGATATTTGATAAGTCCCCTTTTCGGTAAAGAGAAGAGAGATTTGATAAAAGACGCTAAATTTGTCACGGAAAAATATAATTACCTGCAAAATCTGGTTAGGGGCGTAAAAATGAGTTCGCAAGAAGAAACAATCAGGAAGATTTTAGGTTCTGATGAAACCAAAAAAAATAAAATTAGAAACTTTTTTGAATCTCAGCTTGCTTCTATAGAGCGGGCAAAAGAGCTTACTCTTAGCGACACTCAAAATATTGATTCGGTTATGACATCTATGCCGGTGAACATATTAACCCTCGCATCACTTAAGAAATCAGGTCTTAATGCTCAGTTTAAAAACGACCAGGAAATAATTACCAATAGGCAGTTATATTCCACGCCGACATTATTAGGAGAGGTTATTAAAGATGAACTTAGCGTTGAAAAGAATTTAGCGGCAAGCACAGAAAAAATTGGCCAAACTTGGGATCGATTCTTAAGCTTAACGGCTGATACGGTTTTTGCCATAAGAAATAATAATAAAGCCCAAATTAAAGCAAAAGAAAAAGAATTATTTGATTTGACATTTATCGCGCAGAGCTTAAAGTGGCGTACGGAAGTGGCAGCGAGTGATAAGCTAAATTTCATGGCTCAGTTAACTCGCTATGATATCAATAATCTTGCCAAGGCGATGTCCCAAAATAGTTCTTATACCAGAGAAAACGCCAAGACCCAAATAAATTTCGATATCTCTTCCAGCAATTATTCTAAGCCGCAGTATTCACCGGCTCAGAAAATTTCAAGCCAAATTTTAGCTGTATCAAATAAAATACATAGGAATATTAGCGATTATTTTGATTTTGCTTCCAAAAGAAAAGCAAGGATAGTCGAGAATCAAAATAAAACCGGTAAATTCGAAGATGGACAAGATAAGCAAATAAGAAAACAACTAAAGTCTTTGGGCTATCAGGAAAAAGATTTAGAGGCCTTAAGCGGCCGTTTTGCCGGTTTGTATGAAAATGTTAAAGGGATAGTTAAAGATATAAAGGAAGCCTTTGAGGTAAATAATGCCGATAAAACCATAAGCGCGTTGAAGAAACTAGAGAACTATTTTAAGGAAAACGATTATTTAGTTTATTTGTCCAAAGGTAATTTTGACCGTAAGAATCCACCTATTTTATTAAAATCTATTATTGAAGGTATCAATAATGGTATTTTTGACAGAATTGACAAGGCTCCTTTAAGCGAAGAGTGGAAACAAGAGAGGATTGATAAGAATTACGGTTGTGTTGCTATTTCGCAGGTTGTTTTTAATCTGTTGCGTTTAGAAGGGATACCGGCATTTGGTATGGATGCGCCTAATCATGCCTTGGTTGGTTTGGACATTGGAGATAAAACCGTTTTAATAGATATGCATTCCGGTATTATCAAGGCCGTTGATTTATCCACTGAATATCAAAAAGGCGGTGCCTATTATAATCTGAATGCCGGGGTAAACGGAGTTTTAAAAGAGCATTATCCTGAGTTAAGAAAGACAGGTGAATTAGGCCTGACTTCGTTGATAAAATTCAACGATGCTTATGTGAGTATGTCCATAGCAAAAGATTATGCTAAGAAAGGTTCTATTGGTAAGGCAGAAGAAAAATATGCCGAAGCAGCCGCTATTTTTAAGGAAGTTGTTAACTATGATCCTAGTTACAAAAAAGCCCAGAAATTTTTAAAGGAAGTACTTTCATCTTTTGGCCGGGAAGATCCCTTACCTATATATGAGAGGGCTAAGCGAGCTGTTGAGAGAAAAGAAGTTTCGGATACTTCTAGGCAGTTACCTCTGACCTCACCTTTGTCGCCGGATAGAACGATTCCAATTGTGCCTCTACCAATGGCAAATCCGTTATTAATATTTATTAAGAAGGCTATAGATAAGACTGTAAGTCTTGCCAAAGGCTTAAAAGGCATGTTTACATTAGGTACTAATGCTTATGCAGCGAATACAGAGTCAGATTCTATGCGTATAGAGATTGCTGCAGGCAATGAATTAACGGCTCGCGATGGGCCTATAAATACGGTTCAGCCCGTGAAGGCTTTCACACGGGTTGGATCAGATACACAAGAAAGTGATAAAATAAGCATCTTAGAGAAAGTTTCAAAAATGTTTAACGTGTTTATTGACAAATTAGGCTTAAATGCCGGTGTCCCAACTGGGAGAGGTTTACCCGACGTAGCTTCAGCGAAGGCGGGTGCAACCCAAAGTAAGTCAGCTAAAGGTAGTCTCGGAACAGGAAATGGCATAGGAAGTAGTGGTAGCGGGAATGGTCCAGACAACGGTGGATCTAAAGCTATTAAGATAAAAAGGCCAAAGCTACAGATAGAGACGTTAAAATTAAGTGTTTTCATAAGAAATATTAGAGATTTATTAAGAAATCTTGCTGCTCGGGCTCCGCCTGCGCTAAAAGCAAGATTTTCTGCTATTTTAAAGAAACTAACCAATATCCTTTCCTTACCTATATATATAGCAAGAATAATTTTCAAGGACTCATCTGCTGTCAAGGTTGCCTCCCCAACCCTTCCACAGACAAGTGGGTCCTTGAATGTCTTTCATAAAAAGGGAGTTGACCCCATTTCTATTTATACTTCTGGATGGAAAGCAACAGTAGAAAAAGTTAGCCAAATGATAAATGGAAATTTAGTATTTGTAGTTAATGTTGGAAAGGATAAATTCGGCAATAAAGCTACAACAAAAATAGTTATTGGTGAGCATGTAGAAATTAGACCAGAAGCAAGAGGAAGAGGTGCCGATGTCTATGATTTAACAGCTCAAGTTGCAAAATATTTAGGAAAAGAATTTTATTCGGATAATACAAATATATTAAGATACAACCTTACTCCTGGAGCAGAGACTGCTTGGAATAGATTAATAGAAGCCGGTAAAGCTGAGCTTATAGATAATAGATATTTTAGAAGATATAGATATAAAAAATCTACTTTAGAAACACCAGAATACGATATGACGGAAGTTATAGCTACTGTTAATAGTAACTTAAATAAAATAAAAACAGCTGATAACGGTGGGCTGTCAAGACGTGAGTTCTTAAAAGCTTTCGGTCTTGGAACAGCAGGATTAGTTGTTACTTCTGCAACAGGAATTTTGATTCCAACTATTAAAGAGATTATTGATAATGTTTCAAATAAACCAGGTACGCTTGAAATCTTAGATATATTAGATAAAAATGCACTAATTACTAATTACCTTAAAGAGCTTCAAAAATTATTTGTACCAGTCGAAAAACATCAAGTTATAGATAAAATATATAATAATATTTCTAATATTATGATCGGCAATATTCCTTCAACCCAAGAAGAAAGAATTATAGCAAGTCAAGGAATAGACCTTTCTAAGAAAGTAGTAGTAGGTTTAAAGAGATTAGAAAGAAATCAAAAAAATATTAATAAATCAGCAATTAATAATAATATTGAACCAGAATTTTTGTCGAGTATATTATTAGTTGAATTTCTTGATAAACCGATAACTGAAGATTCAGCTGATTTAGCTTTTAGTTTATTTAGAAATCAATCTCTTGGCTTAGGACAAGTTCAGGCAAGCAAATATAAGATGCTTTATCCAGAAAGTAAAAATACACCATCAATAATCATTGCTATAAAATTGCTTAATGATAAGACAAACATCGAAGCAACAGCAAAATACATTCGTCATTTAGCAGATTTCGGAGCAGAAAATCGTAGCATAACTGACTTAAGTAAAAATCCAACAGAATGGAGCAATGAATCAAGATTGATACTTGCAGCAAGTTATACAGCAGCACCTTTTACACAAGGAATTATTAATCATGCTCAGCCACCTTTCATAGGCTATCTCGATGCTTCAAAATCACAATTAAAAACAGCTTATGAAAGCTATGCTTCATCATCATATAGAAGCAAGAGAGAAGCTGTGGTTTATGGTTATAGCGTAATAAAGAGTTATGAAGAAATTTTTAATAAAGCTTATCGCGATAATGGTGGGGAAAATGTTAATACTTCAGATACAAAAGCAATATTTGAAGCTGAAGGTAAAACAATAGTACTAGCAATCAACAATGAAGGACAAATTAGAAATATAGCATTATTTGCAACTGATTACAAAGATGTAGAAGATATAAAAGCAATGGATTTAAGTGATTTAATTGCAAACAATCACGTTGAGTTAATTGGAAAATTAGTATATCAAATAGATGCAAATGACAGCAGTAAGGCTTACACAGGAATGCTTAAAGGATCTTTAAAACTTGATGCTGGCGATATTGTATCTTTTGAAGTTGAGAAAAAATATGAAAGTCAAGGTTTTGCTAAAGTATTAATGGCTACTGCATTAGAGCAAATTAAAAACAACACATACAATGATAATATTAAGGAATATACATACTTTAGTTCAATCCCGGCAGTAGTAAGCTTAATCAACATATTTGTTGATGCAGATTTTTCAAATGTTTTAAGTTTTGAGCCTGTAACAGTTAAAGTTGATCAAATAAAGGATTCAAGTTTGGCAACAGATATAATCAATGATTTAAATTACAATCTTATTTATAGTGATAATGGTGGAAGTAATATTATTAATTATTTTACAGCTATCGCAAAAAAAGTTTTCGCTTTAAAAGGATGTGAAATTGCGGTGGACAAAAATAGCAATTCTGCCGCTTTTTCATCGTCTATATCTAAAGAGAATGATATCATAAAGCTTCTTGTAAATATTGAACAGCAAGGTAAGGATACTCAGGGAGAGATGGGGGCAGTAAAAGACGATTTGGAAAAAATTAAAAACAATCAACTAATAGCTGTGGATACTGACCTCACAGAATTAATTCTAAACAA
>CAZWIR010000009.1:0-14793 GCA_964634315.1 uncultured Planctomycetia bacterium | reverse complement strand
AAAAAATCTCCACGCGATAAAGCTGCTAAAGTAATTTCCTGCGAAATCTCCCGCAAAGCATTTTCTTCCTCTTGCTGTGAACAGCACCGGTAACCATCAAAACGTTCTTGGATAATTTTAATACTCATAAATTTAAATCCTTTTTTAAACCTTTAAGGAATTTTTGAACCCGGTAGTTAGTATATACTTCTTTAAACTCATCCAACATACTATAATCCCATTGTTCAATAGTATACTGTTCTATGCGTAAACTTTTAATTAACGGATTAATGCCCCGCCAACACTTTCGATAGGCATAAACATAATCGACAACCGCCTTTAACGGAGAAGCCATAAAAAATGTGCTGGTTTTAGATTCTACGCGTTCAACTCCTAAATAAAGCATCGAATAAGGAATCCGTTTATAAATAAAAATACCAGATGGAGTGCGAAACTCCTTAGCGTTTCGATAACAGGCGCTAGTTACAGTATAAACTGATTCCGGAATACAGCCATGATATGAAAGCGCTGATTCAAAGCTAATATAGGAAGGCCCATAAATCCATTGGGCTAATTCAAAAAGGTTAGGATTTTTACGCTGATATCTTTTCGCCAGGTGATAGAGCCCTCGCCTAATATGGATTAACTCTCCCTTGGCAATAGCCCGTTTAATAACTCCATAACGTCTATCCGGACTACCACCCCAAAGATTCATAAGAATATCGTCAGTTAAGATATCCTTAGGAACATTTTCAACAATTTTTTCAATAATTTTTAGCATATTTATCTCTGATACTGTCGATTAGTGACAGTTACAGTTAAAATATAGCATATATAAGCGATTTGTCAAGTTTAGATCTGTTTTATTAACATATTTGTTAATAAATTGCAATGTATACAAATAAAAATAACGGGTAGCGGCTATTTAACTTGTTCTACTTCTTTGACTTCGGAAACTGCCCCTTTTAATTTTTGCTCTATGACCATTTTAAGAGTATAAGTACTCATTGGACAATTCCCGCAAGCACCAGTCAAACGTACCTTAACTATACCATCTTCAGTAATATCAACTAGCTCAACATTACCACCATCAGCTTGCAGGGTTGGTCTTATTTCTTCTAATGCTTTTTCAACTTTTTCTCTCATCTTTTACCTCCTATTTTAATTTCTCAACTACTCGAACAGCTTCAACGCTATCGCCAGCGTATTCAGCGCCTAAGGACCGAGCAAAGCTCCTGGTCACTACAGCGCCACCTACTATGAATCTACAATTTAACCCTTGCTGCTTGGCTTTATCAACAACTTCCTTCATATTAACCATGGTAGTAGTCATCAAAGAAGAAAGTCCTACTATTGAAGACTTATGACGTTTAATTTCTCTGATTATCTTTTCTGCTGAAACATCTTTACCTAAATCAACAACATCAAAGCCATGATTGTTTAACATCAGAGCTACGATGTTTTTACCGATATCATGAATATCACCTCTTACTGTAGCCAGAAGAACAACTGTTCTTTTTCCTCTTTTGGAATCATCATCTTTAAGATAAGGTTCGAGTTCTCCAAAAGCTATCTTCATGGTCTCAGCACTAGCAATAAGCTGAGGCAAAAAGTATTCTTTGCTGTCAAATAAATCTCCTACTCTTTCAATAGCCGGGATCATTATTTTATGTACAAGCTCACTAGCTTTAAGGCCAGACGATAGAGCTTCTTTTATAAACCCTCTTATGTCTTCTCTATTGCCGCCAATGATAGCTTGAGAGATCTTTTTTTCCACTGAAAGAGAAATCCCAACTTCTTTTTTCTCTTCTAAAACCTTACTAAAATAAGCTAAGAAACTTTTAGCATCTTTATCTTTACCCAATAATAAATTCTCAGCTAATTTTGAATATTTGACCTTTAGTTTTGATGGATTAGCAATAGCTAGATTTAAACCTTTTTTTCTAGCCAAAGCTAAAAAAGCCGCATTGATTAAGGCTCTTTTCGGCAGGCCAAAAGATATATTAGAGAGACCAACAACGCTATTGCTTCTGAGATTATTTGAAACCCAAGCTATTGTTTTTAAAGTCTCTCGGGCTGCTTTGGATTGTGAAGATACAGCTAAAGCCATAGCGTCAACAATAATATCATCTTTAGAAAATCCATATTTTTTTGCCTGTTTTAAAATATCTAAAATAATCTTCTTTCTCTCGATAAAAGTCTTAGGTAAACTCTTACCCTTTAAAGGAAGAAGAATAAACATTGCTCCATACTTAGCAGCTAATGAAAGTAGTTTTTTTAACTTACTCTTCTCACCACTTATTGAGTTAACTAAAGCTCTTCCCGGATAAACTCTCAAAGCTTCCTCTATAGCCTCAACTCTTGAGGAATCAATAACCAGGGGAAGACTAGAGTTAACTGAAAGCATGTTAATAACATTTTTAAGAGTCTTGGTCTCATCTATGCCAGCCATTCCAACATTAACATCTAGGAGTAAGGCTCCGGATTTCTCCTGCTCTCTTGCTAAGTGACGAATAAGAGAAGTTTTTCCTTGATGTAATTCTTTTTGTAAAAGTTTCTTACCGGTAGGATTAATTTCTTCACCGATAATAGTAAAAGATTTCTTACCCTTTAGAACAACACTTCTTCTGGCGGAACTTAACAGACTAGGAATCTTCTTTGACTTTGCAACTGGTTTTAAACCCGTTACTTCACTCTTTAATCTTCTTATATGTTCTGGAGTAGTACCGCAGCATCCGCCTAATAAATTTACCCCCGCGGAAACTAACTGCTTAGCAAAAGAAGCAAACTTTTTAGAACTCATATCAAAAGAAGTCTTGCCCCCTACTAACTTCGGCATGCCGGCATTAGGCTTGGCTATGAGCGGGACCTTTGCGTATGGTTTCATTACTTTAATTAATTTAAGCATCTGAGCAGGACCGGCAGAACAATTACAGCCAACAGCATCAGCGCCTAAGCTCTGTAAGATATTCAGAGCTGTTAACGGATCAGTCCCGTTAAGTGTACGACCATCTGATTCATAGGTCATTGTTACCATAGTAAACTTATTAGTAAGTTCTTTTACCGCGATAAGAGCAGCTCTAGCTTCCTGGATATCCATCATGGTCTCAATTATAAAAAGATCTACTCTGGCTAATAGTAAACCCCTTATCTGCTCTTTAAAAATCTCAACTGCTTCTTCAAATTTAAGCGAACCAAAAGGCTCTACGAATTTCCCTGTAGGACCAATACCACCAGCTACCAGGGCTTTACCTTTAACAGCTTTCTTAGCAATTAAAGCAAGCTTTTCATTAATCTTGCCTACATTATAATTACCATACGATTTAAGTTTAATCTTGTTGGCACCAAAGGTAGAAGTATAAACTATCTCTGCTCCGGCCTTTTGGTAATCAGCATGAATTGATGAAATAACTTTAGGATTTTGAATACACCAAATTTCAGGAGATGCTCCAGCTGGCATACCCCTTTTCTGCAACTCAGTTCCAGTGGCCCCATCAAGAACTATAACTTTATTATTAAGAAGCTTAATTTTATTCTTCACTTTCTCCTTCTACTCCTTCGTTCTTCCTTAAATCCGATTCCAGCAAGTGCAGTAACTGACTTCTCAGGAGTAAGTATATATTTATCATTTAAGCTAATTCCCAGTTGCCCCAGCTTTAGGAGATCATAGATAACCTTCTGGTTATCTAATGAGAAATCGCCATAACCGGCAGAGAAACGTCTTGAAGTTAATTGCTTATTTTCTCTGGAAAGTTGCCGATTAAAATAATTTATAATCCAGCTAAGTGTACCATCAGTCATCTCACTAGCTACAGCATCAAAGACTACTGCTGCAGTTATATCTTTACCGGCAGAATCTTGGGAAATTACCTCAACTATTTTTGAACCAGCAGTCGCTGCCATCAAAAGTACTTCTTTTGAATCAACTAAAAATTTTGCTAAAGACTCACTGACAAAACTAATTCCTTCTGCGAGTATAATTTTAGAAGTTTCTATTTTATTTATAGAAAGTATTGCTCCCGCGCCTTTTAACTCAACAATCTCTAAAGCTTTTTCAATATAGCCTTCAACCTGATCTCTCTGTTTGTCATCAAGTTTAGTTACACCCTTAGCAAACCCAAGACGGCTGTATATTTTATCTTTAGGAACAGAAAGGGCTATTTGATTAAAATATTCTATTTTCATACTTTCTAAGGTTGCCCTCCTCTCTTTGAAAAATTCATATAATTCGTATACTGGTTGCCCCCTGTGGACTCGAACCACAACACCTAGATCCAGAATCTAGTGGCCTACCGATTAGCCGAGGGGGCAATTATGATTTCTAAAATCGATTAATTCTTTAAATTTGTAAACCTCACTTTTCTTGGCCAAGCGGATATAACTATCGCCAAATTGGGGGCTAAAACCAAGCCTTAATAAAATATTATATACGTTTTCTCTTAATTTCTTGCAATTATTTCTGAATTCAATAATTCGTGTATAGTTCATCTTGTCTTCATGAAAACAGCCATCAGTTTCAAACAACCCTTTTAAGCATTTAACCATATACTTCGTATCGCGAAAAATCCAAAATGGGATAGCGACATTATTTTCTATTTTATTACCTGATGGGATATTTAATCTTTTGCTAATTTTTCCCTGATATAAGCTTATAACCGTAGTATTTTCATTTTTTCGTTTATTTATTGATGGTTTCTTATGAAAAATTTTTTCAATAAGATCAGCGATATACCGAATATAATTAATATCTTTTGAATTGCAAATTATTCTTAAGTTTTCTGTTCGCGCGTGCCTATATAAATTACCGTCACCTAAAATTATCCCGATTAATTCTGCTAGATCATCATTCTTTTCGAAAAATTTATAATGAATCTTCTGTCTTTTCTTTTGCCATTTGCTAAAATTCCATTTCTTCTTTGATTTCAGCGTATTAGATAGTTTTAAAAGACCTTGATGGGTTTCTTTTGTTTCGCCTCTGTTCCAAGGTATTAATCCTCTACCGGCATCAGGAAATTGCCTTACGAATTCGGAGGGACGCATCTTATGCCTATGCCAGAGATGGCTATTGGTGATCTTTTTTAATTTTTGATTACAAATAATACACTTTACCATCATCACTTTCATGTTACCGATTATTTCAATCCTGTACCGAGTTTCCCTCTGGTACAGGGCACCACGGGGCAAGTTCCTATTATTGTAGTATTATCAGAAGATTTTAGCAAGTATAATTTGATTTTCCCCCAGGAATGGGAAGATACATAGTACCCCTCCCGGAAAAATAAAAAAAATGGTTGGGATATCAGCACTTTCCTGATAAAATTATATAGTGAAGGTTTTTTTATTAACTTTTTTTATAGTAATTTTTCCCTTAGCCATCTTTCCTGCTTCAGATAGTCACCTAGTTGAAATTGGTAAAGTTTTTTTGGAAAAAGGTTATACTCAAGCGGCAAAAATTGAATTTGAAGATGCCTTGACACTCAACCCTTCCAACGAAAAAGCAAACACATATCTAGTAAAAATTCGTAAAGATAGGGTAAATAGTGTCTTAGACGTCTTGGAAGAATCTTCAAAAGATGTAGAGGAAATTGCTATAGAGAAAGATTATTTTGCTTTACCTAAAGACTTACAATCCCTAGAAGAAAATACCCCCAAAAGGATAGCTTCGCCTAGGCCTTTAAAAAGAAAACCCGGGACCAAAGATGACTCTGATTTTACTCTTAAGGGGGAGTACCAGGCCAGCTTTGGCATAGAGGGCGAGGATATTATTTGGAAACGGGCTAATGCTGATTTAAACGAGAAAAATTGGAGAATTTTAGATAGCGACGCTTACAATCGCAGAGAAAATACTTTTGACCCGGCTGTTTATAGCGGAATAAAATTTGAGATTAACCGTCCAGCAGAAGCAGGCTGGGGGTTTCACAGTAATTTTGACATCAGTCCTTGGAGTTTTATCGGCAAGAGTAACAAGATTACGTTAACTGGTTCAGAAGGTGATACTGCAGATATTCAACTTAAATATTGGTCAAATAGTCATTATACCGTTAATGAAACTATTTATACCAATGTTTTGGGAGATTCTTTTTCTTTGCCGGAGCTAAAAGTGGTTGACGGGAAGATTCAACCTTTTTCTGTAGAAGGCAGTAATGACGATTACGTTAATCTTTTTTCTTCTACTGATGAATTAGATATTGGTAGTGAGATTTGGCCGGTTAGAGAATTTTGGTTTGATTATATTGATGATGGCCTAAAATTAAAAATATTCCCCGTAGCCATGGAAAATGCTGCTTATTCTTCCGATGACCCTTTAAGTCTTACCAATAGACATACTTATTGGGAAGAATCTCAATGGTTAATTAATTGGAAGCCCGGCCATTTTAATTCAGGAGCAACACCTGTAAATTATTTCAAAGGTTGGTGGGATGATTCTTTAGCATTCTTTACCAGAGATTCCGCCGGAGAGAAGCTTACGGCTTTAAGAGGATTTTCCTTGAATTTAAACTCAGAAAAATCAATGCTGGATTTTACGGCGGCTTCTCCAAAAGAATTATGGCAGGATTATGATAGTTTTAATACTTTTCAAAGTACTCTTCGCGGTAAATATTTCTGTTGGGACGACCTGACCTTAGGCTTTGTTTACGGTTCTAAACTTGGGTACAATGAGAGAGCTTTAGACGCCTTTAATCACTTTCTCGGCATTGATTTTAATTTAGGCTTAGGTTCGAATACAGAGTTTTTTGTTGAGGCGGCTTCATCCCGAACAGAACAGGACCGGCAATCTGATTATGAAACCGAAAAACTCGGAAATAGTTTTCAAGTAAGTATGATTAATTCAACTTCGGAGGTTTTCGGTAAAGATTATTTTGGAGTCCTGCCGAAGAAAGAACTGCCTTTTTATAAATTGAGGCTATCTCTTACTCATATGGATGAAGGTTTTGAAAGTGCTTTAGCTAGTTTTCGTGAGACAAGAGATGATACTTTTTGGTCAAGGCATATTAGCTTTCGAAAACCTTTTGATTATTACTTTGTGGGACTTGATGAACCGGGTTTAAACTGGGACAGTGTAAAGACTTTTGCAATCGGTGACGGCATTGATTACGGAAGGGATACAATTAGCCTTAGGATAGAAGTTAATAACTTATTAGATAACCGTCTTGGTGCTCTTTTCGATGTTCGAAATGTGCATAATGTTAATGGAAAATATATTGAGAATGTTACCCGTCTTGAAACTGCATATCAAGTTACCAATAAATTGACTACAAAACTCTTAGGTATTTATCACGATTTACCTAAGACTGTTGCCGGAATTGATCCTTTTGTAATTAACTCTGAAACTGGTGACTCGTATCAGAATCTGTCGATAGAAGATGGGAAAGACCCGTCTTTAAAGACCATTTCTTTAGGGGCAAAATATGATTTTTTTGATTGGCTTGACGCAAATTTTACTTGGGAATATACTAATGATTCTACCTTAGCTTATGACGATTTTCCTAGAGGAGCACTTGACTCTACGCCATGGTTTTCAACATATTCCGAATACGGAAAAGACTATAGTAAAAGAGCCTTTGGATTATACAGGACAAGCTATTTTCCTCTTCCGCCATATTCTTATTTTAACATTTTCAAGGTTGGCATAGGGTTAAAGCCGAAGGATAATCTGGAGATTTACTTAGATTATGGCCGCAATGAATATGAGTGGGCCCAAATTATCGATGATAATACTAATCATCTTGGTTTTGAAATAAGTTATTTGCCGACAGAAAAACTAGGCTTTTACGGACGTTACGTTTACTCAAAGTGTAAAGACATTTCTGAGCTGAATGAAGACTCGCGGACAGAGGAACGGTCTCATCATACTTTTTTCTCAGAAGCAAGATTTAGGATAAAGGAAGACAGTGAGCTGATTGCTCAATATGGCGTAGGTGGTATTGCCGGCATAGCTGAATCGACCTATTCGCCTTTTGGCGGCGGCGTTGCTACTCTTGATACCCAACACATCGTTAGAGTTTATTATCGTAAGAAGTTTTAAGTAAAAATACTCCTCAGGAAAGCTAATCCCTGCCTGGCTTTTTTGTCTTTATCGCGGATTGCTCGAGGAAATTACCAAGAATTCTCTGACTTACTTTGTTTAACCTTTGGCAAACTTTATCTTTCCCTAAAACTAACAAAATACTTGCAAAATAAGGAAAATTGCGGTATTAGTATTGTAAGCGTTATTATAATACTAGTAATATTACCTTGAAAAAGTATAAAAAATATGTTACATTTATAGAAATAATTGTGTTTGATGCTGGGAGGCATCAAAGGCAGATTTTGGGGTTGAGTTCTATATGAATGGAAAAGTAAGTTTAATAGCAGTATTCTTGATCTGCTTCCTGCTTCCCTTAAACACTTGGGCTGCAGCAAGCCTCTCGATAACTCCTCTCGAAGGAGGCAATAGCCTTCGCTTTGGAAGAGTAACTTCCGAAAATGCAATAAACAAACAAGTTCGAATAAGAGTTACTTCTGATTTAGGAGTAAAATATCAAGTCGAGCAAAGGTTGCTTGAACCTTTACGAAATGATCGTGGTGAATTATTAAATGCCGAAGCTTTTAATTTCTACACCTTAAGAGGCTCAAACCTAGTCGGCAGTCTTTATCAAGATACACCTTATAAAGTAGACACTTTTAAAAGAGTTCTTTATGTTTCAGCTGCTGCCGGTACTGGCGATTCTTTCTCAGTCATCTATTCGATTAAACCAAGTAAAATAAATATCTCGGGAAATTTCTTAGGTAGAATTCTATATACTTTTACTCCTCTAGGTTCCAGTGGTACTCAAAGGGAAGTTATTCTTAATGTCTACTTTGAAACTGAAAAAAACTTTCAGGTAAGCTTAAAAACATCTTCACAGGGCTCACGAACTTTGAGACTCTCCCCAGATAAAGACCAATTAAACGGTTATTTAAAAATTAGCACTGAAGGCTCTTTAGGACAAAAGTACGAAGTAAAACAACTGGTGCAAGAGCCATTTAAGAATGAAAAAGGCGAAGTTCTACCGTTAGATCTAGTTAAGGTCTTTGCATTAAGTAATAAAGGCCAAATCTATGCTTCCTCTCCTACGCCTCTGGCTAGGAAGCCTCTCCTAATATACAGTTCGCAGGCTCGAGGAGATAGCGATGAAATTGTAGTTAACTTTTCTGTCGACACCAAAGACTTTGAAGAATTACCAAGCGGGCGTTTTAAAGCCTTAGTATTATATAACGTAGAGTCTTTAGGCTCTTTAATAAAAAGACTGCCCTTAGATATCTCTTTAGAAATAAAACCTTTATTTGATATTGAAGTTATCTCTGAATCTATGGGTGGCTTACAGTTTCGAAACTTAAAATCTGACTCAGGATCAATAGAAAAGGAAGTCATCATCAAGGTGAAGACTAATCTTAGTAGACCTTATAACGTTATCCAAAATTTGACTAATCCGCTTGCTAATCAAAGCGGAAATACTATTCCTTTGCAATTCTTCCGTTTAAAGGAAGAGAAAGCTAAGGATAACCCAGGAACTATAATTTTTTCTCAATTTTCTGCTTTAAGTTTAGGAGATACTAGAGTTTTTGCTTCTAATTCAACTGGTGATTCTTCAGAGTTTAAAATCATTTACTCCTTGGAGGTTCCAAGGGATATGATCGGGGGAGACTACTTTACAGGATTAAATTACTCTTTGGTAGAGAAATAAATTATAAAAATTAATAAAAGGGAGGTGAATTAGTATGAAAAAATTGATTGCAATGTTAGTGTTAATCTCACTTGCAAGCTCACCAAGTATTTGCCCAGCAGCAAGTACCGTTAGCGTAGGAGTTACAGCTACTGTTCCAGAACAGTTGGAATTAGGCAGCTGGATTCGCTATGCTCCACCAGGAGGTGATCCTTACGGTCAAGGCTCAGGAGATGCCACAAGTTTAAACTTTGGTACTCTTGTCTACGATGATACCAATGGTATATGGACAGCCGCGAAATACTTTACTGTATTTCTTTTGGCTTCCTCATCTGGAAGACCCTACAGGATTCAACAGACAAATATAGGTTTTTCCAAAGGCAGCACCAATCTTAATAGCAGCTTGATTGTAACTCCTGGCTATCAACCCGAGGATAAGATAGGCGGAGTTGCTCAAGGAAGTATCGGATCAGACAGCTACGGTTCTGAAAGTCTAGCTTTGGCCAACCAACAAAATAGTTTATAACGGCAACTCAGGAAAAGCAAGAATAGCAAGAGCCTACTATGGTCTAGCTACAGGAGCTACTGGCGAGCCCTCTGGGGCAGCACCAATTACTGGAGACCAAGTTTCAGGAACATATTCGGGAACAATAACTTTTTCTGTTGTTCTTCAATAAGAATAAGTTACAGAAACATAGTAGAGAGCCTTTAAAGAAGTTCATTATACAAAGATGGCCACCAGTAGAAAATACTGTGGTCATCTTTGTATCTAGTACAAGTGAGGAGATAAGTTGTTTAAAAGAATAGTTTTTCTATTTTTACTGTTTTTGTTACCGATTTCATCATTTGCCTTAAGGATTGATAATCCTAAGGTAAAGCTCCAGCTCTCTCCGGGAGATAACTATAGTGGAGCTATTATCGTAGAAAATCCTTCTACTTATGAAGTTTCGGTAAAGGTCTATTTAGAAGACTTTGCTTATGTTACTCCTTTTGATGGTGCCAAGGAGTTTTATGCTCCCGGTACAACGAGTGTCTCCCTTTCAAACTGGATAACTTTCTCCCCTCAAGAGTTCACATTACAGCCGTTCGCACGCCGAAGAGTTAATTTCTCAATAAGCCCTGCGTCTTCTTTTAATTCTGTTCGCTGCGGAGTTTTGTTTTTTGAGACCTCTATTGGAACTACTTACGAGGAAGGCAAAGCAATAAACGTTTTAGGTAGAATCGGTTCTTTACTCTTTATTGAACCTAAGGATAAAAGAAAACAAGCAACTTTCAATGGGATCAAAGGTTCCTCTTATTCTTTAGTCGGTGATTTTATTAATTCCGGTAATTCATTTATTCATGCTCAAGGCACATCCTTTACTCTGGATAATGAGGGCATGGTCAAAGATAGAGGTGTTTTAGAAGATCTATACCTTTTACCTAATGATAGTACCAGATTGCAAATAGCCTTATCTAGTGATCTAGCCCCTGGTACTTACACGATGGTAATTACTTTTGATTTAGAGGAAGATAATTCTTTAATTAAAGAAATTGATTTCTCTCTTTCAGGTTCAGGAGAAGTTGCCGTCTTAGATGAGAGAAATTAATGCCGAAAAAAAATACAGTCCTGCTATTATTAGTTTTCTTATTTTGCTTTTCCTCTATTCTTTATCCCCAATCACTATCATATAAATATTTATTAGAATTAGGTAAGTGGGAACTAAAAGAAAATAACTACGAAGAAGCTCTCCATTACTTCCAGGTTGCCCAATTATTGGAACCGGAATCAACAGAAGTCATATCCTATATTAACCTAATAAAGCGAGCTCTTGATGGCCGAGTTATTGGTGACCAAACATATGACCAAGGCGAGGTTGCCAGCTTAATGGGGTCTGTTTTAGAAAAAAAGACCCAAGGTAAGGATAAACAACAAAAAATAGTAAGTAAGGCTTTAACTTCTTGGGAAAGGAAAATAGCTATAAGAAAGATAGAGAAGGAAGAAGTCATTGAGCTTCCTCCTCTATACCTTAAGACTACTCAGGAGATAGAGGAGGAAAAAGAAATAGAAGAAATAAAAAAAATAGAAAAAGTAAGAAAATTCAAAAAAGAAAAAATAAAAGTTCCTAGTAAAAGAAAGACAACCAAGAAGGCAGAAATAATCTACCTTACCTCTGAGACCAGAGGCGAATTTCCTCTAATTATAAAGATAGCTCCCGGTGAATCATTTAAAATTAACTCTGAGACCTTAAAAAGATTCTTGATAGTCTCTTCAGGTGTAATTGAAGTAGATAGGTTTCCCACCAATAGCTTAAATGTCGCTGCTACTAATCTTGGCTCTTCGTTCTTACATGTCTGGGATAGTGTTGGCAGATGGACCTTTAATGTAAAAATAATTCCTCCACGAGTAGTAGTGCCCGAGGCAGATCGGCTTTGGGAGGAACCTGATGGCTTTAAATTCATGTATAGTTCTGATTGGAGCCAATACTACCGGGGAAGTAAATTTACTGATATGGAAAGACAAGCTCTCACTTATGACGAGGGAGCAGCTATCGTCGGACCAACCCCTTACGGAGAGCTAGATGCTTCCTTAAACTGGTCACGTCTTGACGACCAAGAAGAAATAACTGGCTACACTGTCGGTTTAAAAAACGGCCGTTTTTTGAATTTTAAAGATTTTTACATCCGTGGTTTTGATTTTAGAGAAAACTTCTCGTCTTTATCCTTCCCTGGTGAAACCTTAGAAGGTCTATTCTTTAGGTCTCCGGCTTTTAATGAAAAAATCGAATACGCCTTATTTTACGGACAGCAAAAACAATATTCATCGGGGATTATCTCTCCGGGAGTTATCCAAGAAGAAGACGCCTACATTGAAGGCTTGCGACTAAGTTTATTTCCCCATAATAAGAATAAGTTTTTCTTCAACTACGCTCATGGCTATGGCAGAGACAGAGAAGACTATCTTAAAAGTAAGGTCTTCTCTTTCCAAAGTGAGCACAACTTCGAGAATCTTGATATTATAACCGAGATAGCTACAGATGAAGACTCTATAGGAGCTAACTTCTCTTCAATCCTGCGATCTCCTAAACTTAACTTAAATCTCTCTTTTCGCAATATCGAAAAGGATTTTGTCACTATCTCAGGTAGACCTCCTAATATCGGAGAAGTTGGAGGTATTGTTGGTATTGATTGGAATCCAACTAGTAAAATCTCTTTAAACTCAAGCCTAGACGTCTATAAGGATAGAGCCTTCTTTAATCCCGGTAGCAAAGATAAACTTAACTTTAATTGGAGTAATTATTTAAATATAACTTTATCACCTAGCTCAAACCTAGCTACTAGTCTGTATTATATTAACTCTCCAGGCCTTCTCTCACCCCAGAAAAGCATAAATGCCACTACTACTTATAGTAAAAGATTTGATTGGAGTTTCTTTGGTGATAGATCAGTTCATACATTCTTAGGCTATAACTACCAGAGAAGTATTAATCCCCTATCTCCAACCTCTGATTATAAACGCAACGGCCTATTAAGCGGCCTACGCCTTCAATTGGCCGGAGACTTATATTATTATCTTAATTATAACTTCTCCTGGATAGAAGAACTTTCTACTGGTGAGGAGTCAAAGCCTTCAGTTACTGAAACTGGAATAGATTTTTACCATACTTTTAATCCCAAGTTATCTTCTAGTATACGCTTAAGTTACCGCAATGAAGAAAATGCAACTGCTTTACACTCTTTTCTCTCTGGAGAAGATAGTCTCGAAGGTGGTCTAAATCTTACCTATAGCCCTAAGAAAGGTACTGAGTTCTTCCTTGATGGGAGAGTAAGAAATGTCTGGGCTGAGAATGCCGACACAGAAGAGTTTATTGAAGCTGAAATAAGACTGGGAGCCCGCTTATCTTGGGATAATTTCTTCAGCTGGTCACCAGAAGCAATAATAGAAGGTTTTGTATTTAAAGATTCTAACGGCAATGGAGAGAAAGATAACGACGAAGTTGGAATAGCGGGAATAGAAATAATTGTTGGCCCTAAAAAAGTTGTAAGTGCTACTAGTGGGAAGTTTACTGCCAAGGTAAAAGCAAAAAGAATAATTGCTAATATTAACTTTAACAGTGTGCCTAAAGGTTATGTTTTAACTACTCCGGCATCTTTTGATTTAGATACCTCTACTGGCCAAAGGCAAACAATAAACTTTGGCATATCTCCTCAATCAGGCATATATGGAGTTGTCTTCTACGACTCTAATGGAAATAATAAGCTAGATAGAGAAGATATCACTATTCCGGGAGTAAAGATGCTCTTTGACGGAAAAAAAGTAGCATTTACCAATAGTGAAGGTGTTTATTTCTTTAGTAGCGTTCCTGTCGGCACCCACAATTTAACCCTTGATGTTAATTCTCTACCCTTAGAATACTTGCCTAAGGTTCCGATAAAAAAAGAAGTAAATGTTTCCGAAGGACTTACCTACACCTACCATATCCCCTTACAAAAAAAGTAATTACTTTACCAAGACAGTTTTTAAAATGACTTTTTGACCTCCTCGGGCTACCTCTTCCGTGGCAATCATTCTTTCTTCTTCAATTATAATTTCATATTCTACTTCTTCACTAAGTTTTCCTCTCTCCTCTAGAGGTATAGCTGACCCTTTGTTGATTTCTACTCTTTGAGGAATCGTAAATGAAGCTCTAATTACTGTAGAGTTACCAGCCAACACGGATGTAGGAATAATCAATAAAAACGCTAAGAATAAAACATACTTATTCATTTTTATCTCCTTTATTATTCTTCATCTCCAACTTCAAATCCTGAATTATTTGCTTCTTTAACCAAAGATCCTTAGATACGTGAACTATCTCTTTAAGTACGTGAGAACGGGCAACTTTCTTTCCGGTTGCAAAATAGAGGTCTTTTACTATCTTGTCGAGAAAGTCCAATTCATCCCTATTTATGAAGGAAACCACTTTAAAAAGTATTTGTTTTTTACTATATTCTTTCATCTTTCTAAAATTAAAAAAAGCCCTCTTAAGGCACGCTCGACACCTAAAAGGGCTAACAATAAAAAAAACCTAAGGCAATTATCTTAGGGTTTACTAACTTCCCCCTCTGGGTAACCCCTCTATCCTAGCAGGACAGGTGGTTTTGCGTC
>CAZWIR010000008.1:9010-16081 GCA_964634315.1 uncultured Planctomycetia bacterium | reverse complement strand
TTCCGATATGGGAAGCCTGAGGATCTTGGAGTAAATCCTCTTTTTCTCTTAATCCTAATAGATACCGATAGTAAAATCGTAGAGGGCAGTTAAGGTAAGTGTTTAAACGACTTGCCGAATAAGTTGCCTTGTTCAAGAATCGCACCATTGCCTCTGTTTTTTGAACAGTTGGGACTAAGGAAGCTACCTCTACTGCAAAACGAGCTTTAGATACCTGAGTAACTTCTAATTTTCCTGATTCCCTCTGTTTTGTCCAGAGCAATTCCTCGATAAATCTACTTTTTTCCCTCTCTTGATTCTCCTCATGTACCAAATGAATTTTTTTTGCACTTGATACCAAACGCATAAATTGATAACGTTGTATCTCCTCTTCCTTTTCAAGACGATTTAGCCCTAGATTTAACATAACTTCACGAGGGATCAAGGGCTCATAAATCTTAAGTTTAGGCAGCACAGCTTCATTCAAATCCATTATAATTACATTCTCAAAGCTAAGTGAACGGGTCTCAAGAAGCCCTAAAATTTGAGTTCCTCTTAAAGGTGAACCAGTAAAAGAGATAATCTCAGATTGAAGCTTCTGTTTCAAAAAAATATCCCAAATTTCACCAGGATCAAACTTTTCTCTGCTAAAATCTAAACTTCCCAACTCCTGACCTATTTCGTATAGTTTTTCTATTACCTTAAGGTTGAAAGGAAAACTTCCAATTTTACTCTTCTCAGATAAAGTATTAAGCAACTCCAAAAATGTAGTGCTAAAATGATTGAAATCAGAAATATTTTCCCAGCTCTTGAAAAAGATCTTATGTAGCTTAAGTAAAAGACTCTTACATTCATCAAAGCTTATCAAAATATCCATGCTTTGAAGAACTTCCTGGGTACGCAAGTAAATCTTCTCTTCTGCCTCTATCTCTTCTAGACTTAGGAAAAGGCTTCCGCCAATAGAGGTATCCTCTTGGCCTTGGAGAAGTTCTTCTATTTTATGAACCATTACTCGAGTAATTGCTGAATCTTTGCCGATTTCTAAATTTTTTACTAAAGGATGACGCAAAAGATTCAGGTAATCTTTTGTATAATAAGTATCGGCGGATCTCTGCTCTTGAGACTTTGACATAAGGTTAAATAAAACGTAGAGTGAACTTCTATTTAGGGGATACCCTAAAGAAATATTAAAATCTTTGAGCAAAGAAGAGATTTCAGTAAGCAGCGGTATGAGAGTTTGAGGCTGAGGCAAAACAATTAGAGTATTATTCTTATTTTTAATCTTGCCAAGAATTTCCCCAACAATACCAACTTGCGAATGCATATCAAAGCCTTGATAAAGAGAAAAATTAGGCTTAACATCTTCTTCTTGGGGTTTTATGGAAACATTTAATTTTTTAGCATTAGTTGCTAACACTGACCACTTATCTTGGGAACCTTGAAAAATACAGATTCCTCTTCCTTTTTCATAAATACTTTTAACAATCCTTACTTCTGTGCCATGAAGATAGAAAAAGTTACAAAAGATAATTGTTCCAAATTCCTCAACCCTTCGCCCTTGAACAGACCTAGCAGCTTGTAGATACCGTAAACCTCTAGAAGTTAGTCCCTTCTTTGTTAAAGCCTTATGGTAAGCATCACGCAAGGATATTATTTCGGCAAGTAAATGATTAATACTTTCAGGTATTTCATAACCAATACTAGCACTTTTTTCAATAGATAACAGAGATTGATTCTTAATATCCTCTAAATCAAGTTGTTCAATAAAAGAAATAATCTCTCGAGCCCAAGGCAAAAAGGCATTAAAAGATTCTCTTTGTTTTAAGAGTTTAGGAAGATGTTTTTTAGCCAAAGAATAAATAAGAAAACAAGCATCTAAATCGTTGATTTTGTGTTGGTATTGAGGAAGAATAAGACAATTGACAAACTCATCCATACTAAAAAAACGCGGAGGTAAGTAAGATTTTTTTATTTTTTTGGAAAGCTCTCGTTTCAAAAACAAAGCTGGCCTGCGACCACCAAAAACACAGCTAATATGACTTAAATCATTGCCAGACTTTAAAAAATTTTCACTCAGAAGAGTGGCTAACTTAGCAATAAAATCTTCACCGAAATTATAAGTAATTATTTTCTCCATAGATTACCCGGGGATAATTTCTTCCTTTGTCATACTATCTAAATACACCAAAAAACCCCTCACTTCCCGATTAGGATAAAAATCCTTAATGATTTGAATATATTCACTAATCTGTTTCTCGCTTTCGGGCTTTGCTTCTTGAGAACTTTTATAATCAATTATCCAAACCTCTTTTTCTCTTACTATCAAACGATCAATTCGCTTACTATCACCAAAACGATTAACTACTTCCTTCTCACAGAAAACACTAGAGCCTGAAACAAAAAAGATACTCTTAAGTTCTTTCTTGGCTAATAATTGTCTTACTCTGGCTTCATAAGAAGAAAGATCCTCAATGAATGGGTATTGTGTTCTAGCAAATAATCCTGCTTCTTTTATCAGCTGTTCTATGTCCACGCCCTGACAATTTTCAATTCGTGAAAGAATTGCATGCAACAAGTTTCCTTCTAGAAGATTCCTCTGATTTTTAATACTTTTCCAATTACCAAATTCACCAGGAATTAATTCTGGCCACTCTTTATATACCGAAGGTGATACATCAATTGTTGGTTGTACATCCTTAGTCTCTCTTCGATATTTCACTTTACTTCCGATCTCCTCTATTTTTTCAGGAACCATATGCCAAGCTTTATTATTGCTATTTGAACTCTTCTTAGGAATAAAGACATATAACTCAAACTGAGCGCGGGTCAAAGCAACGTAGATATTATTTAATTCATCAATACAAGCTTTTTTGTAACTTTGGATATAAATTTCTTGCAAAAGGGGTGAGTATACCCGATGATTTTTGGTAATACGCACTATCCCTAAATCTTTATCCTGATTAGGCACAACATAAGAGCTACTACCTCTTTCTCCAGTCTCAGGGCTTATGTCCATACGTAAGAACGGGATAATAACAACACCAAACTCTAACCCTTTAGATTTGTGGATAGTAAGAACTTTTATAGAACTACTGTGGGCAACATTTACATACAGATCTTCTTGCGGCGCACTCTTTAAATATGACAGAAGCTCACCTAAGCCTATGTAATCATTCTCTTTCTGTTTTATTAATTCTAAAAACTTCATGGAAAAAGCTTGATTCTTCTTGAAATTTTCATTTACCTTCAAAGACTGATAAATACTTACAACTAGCTCATAGGGAGATATAAATCCTATCGTTTTGAAAAACTTATCAATGTATTGATCCCAAATTTCCGGATATCGCTTTTGAAACAAACGATACAATGGTAATTGCTTACCAATTTTATCCTCCCTATGAAGACCAAAAATAAACTCAGTAATATCCTCGCAAGCAATATTAGTTAAACGGCTAAATGCTTTTCCGAGAATAAAACTAGCAAAACTTAAATCGTCCAATGGTGAGTATAAGAAATTGAGAAATGAAATAATCTCTTTCACCAAAGAATTCTCAATAACATTCAAAGTCTTCTCTGACTCAACCGGAAATCCTGCTTCTAGAAGCCAAGAAGTTACCAGCTCAACCTCATTGTTGTCTCGAGTAAGAATTGCTATATCTTCATATTGGAAACGTCCTTTTAGACTTCGAAGCAAGTCCAAGATTTTAGGCTGGATTATTTCATCACGCTCTTGTTTATTCTTTTCTTGGATTCGTTCAACATAAACATAGCCTCCATCATTACTCTCTCGCTGCTTCTGCTTGGTATCCTTAAAAATATTAAGAATCTCATTGATACTCTCTTTCTTCTCTCCTAATTCCTTAGCAATACCTGATGATTCAAGTGCCTTTTCTAGATTCTCTTTTGAGAACACCTTATTATTAAACTCAATGATTGCTCTTTGGCTACGCCAATTCTTTATTAAGTTGACATTTTTTACATTGAAATGAGTGAACTCTTCTCTTACTGCATCAAAAAGCCTTGCTTCACCGCCACGGAAACGGTATATAGCTTGCTTTTTATCTCCAACATAAAATAATGAACCACCCGTGGAAAGCGCTTCTCTAACCATTTCCTTTAAGTTGCGCCACTGTAATATACTCGTATCTTGAAATTCATCAACAAGATAGTGCTTAAAGCGGGTCGCCAAGCGATAATAAACCTCGGCAACAGTTATGCCCTCTTCATCGAACAGAAGACGAGCTTTTCGATTAAGTTCCTCTAAGAATAATACATCTTCCTTCTTTGAAAGTAGCTGGAAAGAATCACTTATCCTCTGATAAAGTTTTACATAAGGATTATAAGCAGTGGTTGCGTCTGATTCAACTAACTCCTTTAACAAATTATAAATTCTTTTCCACTTTTTAATAAAATCAACCGGAGCTTTTTTTTCCTTGTTCATTGGAACCTGAGAGCTCTTCAGGTGAGCTGGAATAGCAGCAATATCAAAAATATCATCATTTTTACCAAGGAACGAAGTAATATTCTTCTTGGCGCTAGCATTCATGCCAACGGGGGAACACTCAAACAACTCTTTAACTTGGCCAAAAATATACTTCTTCTTTTTGATTATATCTTTAGACTCTCCGCTAGGAAAAGGACTAAATGTTTTTCCATATTTATTGCTTAGCCTAAATAACGATTGCAATAATTTCAAAATATCTTCTTTGGGAAACCAGCCTTTTCTATTTTCGACAAACAAATAGTGCTGCAAAAATTCTTCTAACAACTTTAGTACTTCTTTTTTCTCTCTTGATTCTTCAATTAAGGAATCCAGGCAAAAACAAAGAGAGGGAAGATAATCCCGCTTTATTTTAAAACTAGCTGAGCGATCAATGTTTAATGAACACCCCAAAAGAAGTGCATTAATAAAGCTATCTATAGTTTGGACTTGGAAAAAGTTATAGTGCCTGACTAGTTCATCCATAATCAGCTTAGCTTTATTTTCGGCATCCTTTTTCTCAACACCAAGCGAAAATAAAATATCCTCTTCCTCTTCTTGGTTTGAGAAAGCATTTAAGGCTAACTTCTTCAGAGACTCAAGAATCCTTTCCTTCATCTCTACTGTAGCTTTATTAGTAAAAGTGATGGCTAAGATATTTCTTAAAGGAACTTGGTTTAATTTTAGTTGAGGGTTTATAAGTAAGTGGAGATATCTTTTAGTTAAGCAGTAAGTTTTCCCTGAACCAGCAGAGGCTTCAACTACAATAACTTGGGGAAACTCAAGATAATGGACATTTTTCTCAGGCATTAATTATTGCTGACTTGGCTATTTAAAAAATCTGCCTCTTATCTGCTTGAAGTAATAACTCGCGAATTTATCTTGTTTTAACTCCTCTACATCAATTACTTCGCCACCACAAAAATAGCCATTTTCTAAATCAATGAACTCTGACCAAACTACTACTATTTTAAGCCTGACCGAATCAAGCTCTTCGGGTATAAAATAATCGATAAGAAGAACCTGGCCCTTCTGCCACTCGACCTCGGAAGTAAAGCAGACCCCCATTAAGTTAAAGTTTTTACTCTTGCCCTTAAGGCAACGACCTACTTCATTTAGGGGCCGGATTTCTAAAAAATCCCCTACATCTAATCTTATTAGTCGTCTTTTCTCTCCCATAGCTTATTAATTATAACAGAAAATCAATATTGAGGATACCCCCAAATAAGGACATCTCTACCTATTCTTTTTATCCTAAAATCTTTCAGGTGAGGACAAGAGTCAAGTGTCGGGAAACCTTCTGCCCCTATAGAACTAAGCGCAGTTTTGCCCCCTATAATCTTAGGAGCAATAAAGAAAAAAACCTTATCTACTTCTTTTTTTATAAAAAACTGACCCAGGGTTTGAGAACCACCTTCAACAAAAACAGACATTATACCTAAGAAATAGAGAATTTTCAAAATTCTCTTTATTGGCAACCAACCCTTTTCTTCTTTTAGAAAAAAAACTTTAACTCCAGGAGGAATCTTTTTTCTTGCGGATTTACTCTTATCCGAAGTAAAAATTATTAGCTTATCAGGGTTCTTCTTGAGAATATAAGAATTTAAAGGTATGTTTAGTCGAGGAGAAATTACTGCTTTAAAAGGAGTCTTCTTCAATCCCTCAAGGCTAGGATTATCCTTTATGAGGGTATTAGCGCCGATTAAGACACAATCATACTTATCTCTTAGTTTTTTAGAAAATTTTCGGCTTGAGCTTGAGGTAATCCATTGAGATATGCCTTTTTGGGTAGCAATCTTTCCGTCTAAACTCTGGGCTACTTTGGCTACTACAAAAGGCTTTTTTTCCCGTATATTTTTAAAAAACACTTCGTTCAATTCCTGAGCTTCCCTTTTATACAAACCTACTTCCACCTTAATTCCAGCTTTTCTTAATTTCCTTATTGATTTACCCTTGACCTTAGGATTAGGGTCAATTGAACTAATAAATACCTTTTTTATACCTCTTTTAATAATCTGATCAACACAAGGTCCAGTTCGACCAAAATGACAACAAGGTTCTAAGTTAATGTAAAGAGTGCTACCTCTTAAGTTTTTCCTAGCTGATCTTATTGCTTCTATCTCTGCATGGGGGCCTCCAGCTTTATGATGATAGCCGAAAGACAGAATCTTACTATTCTTAACAAAAAGTGCTCCCACTAAAGGGTTAGGCGACGTAAACCCTTCTGCCTTTTTTGCCAAAGAAAAGGTTTTTTTCAAAAAGCAAAGATCTCGTTTAGACTCTGCCTTTAACACTTTACTCTTCCTAAACGCCGCTTCATATCCTCTACCCAAGTATAAGCTATGCTTACTTCTCCCACTTTTACAAACTTTTTATAGCTTCCATGAGCATCAGAACCACCACTTTGCAGCCGTTGAAACTTGATTGCCATATTCTTATAAAGCGAGCTCTTAGCAAAAGACATCGTAGGATAAACTGTTTCTAATCCATCAACGCCTAAAGAGATAAACTCTTCTACCCAGGATTGATCAGAAATTATATGGGGATGAGCAATAAAACTTAAACCTCCGAATTTCCTAATAAGTTGAATTGCTTTTTCTACTGAATACTTA
>CAZWIR010000008.1:5558-8910 GCA_964634315.1 uncultured Planctomycetia bacterium | reverse complement strand
ATAAAATAAGCTAACACATGAATCTCTATCCCCTCATGTTCAGCGCTTAACTCAAGACCTTCAATCAATTCAATGTCATAACTCTTGCTATAAATTCGAGCAGAACTTATACCATCGAGAGTGTCATGATCAGTGATGGCAATACAAGCCAACCCTTTCTCCTTGGCTTGCTTAAAAATAGTCTCTATCTCAGCGTCACTGTCAGAAAACTTAGAGTGAATATGCAAATCACATCGCCCCTCTTTCATGCTTTAATAAACTCCTTATTCCTGGTTGGTATTTTTCTCTTTGCCTTTTTCGACCTTGTATATTTTATCTAAGATTCCATTAACAAATCGAGGTGAATCAATATCGCCAAAACGCTTTGCTAACTCGATAGCTTCATTTATGGCAACTTTAGGAGGAATATCCTCTGAAAAGAGCAGCTCAAAACATCCCATTCTTAAGATATTTCGGTCAATAGCCGCCATCCTACTGATTTCCCAATTTTTTACGTGTTTTTTTATCAGAGTATCGATTGAAGATATATTAGTTATAACTCCTTCTACCAAAAAAGAGAAAAACTCAACGACTTCTTGTTTTTGGGGGTAATTTTCTGAATAATCCTGGAGGGCTTGATGGAAATCGATTTTTACTATCTCTACTTGGTAAAGAAGAGATAAAGCTACCGCTCTTGCTTTTGATCTTAAACGCATAATACTACAGATTGTCAAAATAAATATCTACTCGCAATTATATTTGCGAATAAATATCTGCCATTTCTAAAGCTGATAAAGCAGCGTCTCTACCTTTATTCCCCTGCTTTGTTCCTGCTCTCTCTAACGCTTGTTCTACGCTATCAGCAGTGATTACTCCAAAGGTAGCCGGAATTTTCTTATCTTGTGAAATCCGGGCTACTCCCTTGGCAACTTCAGACGCAATATAGTCAAAATGAGGAGTTTCTCCTCTTATCACTGCTCCTAAGGCAATAACAGCATTAAACTTCTTTGTATCTAACTTGCTTAATACCTGAGGTATCTCAAATGAACCTGGCGTCCAGATAACAAAGATATTTTCATTTGTCACCCCTGCTTTCTTTAGGGTATCTACACAACCTTGAAGCAATTGATTGCTAATAAGTTCATTGAACCGTGAAACAACAACTGCAATTTTTCTACCTTTACCTAAAAAACTTCCTCTTATCTCCTTCATTCTTACCTCCTTTGCCCCTTAGATTATGTGGTCCATTTTTTTCTTCTTTGTTTCTAAATAATACTTATTGTTTTCGCCTTCCTCTATCTTTATTGACACTCGTTCAATAACTTCTAGACCGTAACCTTCAAGGCCAATAATTTTTTTAGGATTATTTGTAAGAAGCCTGATCTTTTTTATCCCTAAATCTGCTAAAATCTGCGCTCCGATACCATAATCTCTTAAGTCAGAAGAAAAACCTAATAGACGGTTTGCCTCTACAGTATCGGCTCCTTTTTCCTGCAAGCTATAGGCTTTTATCTTATTTTTTAAGCCAATTCCCCTTCCTTCTTGACGCAAGTATAGAAGGACTCCTCCTTCTTTACCTATTATTTCTAACGACTTTCGAAGTTGACTTCCACAATCGCAGCGTCGTGAGAAAAATATATCACCAGTGAGACACTCCGAGTGTGCCCGAACAAGAATAGGTTTATTACCAATCTCGCCTTTAACTAAGGCAACGTGCTCACTACCATCAATTAAAGATTCATAAAGGAAAAGATTAAACTGTCCATACTCAGTAGGCAAATTAACTTTTTCCACTAAATTTATTAACTTCTCTTTCTTTCGACGATACTCAATCAACGAAGCGATAGTACATATTTTTAAATTATGTTTCTTGGAAAATTTAATCAAATCAGGAAGCCTAGCCATAGAGCCATCTTGATTTATAATTTCACAAATTACTCCGGCAGGATAAAGACCAGCTAACCTTGAAAAATCGACAGCTGCTTCAGTATGCCCAGCTCTTACTAGAACTCCACCATCCTCTGCCTCTAGGGGAAAAATATGTCCAGGTTTTATTAAATCTTGAGGGGCGCTTTTTGGTGAGATTAAAACTTCTATTGTTCTAGCTCGATCAAAAGCTGAAATTCCAGTAGTTGTACCTACAGCCGCATCTGCTGAAACTCTCCATGCTGTTTTAAAAGGATCTGTCCCGCCCTGATGATACATAGGTGCTAAGTCTAACTGATCAATCCTTTTCTTTATAAGCGGAACACAAACTAAACCCTTAGCCTCAGTGATCATAAAATTAATGACTTCCGGCGTAGCAAAACTAGCAGCGATAACTAAATCGCCCTCATTTTCTCTAGCCTCATCATCAACCACAATAATAGGTCGACCAGACTTTATTTCTTTAAGGATATCTTCAATATGGGCAAACATAATCCTCTCCTAGAATATAGAATAAACTATCGCTTGGTCCACTGGAAGCTACGACGAGCGCCTTTGCGCCCATACTTCTTTCTTTCTTTGGCCCGAGGATCGCGGGTAAGTAAATCTTCTCTGCGCAATAAAGCTCTTAATTGAGGATTCCATTCTACTAGGCACCGAGAGATACCTAGGCTTACTGCTCCAGCTTGTCCGCCTACTCCACCACCATCTGTCTTAGCAAGGATATCTACCTTACCTTGGAGCTCAGTAACTACTAGAGCTTTTTTAACTTGCATTCTATTATCAATAGTAGAAAAATACTTTTCGATATCCCTACCATTAATAACGATTTTACCTTTTCCTTTGGGAATAAATCTTACACGGGCAACCGCTTCTTTTCTCCGACCGGTAGCCATGAATATTTCTTTATCTTTGTTTATTTCCTTCATAAATTAAACACCTATTGTTTGTGGGTTTTGAGCCTTCTGTTTATGGGTATCTTCAGGATAAATCTTTAAAGACTTAAGCATTTGGGCACCTAAATTACTTTTAGGAAGCATTCCTCTTACAGCCAAGTAAAGTGCACGAGAAGGATTTTTATCCATTAATACCTTAAGAGTCATCTCTTTACGACCACTAGGATAACCAGTAAATTTATCATAAATTTTAGTTTCCCGCTTGTTTGCACTAAACTTTATAAGCTTAGCATTTGTTACAATAACCCTATCCCCACAAAGGAAATTGGGAGTATATGTCGGTTTAGTTTTACCCTGTAGTATTCTGGCTATGCGGGTAGCTAATCTACCCAAAATCCTATCCTTGGCATCAATAAGTACCCATTTTCGCTCTTCTTTATTGAAAAATTTAGTCTTTTTCATAGACAGCTTTTATATCATACCTGGCAATAATGTCAATATTTATTTATATTTTCCAAATCTACCCTTCCTTCATAAAGGGCCTTACCAAC
>CAZWIR010000008.1:0-5458 GCA_964634315.1 uncultured Planctomycetia bacterium | reverse complement strand
AATATTTATTTATATTTTCCAAATCTACCCTTCCTTCATAAAGGGCCTTACCAACAATTACTCCCCAAATAAAGGGAGTTTCTTCCTTTATTTTCTTGATATCTTCAAGGGAAGATACCCCTCCAGAAATAATGATATTGGCTCCTTTTCTGCCAAAGACGAATCCGCCTCTGGCGGAAAATGAAAAAAATTCCTTTACTGGCTCTAGATTTAACCCCTCTAGAGTTCCATCTCGAGAAATATCAGTATATATTATCCACTTTATTCCCTTCTTGATTAAGTTTGCGATAAAATCTAAGGCTTGAAGTGAGGTCTTCTCCTGCCAACCCTTTACAGCAACTTGAGAGCCGATAGTATCCACGCTTACCGCAATCCTCTCAAGGCCTACTGCTCTTATTAAATCTTTAAGAAACTTATCATCCAAACTCTTAGTCCCCACTATTATTCTCTGAGCCCCTAAAGCTATTAACTTTTTTGCTTTCTCTATGTCGCGAATCCCTCCGCCTACCTCAACCTTAATATCAACCTCTTTCAGAATCTTAGCAATTATTTCAAAGTTATCCTCCTGGCCAAGAGCAGCTGATAAGTCAACTAAGTGAAGAAGTTCTACACCTTTTTCTTTCCAATCTCTAGCTACCTTGACAGGATCATCACTATATACGGTAGAGTCAGCAGGATTCCCCTTAAAGAGACGAACTACCTTTCCTTCCCATAGATCAATTGCTGGTATTACTAGCATATTTTTAAAAAGTTATTAAAAACCTTCAAACCTAATTTTTGGCTCTTCTCAGGGTGAAATTGTACTGCCCATACATTCTCTTTATGCAAAGCGGAAGCAAAGCTATCTCCATAAGCAGTCGCCACTAATATAGTCTCGCTCTTTTTCGGCTTGCAATAGTAAGAGTGTGCGAAGTAAAAAAAACTGCCATCTTTGATACCCCGAAACAACACATTTTCCTTTTTCCTTTTTCCTTCATCCTTTATCCTTATTTGATTCCATCCCATATGGGGAACAATTAACTCTTTACCAGTAAACTTTTTTACCTCTCCCTTAATAATTCCTAATCCTTTTACCCCAGGGGCTTCCTGACTCTTCTCTAACAACAGTTGCATCCCCAAGCAAATCCCTAAGAAAGGTACGCCTTCTTCAATTTTTTTCTTTAAAAGACAAAAAAGTTTCCTCTTTTTTAACTCTTTAACTGCTCGGTGAAAATGACCTACCCCAGGAAAAATTATTTTATTAGCTTTCTTTATAGTAGCCGGGGAACTGCTCACCTTTACTTTCTTGCCTAAAAATAAAGCACTATTCTCTACGCTCTTTAGATTCCCCATTCCATAATCAACAATTACTATCATCTTTTATTTATTTGGCTAGTCAATTATTCCTTTTGTCGAAGGAACACCCTTTCGGCGAGAATCAATTTGCGTGGCACAATCCAAGGCCTTACCGATAGCTTTAAAAAGAGCTTCTAACAAATGGTGTAAATCGCCTTTTCCTGATTTGATTATATAAACTAGACTTAATCCAGCATGTTGAATAAAAGCCTCTAGAAATTCTTCGGCATCTTTAAATTTAAAATTTGTATCATCAAAAGTATCATTTTCTAAAACACAAGTTACATCATCATCGAGATTGGCCGATGGCGCTCTCTGTAATACCGGCCTTCCGCTTATATCAATGTTGGCTTCAACAACTACTTTATCCATAGTCACTGAAAATGAACCGTATCTGTTAATACCAGCCTTATCCCCCAAAGCTTCTTTAAAGGCTTTGCCTAAAGCAATACCAATATCTTCAATTATGTGGTGTTGGAGGTCTCCTGAAGCTTTTAAATTTAAGTCAAATAGACCGTGAAAAGCAAACAAAGTAAGTAGGTGATTGAGCGGTTCGAAACCGGTGACTACTTTAGCTTTGCCTCTGCCATCAATAACAAGTTCACCCTTAATATCTACCTCATTTGTCTTTCTATTTATTGCTGCTTTTCTTACTTCCTTTTTCTTCTTAAACCACATACTTCCTCCATAAATTTAAGCCAGTCGCTTCTTAACGCTCTCTATGTGCTTAACCATTCCTTCAAGGTTGGCTATTTTTTCTAATACTTGTTCTTCTTCCTGTAAGGCCTTCTTAGTATAATTTATAATGTGAGACTCCTTGAGAAAAGATCTAACCGAAAGACAAGAGAAAAATCGACTGCTTCCTCCAGTAGGTAAAACATGGCTTGGTCCGGCAGTATAATCTCCTAAAGCAACTGGAGTATAATCCCCTAAGAATATTGCCCCGGCATTTCTAATTTTCGAAACCAACGAAGACGGTTTTTTAGTTAAAATTTCCAAATGTTCCGGTGAAATACAATTTATTACTCGACAACCTTCATCTAGGTTTCTTACCCTCAGAGCTAATCCAGGAATCTTCTTCTTTCTTATCTCCCTTATAATCTTTCGAGAATTAGTAACTAAAATTCCTAAACCATTATAGTGCTCTATCTGAGCTTCTAAGTCAGCTATAATATGTTCTAGATTGGCATCCTTAGAGGCTAAGATAACAACCTCTGAAGGGCCAGCAAGCATATCAATATCTACCTCTCCAAAGAGCTGACGCTTAGCCTCAGTTACAAATTCATTTCCTGGGCCGACAATCTTATCAACTTTCCTGATTGTTTTAGTCCCATAAGCTAAAGCAGCAATAGCTTGAGCGCCTCCGAGGCGATATATCTCCTTTATCTTTAATAAAGAACCCACAGCTAAGATAAAAGGATTTATATTACCATCTTTTCCCGGCGGAGAAACCAAAACTACTTCTTTTACTCCAGCAACTAGAGCTGGGATAACCGCCATATACACTGATGATACTAAAGGAGCGGTTCCGGCCGGAACATAAACTCCTACTCTCTCTAAAGGCAGATAACGGCTAATTAGCGTCTTGCCACTATCTTCTTTTAATCTAATCGTCTTAGGGATTTGACCCTTATAGAATTTAGTCACATTATCTATAGCCACCTTAAATGCTGAAATAAGCGATGAGTCTAATTCATTAAAAGCCGCACTTATTTCCGACTCAGAAATCTTTAACTCTCGAGCAGATACTTTGACTTTGTCAAATTTCTTGGTGTATTCAACTAAAGCACTATCGCCATTATCACGAACGCCTTTGATGATCTTAAAGACCTTCTCGTGAATTTTATTTTTACGTACCCTCTTTCTAAGAAGTAACTTTTCTAAACTTTCTAAATTTCTGACTACTCTCATTTTTTAATAAATTTGCTAATGGCTTCTTTAACTTTATCTATGAAATCATCCCCTCTATCTTGTACAACGCCTTGAACTTTTTTATCGTTCCCTCCTCCAGCTAAAGATAGCCCTTTCCCGGATTCGGAAATAAACTTTTTACAATCAAAACCTTTTTTAATTATATCATTAGTTGCCGAACAGATAAAAATATCTTTTTCACAACCACGAGTGGCAATAAATATTATCCCAGAACCTATTTTCTCTTTTATTCGGTCTACAAGAATAAGTATTGCCCTAGATACTGAGCCTTTCAATGATGCTTCTGGCTCAAATACACGAACTAAAGTATTTATCCCCTTTATATTATCCAGTTCTATTACTTCTCCTGTCTTAGGTGATATAAATTCTTCCTCTTGATTAGCAATTACCTCTACTATTCTTTCTTTATCAGCTTTCTTCTTCTCTTCCAAGGCTTTCTTCGCTTCACCCTTCTCTTTGCGGCGGGTTAGGAGCGAAACACTCTTGTCTTTGCCTACAGAAGCCTCAATCCTTCTAATCCCACTGCTTATTGAAGACTCTGAGATAATAGCAAACTTCTCGATTTCAGAAGTATTATTAACGTGAGTTCCACCGCATAATTCTTTGCTATAATCAGAAATTGAAACCATTCTTACATCATTATGATATTTATCTTTAAAAAAAGCAAGGGCTCCTTCTCTTTTAGCGTCTTCTAAACTAAGTTCTTTTTTTACAACCTTATCAGCATTGGCAATAAATTTTTCTACCAACTTTTCTACTGTCTCTATCTCTTGCTCAACTAATCTACTAAAATGAGTAAAATCAAAACGGAATTTATCTTCATCTACTAAAGAACCTTGCTGTACAACATGTTCACCTAAAACTTGACGTAAAGCTGCTTGGAGAAGATGGGTCGCTGTATGAGCCCGAGCTAAAGCTTCTCTCCTAGCCCTATCAACAGAAATAATTGCCTCACTCTTTTTAATTTCACCACTAATGGCAAAACCTTGGTGGACAATAGCATCAGCAACTTTAAAAACTTTATCTACTTTAAACTCTCCACCCTTAATCGATATCTTACCCTTATCATTGAGCTGGCCACCACCTTCAGGATAAAAAGGAGTCTTATCTAAAATTATTAAACCTTGCTCACCATTTTTTATAAGCTCTACTTCAACATTATTGACAAATAGCTTTAAAATCTTACCCTTTGCTTCCAACTTATCATACCCAATGAACTGGCTTTTTTCCCTTAACTTAACTTCACCCTCTTTAAATATACTGGTATCAAACATACTTTTTTTGCGTGAACGTTCTTGCTGCTCTTTAAGTAAAGCTTCAAACTTTTCCTCATCAATACCAAACCCTCTTGTTTGGGCGAATTCCCTAATTATCTCTATAGGCACTCCATGAGTATCATATAAGCGAAACACATCCTCAGGAGGAAACTCTTTCTTGGCCGCTTTACTAAGCTCATCCATAATAAGATTAGCCTGAACTTCACCTTCTTTAATCGCTAAAAAATACTTCTCTTCCTCAGAAGCAATAATCTTTGAAATATTATTCTGTTTCTGCTTAATCTCTGGGTAGGTATCACCCATAAGTTCTGCAAAGCGTTTAGGTAGCTTAAAAAGAAATGGCTCTTTATTACCTAAGCCTCTTGCTTTAAGCAAGGCTCTTCTTACAATCTTTCTTATTACGTAACCTCTTCCTTCATTAGAAGGGTAAACTCCATCGGCAATTGCAAAAGTAGCAGCCCGTGCATGGTCAACAATAGCATTTATCCAGCCTTGGTTTTCTTTACTAACATCCTTTACCCTTAAAGTACTTTTAACCTCTTCCACAACTGGAGCTAAAATATCTATTTGAAAATTGGACTCTACTTTTTGTAAGACAGCAGCCATTCGCTCTAGACCCATACCAGTATCAATATTCTTCTGAGGCAAGGGCTCTAACTTATTAACCCCGACTCTATTAAATTGGGTAAAGACTAAATTCCAAACCTCAACAAATCTACCACAACTACAATCAGGATTACACTCACTTCTACCACAACCAACACCTGCCCCATTATCAAAAAAAATTTCCGAACAAGGACCGCAAGGACCATTAGGCCCATCACTAGGAGCACTAGCCGGCCAAAAATTGCTTTCTTCACCTAGTTTAACTATTCTCTCCTCAGACACACCAATGTCATCCTTCCAAATGTTAT
>CAZWIR010000007.1:2844-16810 GCA_964634315.1 uncultured Planctomycetia bacterium | reverse complement strand
GAATGAATCATTTGCTCATCGTGCTCAACGACAATTATCGTATTGCCTAAATCTTTTAACTTTTTCAAAGTATTAATTAACTTGGTATCATCTCTAGGATGAAGCCCGATTGTCGGCTCATCAAGAATATAAATCACCCCGGAAAGAGATGAGCCTAATTGCGTGGCTAACCTTATCCTCTGGGCTTCCCCTCCAGAGAGTGTGGAGCTTAATCTATTCAAGGAAAGATAAGCTAACCCCACGTTAATACAGAAACCAAGACGCTTCCTTACTTCTTTTACAATTGGCATAGCAATTTTCTCTTGGAAATCGTTAAGCTTCAGTAAAGAGAAAAATTCAAAGCAATCTTCGATGCTCATCCTTACCACATCCCATATTGTTTTTCCACCAACATAGACACTCAAAGCTTCTGCCCGCAAACGCTGGCCTAGACACTTCGGACAATCTAGCTTTGACATATATTTGGATATCTCTGTCTTTCGATATTGACTGTCAGTGGTATTGAATAATCTTTCTAGATTAGGAATAACTCCTTCAAAAGGCTTACCCCAAACATAAGTATCTTCATCGCCATAGAGAATCTTTTTCCTTGTTTTGCTTGAAAGGCGATTAAAAGGAGTGTCCATTGATATTTTTAGACCTTTTGATAATTCTCTAAGTAGTGCTCTATAATACATAATATAACCTCGACCGCCTCTTCGCCAAGCTGCGATTGCTCCCTCTCGTAAGGTCTTATTCTTCTCGGGAATAATAAAATCAGGGTCAAACTCCAATTTTATACCTAAACCATTACAATCCGGGCATGCTCCATAAGGGGAGTTAAAAGAAAACTTTCTTGGCTCCATCTCGCCCAAAGATATTCCGCAATTGCTACAGCTTAATTGAGTATTAAATAAAAACTCGCAAGATTTGCTATCATCAACTATCAAACAAAATCCTTGAGAATGCTTTAAGGCTGTCTCTACAGAGTCAGCAATCCTATCCCTATAATCCTCTGAAACCTTAATCCTATCGACAACAATCTCAATGTTATGCAATTTATACCGGTCAAGTTTTAACTTATCACCCAATTCGCAGATCTTACCGTCAACTCTTACTCGAGCAAACCCATCTTTAAGAAGTCTCCTAAACAAAGCATGATAAAGGCCTTTCTTGCCTCTGACTACCGGAGAAAGAATAAGTATCTTATGACCTTTAGGCAAATTCACCACCTTATCAATTATTTCTTGAGGTGTTTGTTTAGTGATTGGTTTTAGGCATTGAGGACAGTAAGGTTTACCAATACGGGCAAAGAGTAAACGTAAATAATCATAAACCTCAGTTTGAGTAGCCACGATAGACCGTGGAGAACCACCAGCTGTCCTTTGTCCAATGGCTATTGCCGGAGAAAGGCCTTCAATGTGTTCAACATCCGGTTTCTGGAGCTGATCTAAAAATTGACGAGCATAGCTAGAGAGGCTCTCTACATATCGACGCTGTCCCTCAGCATAAATTGTATCAAAGGCTAAAGATGATTTGCCTGAGCCTGAAAGACCAGTAATAACAATCAACTTATTCTTAGGTATCTTTAAGTTGATCTTCTTTAAATTGTGCTCTTTAGCACCTCTTATAATTATATAATCATCCATAATTTAGTATATAGTCGATAGTCGAAAATATACAGTAAATACTTCGACCGATTAGCTTCCGATTTTTAAAGGAAAAAAAATCTTCTTTAATAATTGTTGCGTGGAAAGAATAGCTAAGGCGCTTGTCTTCGGGTTTGTTTTTGAAGGGATATTCTCTACTTTTATACTCAGTTTAGCTTCCTCGGAATCTACAACAATATGATGAACATTTCTCTTTAGTTTTGGGTCAGCTTTTATACAAACCTCGACCCTCTTAAAGGCTGAAGCCAAGGATATAGCAACTGCAACATTTATATTCTTGGGAAAATGCTTTATCGCTTCTTTTACACTTCCTCTAAACACTACTCTTTCTTTCTTTAGGTTGGTTAAGTTTATCTTCTTCTTTTTCAAATAATCAGCACCGATAAGCCCACGTGCTGGCTTAGAGGTAGTTAGAGATACCTTCTTAATATTTCCCATACTTAGAGCACCTAAGCCATCGATTCCTGAAACTGCCCCTGAAGAAATATAGATATTTATTTTTTCTTTAGCGGCTTTCTTTAAAAGGGAAGCCTTATCGATAAGAGCGCCTACGCTAAGAATTATTAAGTCCTTGCGATAGATAATTACTTTTTTCAGAAGAAAACTAGCTGCTGCACCAGAAGCAGTCTCAATAACTAAATCTACTTTTTTAACCAAAGCAACAGTATCATATATTTTAGGTGCCGATCTTAATTTTTTCTGCAAACCTCTAGCTGCCTTATTGTCCTCATCAGCTAAACCACACACAGATGCTGCAAAAGTCAATTTCTTATCAATGTATGAAGCAACTCCACTTCCAATTACTCCACAACCAACTATTCCTATTTTTACTATCTTATTTTTTGACATTTAAAATAATGTTATCAATTAAACGTACTTTTTTAATGTAAACAGCTAAGACAATTAAAACTTTACCTTTTATCCACTTTAACTTTTTTAGACTACTAGCATCAACTATTTCTATGTAATCAATTTTAGCTAATTCTCCAGATTTTACAAGTTGTTTCATCTGATTGATTACCCTTTTTGGGTCTCTCTCTCTTGATTTTATAAGTTTTTTAGCTAATTCTAAAGCTTGATAGAGACAACGGCTACTTTTTCGAGCCAGACCTTTTAAATGGATGTTTCTAGAACTCATAGCTAAATTATCCTCTTCCCTTATGATAGGCAAAACCCTTATTTTTGTTGAAAAATTAAGGTCTTTTACTAATTTTTTTACAATCAGAGCTTGCTGGTAATCTTTTTGACCGAAATAGGCAATATTCGGCCTGAGAATGTTGAATAGCTTTGTAAGGATAGTACATACTCCTTTAAAATGACCTGGCCGGGATTCGCCACACAATGTCTTACTTAAATTATTCTCACAAACACAAACCGAAGCCCGTTCCTTGCCAAGGGGATACATCGTGCTTTCTTTGGGTAAAAAAAGCAGATCAACGCCTTCCTCCTTCAATTGTTTCTTGTCTTTAGCAAGACTTCTGGGGTACCCCTTGTAGCCCCCTTTCGAACCAAACTGAGTGGGATTTATAAAAATACTCACCATTAGAAAATCACATTCTTTTCTTGCTTTCTTAACTAATGAAAGGTGACCTTTATGCAAAGCGCCCATAGTAGGGATAAAGCCGACTGCCTTACCTAGCTTAGCCCTCTTACAAGAAATCATTCTTGCTTTCTCAATGCTTCCGGTGATAATCATATTTTATCAGCCAATTTTTTAATTTCGGTTCAATCTCCAAAAGTGGTTCAATTACGAATCTACGCTCAAACATTCGAGGATGAGGAACTTTTAATCTCGACTCATCTATTACCTCTTCTCCATATAAAAGAATGTCTAAATCAATTCTCCTGGGAGCATTCTTAAATGAACGAATCCTTCCTAAGCTATTTTCAATACCTTGTAATTCCTTTAACAAATCTAAAGCAGCTAAATTCGTCTCTAGCTTTATGACTGCGTTTAAATACTTTCCTTGACCAGCAGCATCTTGAGGTTCGGTTTCAATTATTGATGATACTTTTTCGACAGTGGTATTTGAGATTTCTTTTAGGCAATTAATTGCTTTGTTAATATAATCTTGCCTATCGCCTAAATTAGAGCCAAGACCTATAAAAACAATTGGCATCTTAAATTAATGAGAAAATTTATTTGTAATCGGCATGCGAATATCTTTACCAAAACTACGAGAAGTAATTCTTATGCCTATAGGTGCCTGACGGCGTTTATATTCATTGGAATCAACCATCTCGATTACTTTCCTAACCAAACTTCTCTTAAATCCCTTTTTCGTTATCTCACTCAAGGAATAATGCCCCTCTACATATAGTTTAAGCACAGGATCAAGCAAGCCGTAAGCTGGAAGACTATCGATATCTTTCTGACCAGGCTTAAGCTCTGCTGAAGGAGCTCTCTTTATCGTTGAAATTGGGATAGTCTGCTTAGGGTTAATCTTGTTGATATGCTTTGCTATTTTGTATACTAAAGCCTTGTAAACATCACTTAGAATCCCGAATCCGCCAACCGTGTCGCCATAAAGCGTGCAATACCCGCAAGCAGCTTCACTTTTATTCCCGGTATTAAGTACAAGATATCCAAATTTATTGGAAAAAGCCATAAGAATATTCCCGCGGATACGGGCCTGAAAATTCTCTTCAGTTTTATCGCTCTTTTTTTCTTTAAAATAAGGCTTAAACTCACTAAGATAGGATTTCAAAATTCTACTAATCTCTACTATAGAATATTTTATACCTAAATTTTTACATATTTGTTTTGCATCCTTAAAAGTACCTTTAGATGTGTAAGGCGAAGGCATAAGAAGTGCAGAAACATTATCCTTGCCTAGGGCTTCTCTAGCTAAGGCAACCACAACAGCAGAATCAATACCTCCGCTTACCCCAATAACTACTTTTTTAAACCCATTCTTCCTAACATAATCACCAAGGCCCAATCGTAATGCTAAAAATGCCTCCTCTGTCTCACTAGTCATAACCTTTTTCAAGGGATATTTTTTCCCCTTATTAAAATTAAAAATCAATAAATCTTCGGAGAATCTTTTTGCGCAAGCAATCAATTTTCCTTGATCTGAAAATACCTTGCTAGTCCCATCAAACACCAGTTCATCCTGGCCGCCAACTAAATTGCAATAAAAAAGAAAGCTACCTACTTTTTTTGCTACTTGAGACAAAGATTTTTCTCTAAGGCTTACTTTGCCCAAATGAAAAGGAGATGCTGCGATGTTAATAATAAAATCAATATTCTTTCCTTTTAAGGAATCAGAAAAGCAACTTTCGCTAACATCATCGGCAATACCTACTGCAAAATTATAGCCTTTAAAGTTATACAAGGGAAGGCTGCTGCCAGGGAAAAAATATCTTTTTTCATCAAACACTCCATAATTAGGTATAGTTATCTTTTGGTAAATATCCTTAATCTCTTTGTCTTGAATCAGAGCACAAGCATTATAAAGAACGCCCTTGTTTTGATCCACAAAACCAATCAGAACAGTTATTCCTTTGCACTCTTTCCTTATTAAGTTTAAAGCCCCTTTGCATTTGGTAATAAAATGGCTTTTTAGAAGTAAATCTTCCGGTGGGCATCCAGTCAAGGCTAATTCAGGAAAGACCACTAAATCTGCGTTTTTTTTCTTTGCTTCCCTTATAAAACCAATGATTTTAGCACTATTCTGCTTTAAATCTCCAACGGTAGGGTTAATCTGAGCTAAAGCAACCTTAATCATAATGTCCTATTATACCCCCTTTTCCTGAGTAATCAAGCATCAGCCCTTCGCCAGCGAAAAAAGAATAAAATGCTAACAATTATCACTCCTAAGGCCACAAACTGGGAAGTAGAGAGAAGAAAAACCTTTCCTCGTGGATCCCCTCGATAAAATTCTATAATAAACCTAAAAATTCCATAACAAATGCCATAGGAAAGCAGAATCTGGCCATCAAATTTCTTATATCTTTTTAAAACTAGAAGAAAAACAAAAATTAAAAACAGAAAAAGAGCAGAAATCAGCTGAGTAGGAATAACCTTCATCCCGCAAAGTCCGGCTGGAGACTCTGGAGGAAACAAAATCCCCCAGCTTAAATCTGTAGGTTTACCGTAACAACATCCATAACAAAAACAACCGATTCTTCCTAACCCATGCCCTAGAGGAATACCTAAGGCTGCAATATCTGCAGTCTTTAAAAGATTGATTTTGTACTTTTTAGCTAAAAAAATAACAGTTAAAATACCTGAAACAACTCCTCCATAAAAAACAAATCCGCTGCGACTTAAAATAACGCTAAGAGGATTATCTAAAAAATAATCCCACTCTACAAAAATATAAATTAATCGTGCCCCCAAAAACCCCCAGATTAGGGCCCAGAAAAAAATATTTGAGAATACTTTTTCCGGAATTCCTTGCTTTTTTGCTCCGCCCTTACAAACAAAATATCCAGCAATTACACCCAAAAAAACACAAACTCCATAGGTATATATTGTAATTGGCCCTAGTTTAAACAATATAGGAAACATCTAATCCCCTCTCTCTAACATAATATTCACCGGGCCGTCTAAGGATAAATTTATATCCATATGTTTACCAAAAGCTCCAATTTGAATATCTATTTTTTTAGATTTTAAGATTGAAACAAGATCGGCAAAAAGTTTACTAGCCTCTTCAGGGCCTAAAGCATCTTCAAAAGAAGGCCGCCTTCCCTTACTAGTATCAGCTGAAAGAGTGAAGTTAGAGATACAAAGAAGCTCATAATTATTATCTTTTAGAGAATAGTACATCTTACCTTCCTCGTTTTCAAATATTCTCAAATTAATCACTCTTTCTGCGATTCTCTCTAGCTTAGCACCATTATCTCCTTTCTCAAGACTTACAAATATCGCAAGGCCTCTGCCAATTGCTGATAATCTCTTACCCGCAATAGATACTTCCCCTTTATGTACGCGCGCAACTAGTACTTTCATACAAAGCTCCTTGGTGAGTCTGTCTCTTCTTAAATTCATCCTCTATTCTCTTTAAAGCTTTCTCCTTATCATTAACCCAAGAAGGAGCAATCAAAAGATCACGATGAGCATCAGAAACTAAACGCAATATTACTTGCTCCCTGGGAAGCAACTCTAAGAAGCTAACTAGGATATCAGCATATTGATCCAAAGATAATAACTCCAGATTAGTTTCCTGATGCATGCTTGCCAATGGAGTATCCTTAACTATATGCAAAGCATGAAACTTAATGCCCCAAATAGGCATCTTAGCCAGAACTTTTGCAGTTGCAAGCATATCTGACTTCGTTTCCTCAGGTAACCCCAAAATAACATGAACACCAATATTTATCTTACCTCTTGCAGAAGTTAATTCTACAGCCCTTTGGAAATCATCAAAGATATGCCCCCTATTGATAAGTTTTAAAGTTTTATCATGGATTGACTGTAAACCATATTCAATATAAACCTCGTAGTCTTTAGCAAAGCTCTCAATTAGATCTAACTTTTCCTGGTCAATACAGTCCGGTCGAGTAGATATAGCAATCCCAATGATATCATCAAATTTCCTAACCAAAGAATATTGCTTCTTTAATAAATCAAGGCTCCCGTAAGTATTAGAATTACTCTGAAAATAAGCAATAAATTTCTTTGCTTTAAATCGTTTTCGAGCATACTCTTTAGCCTGAAAAATTTGTTCCTCTAAGCTTAAAGAAGACAACCGAGTAAAGTAACTAAATGCCTTATTGTTGCAAAAGACACATCCCCGACTACTTATGGTCCCGTCTGTATTTGGACAGTTAAACCCGGCATCTAAACTTATCCGGTGAACCCTCTGGCCAAATTTATTTTTTAGGTATCGATTAAAAGAATAGAAATACTCATCCATTGTTACGATCCCTTAAACTATAAGTACAGCCACAATAATTTTGTCGATAAAGGTTAAGTTTCTTTGCTGCGATTATACTCTTATTAAAACCGCCATCCTTCTTAAAATCAAAAGGCAAAAAATTATCTTGGCCTATATCTTTTCCAATGTCCATAATAGCTGAACTCAGCTTATGAGGGCTTACAGTCAAGGAGGTAGTAAAGTAGTCGCAATCTTCCTTAGCCGATACTCTAAACGACTCCTCTAAACGTAACCGATAGCATAGCAAACAGCGCAGCCCGCCTTCTACCTCTTGGCTATAAGGCTGTAAATTTTTGTACCAATCCGACGGCTGATAATCCCCTTCTAAAATTTGGACATCCAAAGCTCCGGCCACGATAGAAATTGCATCTCTTCGTTTTTGGTATTCAACTTGAGGCTGAATATTGGGATTAAAAAAGAATACTACGGGGATAAACCCTTCCACCCTTAATCTGTTTATGCAGGCATAAGCACAAACCCCACAACAAGCATGTAACAAAACTCTCTTATAGCTCAAAATAGTCTTTTATGGTAATAAACTCTATTTTATCTCGAAGAAGCGGTAAATGAGCCTTGAGAAATTTAAGAGTATTCTTCTTAGGGTGGGCAATAGCAATAATCTTGCCCTTTTCTTGGGCTAAAGTTTTTAGTTCCTCCATACGCTCTTCCATTACCTTAATGCTATCTGTCGCATCTAGAAAACCATGGTTATACCCCGAAATCAATTCCATTTTACGGGCTTCGTCATAGGCAATAGATTTAAGTGACGTTCGGCTGTCAATAAAAACCAATCCTCTCTTTTTTAATTCACCTAACACAATCTTCATCAACTGTTGGTTTTCAGTTGCAAGCGAACCCATATGATTATTAACCCCAATAGCTATCCGGATAGAATTAAGATATTGGCGCAGAAGAGAAATTACCTCCCTCTTACTTAAATCTTCAGTAATAAATCGGTATTTATCTGTTTGGTAGGACTGGCTACTCCCCGGCTCAAGCGGTAGGTGGATAAGAACAGAGAAACCACAACGCGATGCTATGTGGGCAATATTCTTTGAAAACTTTAAATTAGGTATTACTGAAATCGTAAGTGGTATATCTAATGAGTAGATTTCTCTTAAGTCTTTTAAACTTTCACCTAAATCATCGAAAACTAGAGCTATCTTTGGACGTTGAAGGCCTTTCTTTTGATCAGAGAATGATAAAACTTTATTGCTGGAAGTATTCTTCCGGTTTAAAGTCTTATAAAAAATTATCGGGGTAATAATTAAGGCAATAAAAAGAATGACTCTTAAGCTTTTAGCCATCGAATAACTTCGCAAATTCCCCAAAACTCTTAGCGGGGTTATCAGTCTTTAGGATTGCGCTGCCGACGCACACATAGTCAAGGCCGGCTGCCTTCACTTGAAGCAAATTATCCTGTTTTACGCCACCATCGATTCCGATTTGTTTTTGAGGATATTTATTCTTAAAATTTCTTATTTTCTCTAAAACCTGCGGTATAAAAGGTGCCCCGTAAAACCCGGGGTTAACTGCCATAAAAAGGACAGTATCTATCTCGCCAACCAGATACCGAAAATCATCAATCTCTGTAGAAGGATTTACAGCTAAGCCAACTCCCATGCCCATTTCTCGAATTTTTGTAATTATCTTTTTATGGTCTTTCTTGATCTCAAAATGATAAATTATCCTATTGGCACCCAAAGTTTTAAAAGTCTGAATCCACTCGCAAGGATCAGAAACCATAAGATGGGCCTCACAACGAATAGGAGACTTCCAGCCAGCCAAATCTCCAAAAGTGACACTCTGGGAAGGAACAAATTCGCCATCCATAATATCTATCTGCACATAATCGGTAAACTCTGCACAAATATCTACCATTTGAATTAGTTCTTCTTTTTTACTAGTAAGTAGTGCCGGGACAATCATTGTTTACTCTTGCCATCCTTTTTTAGATAACTTCTTATAAATACAGAGATGATCATTTTTCCAATGGGTATTAAGTATTTCCTTTACTGGAACACAGTTAAATTCTTCTCCTTTTACGGTTTTCCTAGTACCAAATCTATCGGAATAAATTTCGCAGTAAAATCTATTCTTCTTATCCTTTTTCAAATGCAAACAAGGATCATCATAAGCACCACAACAGCCACCGCAACGTAGGCAAAGTTTCTCCCACTCCCTCTCTTTATTCTCTAAACAACTAAGATAATCTTTACTGCTTATCGTGTTTGCCATATTTAGGTAGAATTGTTATTTGAAAAGACTAAAAGTAATAATTATGCCACTAAATACTATTGAAACCATCGACATTAGCTTAATCAATATATTTAAAGAAGGTCCGGCAGTATCTTTAAAAGGATCACCAACGGTATCAGCAGTAACTGCTGCCTTATGAGCATCAGAGCCTTTTCCACCACAACTTCCCTCTTCAATATATTTCTTGGCATTATCCCAAGCTCCTCCGGAGTTTGCCATCATTACTGCTAAAGCAAAACCAGAGGCTAAAGCCCCAACAAGAAGACCGATTCCTCCTCTTACTCCCAACAACAGACCGGTTAAAATCGGAACAATAATTGCCAGAAGAGAAGGAATAATCATCTCGCGCTGAGCAGCTTTAGTAGTTAAAGTAACACATCTTGAGTAATCAGCCTTAGCCTTACCTTCCAATAATCCCTTTATCTGACGAAATTGCCTACGCACTTCTTCGATAATTGCTCCAGCGGTTCTACTCACTGCCCTTAAGGACAAAGAGCAAAAAACAAAAGGCATCATTGCACCAATAAAAACACCAACGAGAACATTAGGGTCAAGCAAGCTTAAATCCATATTCACCACCTTACCCAACCTCACTGCCTCATGCATAATATGGTCCTTATAAGCAACTATTAAAGCCAATGCAGTTAAAGCTGCTGAACCAATAGCAAAACCTTTACCAGTAGCAGCTGTAGTATTACCTAAAGAATCAAGCTGATCAGTCCTCTTTCTTACTTCCGGATCTAACTCTGACATTTCAGCTATACCTCCAGCATTATCAGCAATCGGACCATAAGCATCAGTTGCTAGAGTTATTCCCAAAGTAGAAAGCATCCCTACTGCTGAGATACCTACACCGTAAAGCCCCATACCAAAATTACCAAACCCTCCGCTTACTGCAAAACTTGCCAAGATTGCACCGCCGACAGTAAGCACTGCTCCAGCTGGTGAAAGCATGCCTAAAGCAATGCCCTCAATAATCATTGTTGCTGATCCGGTTTTAGAAGCTTCGGCTAGGTTTCTAGTCGGTTTATATCCTGCAGAGGTAAAAAATTCTGTAAATTGACCGATTACTACTCCGGCAAGAAGTCCGATTACCACTGACCCAAAAACACCTAAATACTCTCTGCCTAATACATGCCAAACAACTAAAAAGGAAAAAACAATAACTAATCCTGAAGCTGTCCAAACTCCTTTCCGTAAAGCCTTAAGCAATCCTTTTTGTGTAGCACCCTCTTTAGTCTTAACAAAAAAGTATCCGATCAGAGATGCTACAACTCCACATGCAGCCATAAGCATAGGAGTAATTACTCCTTTTAAGCCTAAACCAGCCGCAGCAGCTAAAGCCATTGTCGCTACTATAGAATCAACATACGACTCATATAAATCTGCTCCCATACCAGCAACATCACCAACATTATCGCCAACCAAATCAGCAATAACTGCCGGATTTCTAGGATCATCTTCAGGAATCCCAGCTTCAATTTTACCGACTAAATCAGCGCCAACATCAGCAGCCTTAGTATATATTCCTCCACCTAAACGTGCAAAAAGAGCATAACTAGATGCTCCCATACCAAAACAAAGCATTGTAGATGTTATTGCTGTTAGTAAATCACTACCAACAGGTAGAGGATTATTAGCATAGTACCAACGCAGGATAACAAACCATGTAGCCATTTCTAAAAGCCCTAAGCCTACTACCATAAGTCCCATGACTGTTCCGCCACTAAAGGCAACTCTCAAGCCTTTATTCAAACTCTGTTTAGCAGCAAAAGTAGTACGAGCATTTGACTTGGTAGCCACATACATTCCTATCCATCCGCAAAACCCGGAAAAAAGACCTCCAGTAATAAAAGCAAAAGGAACAAATATAACTAAAAATCCCTTAAAAGCCATAATTAAAAGGATACAAAAAACAACTAAAAAGAATACTGAAACAACTTTATACTGCTGTTTCAAATATCCCCTTGCTCCCTCGAAAATATAGCGAGATATCATCTGCATTTTTTCGCTACCTTGAGGTTGTTTAAATATCCAACGAATCAGAAATCCACAAAAACTTAACGCAAGCAATGCTCCGGCAAAAACAAATATAACTGGATCCATGAATCTACTTCCTCCTATTTTTTAAAAATTGCTTCCCTTCTCTCCCCCACAGAAATAAATGTTACCTTTACTCCTAAAAAGTCTTCAATAAACCATATGTACTTTCTGGCTGTAAGTGGTAAGTTAGAGAATTTCCTCACCTCATTAGTACAATTCTTCCACCCTTTAAATTTCTTATAAACAGGTTTAACACCTTCTAGGTTGTAAGGAAAATTCTCTAAAGTCTTACCCTTGCGTTTATAGCTAACGCAAACATTTATGCTTTCTAATCCATCTAGAACATCTAACTTAGTAATAATTAAATCGGTTACGTTATTAAGAATCACTGACCTCTTCAATAGCACTAAATCCAACCAACCACATCTACGAGGACGGCCAGTTGTTGCACCAAATTCTACTCCTTTATTACGAAAATAATTTAAAAACTTCCCTTCTAATTCTGTGGGAAATGGTCCTTCACCAACTCGAGTAGTATAAGCTTTAGCTACCCCTAAAACACTATTGACAGACACAAAAGAAAGACCTGTACCCAAAAGAGCATTAGAAGAAATCACTGATGATGACGTCACGAAAGGGTAGGTTCCAAAATCTACATCGAGGAAAGTACCTTGGGCTCCTTCGAATAGAAATTTTTTCTTTCTCTGCTGGTAAAAGTAGTCTACTAAATCACAAACATAAGGTTTTAATATCTTAGCCAGGGCGCTATACTCCTTATAAATCTCATTAAATGAAAATCCCTTCGTCTTATAAACCTTCTTAAAAATAGGATTTTTCTCCCCCAAATTATCTTTAAGTTTTAAGGAAAAAATCTTTGAATCAATAAAATCAATCATTCTTATTCCGCAACGTGCAACCTTATCCATATAACAGGGACCGATCCCTCTTTTAGTAGTGCCAATCTTTTGGATCCGACCCTTCTCTCTCAAAGCATCCATTATTCGATGATAAGGCATAATTACATGACAAAGTGGAGAAATCTTTAAATTACTAGGAGAAACGTCAATACCCTTAGCTTTAAGAGATTTGATTTCATCTAACAAAACTTTAGGATCAATAACTACGCCATTGCCAATCGCACAAACCTTTCCCTTTCGCAAGAGTCCAGAAGGAACAAGATGAAAAACAAACTTCTCACCCTTTATAACTACGGTATGGCCGGCGTTATTTCCTCCTTGAAAACGAACAATAACATCATTACTTCGGCAAAGATAATCAATAACCTTCCCCTTGCCTTCATCTCCCCATTGCAATCCTATTAATATTGTATTCATAGCTTCTCCGATTACCTTTTGAACCCTTTACTTTAATTTGTTAGATTAAGGCTTCCACAGTAAAGATTTTCTTAGCAATATTTGGGTATTTAGCGACAAACCTTCGCGATTTGTAACATCAACTATATAAATCTTAGCCATTGTTTTTTTCCTCTTTGAAAAAACCCTTTAATTCTTCCTTATTAATATTAAATACCTTAAATATTTTATTATTCTTAATTAGAATGACATTCCCATCCCCGACCATTAGTTCCTCTGCCAGCCGTTTATTCGCACTAACCAGTTCACTCATTACCGGAGATATCATTAACTCTCTTATTTTTTTATAGCTTAAACCTTCTTTCTCAGCTGTATCTATCCAGGAAATATTTTCTATATCCTTTATTCGCCGATAAATATAATTATTTAATTCACCTGGATAAAGCTCACCAATTGCTAAAGCCACCCGCACTTCTTCTTTAGGGTAACCAATCTTTTTATCTTGAGAGATAATAAAATGGAGTTCAAGATCAATCTTATTCTCCCTTGAAAAACTTATTAAAATATCTAAAACTTCGCTGGAACCTTTCTCATGAAAATCTAAGAATAAATCTAATTTTTTTGGCACCTCTTCCCTCTCAAGATACATGCATATACCTGTTACCCCTTTTCTTAATAAAACTTTTTTGGTATTTCCTTCTTCAAAAAGAAGTTGAAGCTTATCAAAACTCTTTTCTTCCTTAATCAAAGGATCAATAAGAAAACAAGGCAAAGTCTGGATCTTATGTTGGGCAATAAGTCTCTTTGCCTGGTT
>CAZWIR010000007.1:0-2744 GCA_964634315.1 uncultured Planctomycetia bacterium | reverse complement strand
ATTCTCATAAATCATTACTCCACCTCTATAGCTTTACTACTTTTAAAGAAATTATATTGGGGTTCGACTTGATCTGACTTAATACCTTCTCGTCTACAGGATTGTCTAAATTGAGAATAGTCAAAGCTTCCTTTTTACGACTACGCTTGCCCAGGCTCATACCAGCTATATTGATATTACTTGCCCCTAAAGTTGTACCTAAGAAACCGATAACTCCCGGTTTATCATGATTATTTATAACTAGCATCAACTCAGAAGGAGCAACTTCAAGATAAACATCATCCATTTTAACAAAGCGAGCTTCTTTATTAGCGAAAAGCGTTCCTTCTAATAGACGCTCCTCTTTATCAGAGGTAACCTTTACTCTTATACTATTGGAATACTCCCCTTCCTCGCTTATCTTTACCTGCTCTATTTTAATACCCCTGGCCTTAGCAACCTCTAAAGAATTTATGTAATTGACATCTTCTTCTAACTGCTGAGAAAAAAATCCTCGGGTAAAAGCTGCACCAAGAACATCAACCTTATAAGTTGATATTTCTCCTAAATAGGATATTTTAATCTCCTTTACTCCACCCTGAGTAAGCTGGGAGATAAACTTACCCATTTTCTCAGCCAAATTAAAGTAAGGCTCAATAATCTTATAAGTTTCAGAATCAAGCTGAGCATAATTAACAGCATTTTTAATAGCTTTGCCCAAAAGAGCATCTTTTATACAATGAGCAACCTCTATAGCAACATTTATCTGGGCTTCTTCAGTAGAAGCCCCTAGGTGAGGTGTAACAATAAGATTTTCTAAATCTAGGAGTTTAGACTCAAAAGGTGGTTCCTGGGAATAAACATCTAAAGCTGCTCCGGCTATTCTTTTACTCTTTAGAGCTTCATACAAAGCCTCTTCATCAACTATCCCTCCCCGAGCACAGTTAATCACAAAAGCGCTGGGTTTCATCTGAGAAAACTCTTTACCAGAAATTAAACCCTTAGTCTCTTCAGTAAGAGGGGTGTGTACAGTAATAAAGTCTCCCTTTTTCCATATTTCTTTTAAGCTTGCTAGTTTTACCCCGATCTTCTCTGCTACATCCTCTGAAATAAAAGGGTCATATACTAAAACTTCCATGCCAAAAACAATCGCTCGCTTCACTACTTCTTTACCAATACGCCCTAGGCCAACAACACCTAATACCTTAGAATAAAGCTCGGTACCCTTAAATTTAGACCTTTCCCACTTCTTCTCCTTAAGCGAGATATGAGCAAAAGGGATATTTCTAGCAACAGCCAACATCAAAGCAAAAGTTTGTTCACAAGTAGAGATAGTGTTACCTCCAGGAGCATTCATAACAATTATTCCTTTTTTGGTTGCGGCTTCTATATCAACATTGTCCAAACCAACTCCGGCTCGACCAATAACTTTTAAATTATCTCCTTTTTCAATGACATCACTGGTAAGTTTTGTACCGCTTCTTATTACAATGCCCTGATAATCACCAATAACCGTCTTCAGCTCATCAGGACTTAGTTTATACTTACAGTCTACTTTGAAACCAGCATCTTCCAATATTTTTACGCCTTCTGGCGATAATTTATCAGATACAATAATCTTATCCATGAAAAACCTCCTCTAATCGTGATACTGAAGCTCCTTGTTTAAACTCATAACCTAAATTTACCAAAACCTTCTCAAGAAGTGAAAAACATTCAATTAAATCCTTTTCGCTTATCCAACCCATATGGGCAATTCTAAAAATCTTATCTTTAAATTCAGCTTGACCTCCAGCTATGCTTAAACCATATTCACTCCTTAAAGCCTTAATAATATCTGAAGACTTAATATTTTCAGGAGAAACAATAGCTGTAACTGAATCAGAAGGCTGTTGAGAGAATACTTTTAAGCCTAAAGCTTTAGCTGCTTCTCTTGTGGCCTCAGCCATCTTCGAAAACTTCTTCCACCTTGCCTCTAAACCCTCTTTGTTAATTGCATTAAGAGCGGTCGCTAAACCTACAACAAGAGATACGGCTGAAGTATAGGGTGTATCATCTTTGGCATGACTTTTTAAGGCTTTCTTCAAATCAAAATAGTATTTGGGTAAATCAGAATCTGCCATCGCACTTTGAGCTCTTTTGCTCAAACTTATAAAGCTTAAACCCGGCGGAAGCATAAAACCCTTCTGTGAGCCACTCACAACTACGTCAACTCCCCACTGGTCAGTAAGTAAAACATCCTGGCCTAAACCACTAATGGCATCAACTACTAAAAGCATATTCTTTTCACTTGTAATCTTAGCAATTTTCTCAATATCAAAAACAGTAGCTGTAGACGTCTCGCAGAGAGTAGTAAGAACCCCTTTAATATTTTCATTCTCATCTAAAATTTTGATTAGCTCATCTGCACTTGGTGCACTTCCCCACTCTATATTCAGCTCGACTACATCTAAAGCAAAAGCCTTGGCTATTTCAGCCCATCTTTCGCCGAATTTTCCTCCGCCAATGGCTAATACTTTATCTCCCTTGGAGAACAAGTTGCTTACCGCAGCTTCCATAGCACCAGTTCCTGAAGAAGAAAGAATTAATACTGGATTTTCAGTACAGAAAACACTCTTTAATCCACTATGAGCCTCCTTTAGGATTTCCTTAAATTCACTGGTACGGTGATGCATTATCTCTTGCGCTAAGCTTTCTCTAACAAATAAAGGAACCGGTGAAGGACCAGGCGTCATTAAGAATCTGCGTTTCATTATTTTACTCCT
>CAZWIR010000006.1:14341-17256 GCA_964634315.1 uncultured Planctomycetia bacterium | reverse complement strand
AAATATGGCGTTCCTCCCCATGGTGGGATTGCGTTTGGTCTGGATAGAATGTATGCTATAATAAGTGGTTCTGAGAGCATCAGGGATGTAATCGCTTTCCCTAAAACTCAGAAAGGGAGTTGTCTTCTTAGCGATGCGCCTTCTTACGTTAAGGATGGTCAGCTAAAAGACTTATATTTAAAGTTAATAAAGGAAGAAGAGTAGAAGAGTAAAAAGAGGGGGTAGTGATGAAGAAGTTATTATTTTTAGCCGGAATTATTATTTTGAGTGGATGTTTAACAATGCGAAATTACACTAAAGAAGAACCCCGTAAGGATCTCGAAATTGAAGGAAATCAGGGGTGTTTATCCGGAGAATGTAAGGGAGAGTCTAGTGAAAATAGATTAGGCGATACCCGAACAATATCAGTGGTTGAGGTGGAGTTTGGTCCTCGCGAGATTAAAGGTGAAGCAGTAGAGGTAGGAGCAGTTGAGGGGAAAGAAGTAAAAGTAAAAATCCCTCTTCAAGAAATAAAAGTTATCGAAGCAGTATCAGGAGAGGAATTAGCGTCGCTTGATAAAATAGAAGCCCGGTACTATGTAGTCAAGAAGAATGATACCTTGCAGAAAATTTCACATAAGTTTTACGGGACAACACGAAAGTGGAATTTTATTTACAAGGCTAATAAAGATGTTCTAAAGAGCTCTGATAAGGTGTATCCAGGAGTTGAATTGTTAATTCCTTCGTGGAGTAAGTAATTGTAAGTAAGGTTACTCTTAGTTTAAAAAATAGTCTAAACTTATGAAAATTTCTATAGCCGGAAAAGAAATTGGTCTTAGCAATTTATTTATTGGTTTGGCGTTTTTTGCTATTTTAGGTTTTATTTTTTTTATCTACTCTATAGACTTTTCTCTTCTAATCATAGCTTTAATCCTTTTTATTTATGTTAAATTTGTCAAAAGACTAGATAATTTACCTTCGTATCTAGATCTTTCAATCTTAGGAGCAATAGCACTTTTAATACCTCTACTTACTGCGGTTACCTTCAAAATATCCGGATATGGAATTGCTGCGATTGGCTTTGTATTGCTAATTACTCTTTTATTTAATAATTTAGAGTTTTCCTTTATTTTTGCTTTTTTTGTTTCCTTCTTGAGTGCCAGCATAGATGGTGGTAATTTCAATGTAGGGATTAGTCTTTTTGCGGGTTCTTTAATTGCTGGAATGTTAGCCTATCGAGTTAGGAGGAGATTCCAGGTAATTCGGGCTGGTTTTTTTGCCGGTTTGGTACAATTCATCGTGGCTTTTCTTATGGAGAGAGAACAAAGTTTTTTTGTTCTTTCCGGGTTAGATTTTAATTTATTAAAGCTTTGTCTCTTTAATGGGGTTGTGTCTTCTTTTATTGTATTAGGAATTTTGCCGGTTTTTGAGTATATATTTAAGGTTGTTACTAATATTTCACTTCTTGAATTATCTGATTTTAACCACCCCATATTACGTAAGTTAATCCTTCAAGCTCCTGGTACCTATCAACATTCATTAGTAGTAGCTAATTTGAGCGAGGCAGCTGCAGAATCAATCGGTGCTAACTCTCTTCTATCTCGGGTGGGCGCTTATTATCATGATATTGGTAAGATGATTAAGCCTGATTACTTTGTGGAGAATTTAGTAAACTATAAAGATGCCCATAAGAATTTAAAGCCATCAATGAGTAAACTAATTATCTTTAATCACGTAAAGGATGGGATAGAACTTGCAGCTAAGCATCATCTTAATCCGAAGATAATCGATTTCATAGCTCAGCATCATGGTCGAACTCTTGTTTATTATTTTTACCAACGGGCTAAAGAATTAGAACCTGAAGGTAAACACGAAGAGGAATATCGTTATCCTGGGCCTAGGCCTCAGATCAAAGAGACAGCTATTGTGGCTTTAGCTGACACTATCGAAGCTTTATCAAGAACACTTGAGGAACCTAATCCTTCGAGAATAGAAGAAATGGTTCGAGAGGTAGTGAAAAAGAGATTTATGGAAGGGGAGTTAGACGAAAGTAGCCTTACCCTAAAGGAACTAGAGAAAATTACTCAAAGTTTTATTCGTATTTTAAATGCCATTTTTCATACCCGTATAAATTACCCTAAGGATGAAGATAGAATTAATAAGTCAGCAAAGAATAAAGAGAGTAAACCTTAAGCAATTACACAAATACTTAAAGAAAATACTCGTCTTTCTCAATATTCCTTCTCAAAAGGTATCAGTCCTTTTGTGTGATAATGCCTTGGTAAAGAAACTAAATAAAAAATACTTCAAAAAATCTTCAGTTACTGATGTTATAGCCTTTCCATTAACCGACGATCTCGAACCAGATTATTTAGGAGAAGTGGTGGTTTCTGTAGAAGAGGCTGTTAAAGTAGCTAAAAGCCTAGGCTGTAAGTGGCAAGATGAGTTGAGACTTTACTTAATCCATGGTATTCTACATTTAGTAGGGTATGATGATCGTACCAAGATAAAGCAAGCCCGTATGGAAAAAGTACAGAAGATGATTTTAAGTAAAATTTCTAAATAGGATAAGTGTTACGATGATTGAAAAAGATTTAGGGTTTGTTTTAAGGCGATATAATTTTAGAGAGACAAGTTTGATTACCACTCTTTATACCTCGCGCTTTGGTAAGATACGGGGTATTTTTAAGGGTTTTTATACTTGCAAAAAGGAGTTTTCATCTCCTCTAGATATATTCACTCTTAATGAGTTTGTTTTTTACCCTAAAAGAAGCGAAATCTGGCTTATTTCTCATGCTGATTTAGTCTCAGATTTTTCTCACCTTAAAAAAGATTTATTGAAGGCTAAGGTAGCCGCACTCTTGTTTAATCTTCTGGATAAGACAATGCCTTTATGGGATCAAAATATACAAGTCTTTAATCTAGTAAACGATTGT
>CAZWIR010000006.1:0-14241 GCA_964634315.1 uncultured Planctomycetia bacterium | reverse complement strand
TATCACTTTGATTTTAGTGATTTGATTAGCTCTGATTTCTCCCCAGCTTCTTCAGAGCTGATTTCTCAATATTAATTGTAGTATTATCGGTAAATTTGATATAATATTACCTATGATTTATGAAGACAGAAAAACCTCTTTAATAGAAAAAAAAGCAAAGAAAATCCTAGGCAAAATTTCTTGGCCCAAGGATTTAGATCCTTCGATCTTGCAGACTATCTCCTATCAATATCCTAAACGCAAGATTACAACTGAGTTAACCACTGATGAGTTCACTTGTTTGTGTCCTTTTTCCGGTCTTCCTGATTTTGCTAACCTTACTATAAAATATACTCCTAATCGTAAGCTCATTGAGCTTAAGTCTTTAAAGTACTACCTTTATTCTTTTCGAAATGTAAAGATTTATAACGAACATGCTGTGAACAAAATTCTCCAAGACTTAAAAAGGGCATTAAAACCTTTCGAGATTTTGGTGGTTGGAGAATTTACTTCTCGTGGAGGAATAAAAAATAAAGTCACTGTTTCTTATAAAAAAAAGTGATAAAACGAAAACCGCAATGAGTAAAAAAACAATAAGTTTAGTCATGGCGTTAATTTTTATTTCTGTCATTGTTGGTATAGGTTGTGTGCAGCCTTTGCACAAGAAGAAATTTATAATATCAGGTACATATCTAGAAGTGAGTTCTCCTGACAGGCGAGCAGCAAAAATTGTCTATAAAGAATTTAAACGGCTGGATAATATTTTTAATATATACAACCGGAAATCTGAGCTCTATCGTTTGAATAGAACTTACAGCAAGCCATTTAAAGCTTCAACTGAACTGATAGAACTTCTGCAGCTTAGTGAGAATATCTATGATTTGAGTGAGGGGACTTTTGATATAACTTATGGCTCTCTTTATAAATTTTGGAAGGAGTTAATCAGGGAAGGTAAGCCAAAAAAATTTCCTACCCCTGAGGTTATCGCCAAAATAAAAGAAGCCGGAGGAATGGAGCAAATAGAAATAAATCCTAAGAAGGCAACAGTAACAATAAAGAAGAAAGGGCTAACCATAGATTTAAATGGGGTTGCCAAGGGATATATGGTAGATAAAGCAATTTCGCGTTTAAAGGAAAAAGGCATAAAGAGTGCTTTAATCAATGCCGGTGGAGATATCTATTGTTTGGGTATGAACGCTGGAAGTCCCTGGGAGGTTGGTATACAAAATTCCGATGCTGTATCAGAGATTTTAGGAGTGCGATTGTTGATTGATGAGGCCATTGCTACCTCAGGGGGCTATGAGCAATTTTTTACCTTTAATGATAAGGAGTATTCACACTTAGTTGATCCCCGTAGCGGATATCCTGTAGATAATGATCTTATTAGCGTGAGTGTAATTAGCAAGAATTGTACTACTGCTGATAGCCTAGCGACTGTTTTTTCGATTCTTGGCTTAGAAGGAGTAAAGAAATTTCTTTCTAAGAATCCTTCGACAATGAGAGTATTTTTAGTCCGTTCTGTTGGCGAAGATAAGAAAATACATATTTTTGAGTAAATTGAAAATGAAAAAGATAAGTGTAGGAGATATTAGAAAAAGAAAAAATGGAGCCAAGATAGCTATGCTTACTTGCTATGATTATTCTTTTGCTAAGATCTTAGATGATTCCGGCATCGACATAATTTTAATCGGAGATTCTTTAGCTAATGTAGTTTTAGGGATGGAAGAGACTCGTAAACTTAGCTTAAGTGAGATGATTAATCACACTCAGGCTGTAGCTAGAGGTAGTAAGAGGGCATTAGTGGTAGCTGATATGCCTTATGTAGCCTATCAAAAAAATTCTAAGAAGTGCGTTTATTATGCTTCTAAGTTTATAGGTTGCGGTGCTGAAGCAGTAAAGATAGAGTGGTTTAAAGATTGTCATTATGTAGTTAAGAAATTAATTAAGAATAAAATACCAGTTATGGGGCATATTGGCCTTACTCCTCAAACTGTACATCTTTTGGGTGGCTATAAGGTCCAGGGTAAGGATGAACGGGGGGCACTCAATTTAATTAGACAGGCAAAACTGCTTCAAGATTTAGGGGTATTCAGCCTAGTCCTAGAGTGCATCCCTTACTTGCTGGCTAAGCGTATTACCAAGAGCCTAAAAATTCCTACCATTGGTATTGGTGCTGGAAAATACTGCGATGGCCAGGTTTTAGTTACTTATGATTTTCTAGGTCTTTATAAGGACAAAAAGCCTAAATTTGTGAGGGTTTATAGGGATCTTTCTCGAGATATTATCAAAGCCACCAGTCTTTTTATTAGTGATGTAAAAAAGGGCAAATTTCCAACTAAAGCCGAAAGTTTTTCGAAAGTTAAGAAAAAATAGCCTATTTTAATTGACTCTCTATTGATGTTTTGATAGGATATGTGGTATGATTAAACGATATACACCCCCAGAAATCGGTAAGATTTGGAATGATGATGAAAAGTTCCGACGGTTCTTAAAGATTGAAGCTTTACTTTGTGAAGCTTTAGAAAAGGAAAAAAGAATACCTAAAGGCGTAAGCAAAGCTTTTGATAAAGTAAAAATTTCCCCCCAGAAGATAAGAAAGATTGAAGAGAAGACCCATCATGACATTATCGCTTTCCTAAAACATATTTCCGGTCAACTTAAAGGTAAAGCTCAATATCTACATATAGGTTTAACCTCGTCTGACCTTCTTGATACGACTTTAGCTTGGCAGATAAAAGATGCTACTAAGATTATTCTAAGGGATCTTGATCTAGTTTTGAGAGAGGTCAAGAAAAAAGCTTTTAAATATAAAGATACTCTTTGTATGGCTCGAACTCATGGTGTTCATGCTGAGATTTATAGTTTTGGTCTTAAATTTTTATACCTTTACAATGATTTAAATCAAGAGCGTCGGATTTTGGCTGAGAGTTTAAATTATGTTGCTTGCGGTAAGGTTTCAGGAGCAGTAGGAACATTTGTCTATTTTCAGCCTAAAGTTGAGGATTATATCTGTAAGAAAATTGGTATAAATAGAGCTAATATTTCTACACAGATAGTTTCACGGGAAAGAATTGCTTATTATTTGTTTGTTCTTTCTTTAATCGGTTCTACCATAGAGAGATTTGCTACTGAGATTAGACACCTACACCGTAGCGAAGTTGACGAGGCAAAGGAGCCTTTTTATAAGGGCCAGAAAGGGTCAAGTGCTATGCCTCATAAACAAAATCCTATCATTTGTGAAAGGCTTTGTGGCCTAGCGAGGCTTTTGCGAGCTAATGTAACGGCTGCTTCAGAAAATATAAACCTTTGGCATGAAAGGGACATATCTCACTCATCGGTTGAGAGAGTTATTATCCCTGATTCAACAATTGCTGTAGATTATAGTTTGCAAAAGTTTAGGGAAGTAATTAAGAATTTAAATGTTAAACCAAAAAATATGCTGAAGAACATTGAACTTAACCGCGGTATTGTTTATTCGCAAAAGATGCTTATTAATCTCATGGATAAGGGTTTGTCTAGAATGCAAGCTTACGATATTGTTCAAAAAGTGGCCTTAGAGGTTATAAATAAGAGTTCAAGTTTTAGAGATGAGGCTATAGCTTCCAGAGAAATAGGAAAATTTTTGAAAAAGGCAGAAGTAGAAGCGATTTTCAATCCTTATAGTTACTTAGTTAACGTAGATAAGATTTATAAGCGATTTAGTCTAAAGTAGGGCTTACTTTCTACTATTTCGTTATCTCAATACGCATACCATAAAAATTGTTTTTAATAGAGTCTAAGGCAAATTCAAACCAGAACGAGGTGTAACATGAATGGTTTAGCGGTCGCACAGGAATTAGGTTTAAGTAATTCAGAGTATGAAAAGATAGAGGAACTATTAAAGCGTGAACCAAATTATACCGAATTAGGGTTGTTTAGCGCTATGTGGTCTGAACACTGTTCATACAAAAATTCTAAAAAGCTTTTAAAGCTTTTACCTAAGGAAGGAAAGAAAGTCTTTATAGGTATTGGTGAAAATTCAGGAGCAGTTTCTGTAAGTGACGATTATGCAATAGTTTTTAAGGTCGAATCCCATAACCATCCTTCAGCAGTTCAACCATATGAGGCTAGTGCTACTGGTGGCGGCGGGTGTATCAGGGATATTTTTTCTGTCGGGGCTTCAACTAAGTTTCTTTTAAGTTCTTTAAGGCTTGGATCAATGGAGAACGAAAGAACAGTCTTTCTTTTTAAGGAAATAGCTCGGGGATTTACTGATTATGCTAATAAAATTGGTTTTCCGGCCTTAGCCGGAGAAGTTTATTGCGATGATTTTTATCAAGGAAATCCCTTAGTGAATGCTATGGTTGTGGGCATTTTAAAGAAAAGCAATCAGGTGAAAGCTAAAGCAGAAGGCGTAGGAAATTTGGTATTGATGGTCGGAGGGCCTACTGGTAGAGACGGTGTAGAAGGGGCAAGCTTTGCTTCAGCTGGATTAGATGAGAATTCTACAAGTAAGACCGGTGCTGTGGCTATAGGCGACCCTGAAATAGGTAGGGTGTTAGAGAAAGCTTGCTTAGAAATTACTGATAAGAAATTAATTGTTGGGATGCAAGACATGGGTGCAGCCGGATTAGTGTGTTCAACAGCAGAGACGGCATACAATGCTGGCACTGGTATCGAGATAGATATTTCTTTTGTTTCTCGTAAAGAAGAGGGGATGACTCCTTATGAGGTAATGCTTTCTGAATCTCAGGAAAGGATGCTTTTAATCATTAAACCTGAGGATCTGTCTAAAGTCGAAGAGATATTTAATAAATGGAAGGTAGACTCTAAGGTTATCGGTAAAGTAATTGCTGATAAGATTTTAAGAGTAAAAGAAAAGGGTATTTTAGTAGCAGAAGTTCCGCCTCAATTTTTAGCAGAAGGCCCTGAATATACCAGAGAAACAAAAGAACCAGAATATTTAAAGCAAACAAGGGATTTAGGTTTAGATAAATTAAAGGAGCCTCAAGATTATAATCAAACTTTGCTTACTCTTCTTGGTCACCCTACTCTTGCTTCTAAAGAATGGATTGCCAAAAAGGTTGACAGCAATTTGCTTAAAGGTTCCTGTATTCCCGCCGGCGGAGATACTGCGGTTTACCATATTTCTGAAATTGATAAGCCAATTGCTGCTACAGTGGACGGTAATGGGCTTTATTGTTATCTCGACCCTTTTACTGGAGGAAAAATCTCTGTAGCTGGCGCTGCAAGAAATCTCGTCTGTTGTGGGGCAGAGCCTTTGGGGGTTACTGATGGTTTGAATTTCGGTAGTCCATATAATCCGGAAGTTTATTGGCAGTTCGAGAAGGTTATTTCTGGTATTACAGAAGCTTGCAAAGCCTTGGATGTTCCAGTAGTAAGCGGAAACGTTAGTTTTAACAACGAAAGTCCTAAAGGGGCAATCTATCCTACGCCAGTAATTGGGATGGTAGGTGTAATTGCTGATGCTAAACAGGTAACCAGCCAGGATTTTAAGGATGAAAATGATTTAATCTTCTTGCTTGGAGAAAATAAAGAAGAATTAGGTGGCTCTCAATATCTAAGAGTTGTACATAATTTGGCAAAAGGCCTTTCTCCTCAATTAGATTTAACAAAGGAAAAGGGTGTACAAGCCGCAGCCTTGGAGATGATAACCTCAGGCATAGCAAAAAGTGCTAAGGGTTGTTCCGAAGGCGGATTAGCTGTTGCCTTGGCTGAGAGTTGTATTGTTGGTCAAAAAGGAGCCAGTGTAAATATAGATGATGATATCCGCAAAGATGCCTTACTCTTTGGCGAAACTCAGTCAAGAATTATCATTAGTGTTTCTTCGGATGATAAAGATAAGATTATCGAGATAGCTAAGAAATATAATGTTAGCTGTAAAGAAATCGGAAAAGTAAAAGGAGATAGTCTAGAAATTAATGACCTTATTAATGTAGGTGTTAGTGATCTTGATAAGACTTACAAGCAAGCTATACCTAAGATAGTAGAGAATTAAATCCCGAAAAAGGAATGAAAATTACCTACAAGAAAGCCGGCGTAGATATTAAAAAGGGAGAAGACTTTGCTAAAAGAATTAAAGTTGACAATGTCAGTAAGGTAGAAGCTTTTGGTTCTCTTTTTCGTCTACAACCCCTGCTTAAAAAGTACAAAAATCCCCTACTAGCATCTTCAACTGATGGTGTGGGAACAAAGTTGAAGATTGCCCAATATGTAAATATCCATAATACAGTGGGCGTTGATTTAGTGGCTATGAATGTCAACGATATAGTCTGTATTGGAGCAAAGCCTTTGTTTTTTCTAGACTATATTGCTTGTGGCAAGGTTAATATTAAGACATTAATCGATGTTGTGTCGGGGATAAAAAGGGGCTTAGAAGATGCCGAGTGTTTACTTTTGGGCGGAGAAACTGCCGAGATGCCGGGAATGTATAAAAAAGGTGAATATGATTTAGCTGGTTTTTGTGTCGGCATTGTTGACAAAAATAAGATAATCGACGGTAGAAGGATTAAGGAAGGGGATTTGGTAATTGGTTTGGAGTCAAATGGAATCCATTCGAATGGTTTTACTTTGGTTCGGAAAGTTTTTGGTTTGAAAGGACTTAAAAAATATAAGAAAGAAGTTTTGAAACCGACCCGGATTTACGTAAAACCAATTTTTTCCTTACTTTCAGCTCTGGGAAATAACTATTCAGCCCTGAAAGGGATTGCTCATGTTACCGGAGGAGCGTTTTACAATAAGGTAACAAAGATTCTACCTAAAGGTTACGGGGCGGTTATAGATAAGAAAACCTGGAAAGTGCCTAAGATTTTTGATATTATTCAAAAGAAAGCCCACCTAGGCCAGAAAGAAATGTATACAGTATTTAATATGGGTATAGGCATGGTTTTAATTGTAGATAAGAAATTTTCAAAGAAAACCTTAACCACTTTAAATAAGAGCTGCAAAACTCACCTTATTGGTAAAATTATTAAGTCAAACAAAAGAATGACTATAGTATGAAGGTACTTATTGTCGGTTCTGGCGGTAGAGAACACTGCTTGAGTTGGAAAATATCTCAGTCTTCCTTAGTCGATAAGCTTTATTGTGCTCCCGGTAATGGTGGTACTTCCCTAGTTGCTGAAAATGTAAATATACCAGCTAAAGATATTGATCAGCTTTTAAAGTTTGCTTTAGAAAAAAAAATAGACCTAACTGTTGTTGGGCCAGAAGATCCTTTAGTCGAAGGAATTGTTGATAGGTTTGAGGCTGAAGGTTTAAAGGTCTTTGGACCAAGGAAGGAGTTAGCACTTCTTGAAGGAAGCAAGGTTTTTGCTAAAGAGGTGATGAAAAAATATAGTATTCCTACAGCTGATTTTAAGATTTTTGATGATTCTTTACAAGCTAAGGAATATTTAAAACAAAGAGGAGTTCCGGTTGTTATAAAGGCTGATGGATTAGCTGCCGGCAAGGGAGTTGTTGTAGCTAAAGATATTAATCAGGCCGAAAAGGCTATCGATATGATGATGGTTGATAAAAAGTTTGGTAAGGCTGGGGAGAGAATAATAATTGAAGACTGCCTAGAGGGTGAAGAGGCATCAATTTTACTCATCACTGATGGAGATACAGTTATTCCTTTAGTTTCCTCTCAAGACCATAAGGCGGTTTACGATAACGATAAAGGTCCTAATACTGGAGGTATGGGTGCTTATGCTCCGGCTCCGGTAGTAAATGAAGAGATCTTAACCCGGATAAAAAGTCAAATCGCTCTTCCTCTTATTGAGGGTTTTAAAAAAGAGGGCAAGCCTTATAGGGGTATACTTTATATAGGTTTGATGATAAAGGACAATATTCCTTCTGTTTTAGAATTTAATGTTAGGTTTGGTGATCCTGAGACTCAAGCTATTTTACCAAAACTTAAGAGTGACTTAGCCGATCTTATTCTAAAAAGTGTAGACAACAAGCTTAGCGAGGTAAAGCTGGAGTGGGATAAGAGGGTTTGCCTCTGTGTCGTTTTAGCTTCCGGAGGTTATCCAGCAACTTATGAAAAAGGAAAGGAGATTACGGGTTTAGAAGCTCTAGAGGAGTTAGATGATGTCTTTATTTTTCATGCTGGAACTAAGTTAGTTGATAATTTTGTGACTAATGGAGGTCGAGTTTTAAGTGTGACTGCTCTTGGCCAAGATATAGGTGAAGCACAAGCTAAAGCCTATAGAGCTATAGAAAATATTAGCTTTGAGAGGATGCATTTTCGTCGAGATATTGGAAGTAAAGCCCTGAATCGCTAATCCCTTCTTAAACTAGCCTGTTCGCCGAAGCTTCAGCGTAGGCGGGCCTTAAAATACGATATTGCAATAAAAGATTGAATTTTTTGATTTAAGAGATAAAATGAATACTGTCAAAAAGGGGGTAAAATGAAAGAAAAAATTGCCATTATTCTAGGAAGTAAGAGCGATCTTGAGAAGCTAAAACAAGGGATGGATATTCTTAAAGAGCTAGATATTGCTCACAAGTTAAAGGTTATCTCGGCTCATAGAAATCCTGAAGAATTAAGAAAATTTTGCCAAGAGATGGAAGGTAAGGGTGTTGAGGTGGTTATTGGCTGTGCTGGAATGGCTGCAGCCCTCCCAGGGTTTATTGCCTCCTATGTTAATATTCCTGTTATTGGAGTAGCTTTAGAAGGAGGACTTCTCGGTGGATTGGATGCACTATTTTCTATGGTTAGTACACCTAAAGGTTTGGGGATAGCTTCGACTGGCGTAGGTAAGAGCGCCTTTATTAATGCTATAATTTTTGCCTTAGAGATTCTTTCGCTTAAGGACAAGGAATATGTTTCTAAATTAGAAATTTTGAAGAAGAAGTTTAAATAATGAAGAAAATTTTTATTGATCCTAAGGATATTGATCGTTCTTTAGTTAAACAAGCAGTAGATATTATTCGTAAGGGAGGCATAGTTGCCTTGCCTACTGAAACTGTCTACGGGTTAGGTGTTTGTGCTGGCAAAAGAAGTGCGGTTGATAAAGTTTATGCATTGAAAAAAAGACCTAAAGATAAACCGCTCTCTCTCGCTTTAGGGAGTATTAACAAAGCAATAAGGGATTATTTCGATACCTTGCCACCTTTTGGTTATCGGCTTATCGAGAAGTTTTGGCCAGGACCTCTTACCATTGTTTATTATGCTCCTGATGATAAGAGAATTGGCGTGAGGATTCCCTCTAATGCCATTACTAACGAAATTCTAAATGAACTTGGTGATGCTGTTTATCTTCCTTCGGCAAATATAAGTGGGCAAAAGGAAGCAATGTCAGCTCCAGAGGTAGAGAGTACTTTTGGTAGCCAATTAGATTTAATTGTTGACGGCGGTAAGTGTGCTTATTCTAAACCGTCAACAATAATAGACTTAACCAGTAGCCCTTTTAAAGTTTTAAGAGAAGGGGTAGTTCTTGAGCGAGATATAGTTAGAACGTTTATTAGAAAAAGAATTCTTTTTGTTTGCACTGGTAATAGCTGTCGTTCTCCTATGGCTCAATTTATTCTTCATAAGTATTTAAAAGAAGTACGACCTTATTTCGATGATAGATATGAAATAATTTCCCGAGGGATATCTGCCCCCGAAGGATTAAAAGCGTCTTCCTCAGTAGTGAATATTTTAAAAGAGGATGAGGGCTTAGATGCTAGTAAGTTTTTTGCTCAAAGATTAGATAGGTTTACGATTCTTTCTTCGGATTTAATATTTTGTATGGAAGATAGCCAGGTTAAATATGTTTTAGAACTTGAGCCTAAGGCTGAAGGCAGAGTATTCAATTTAAAGAAGTTTCTTTCAGCAGAAGCTGAAAAAGATATTCCCGACCCAGTGGGTAGGAATTTAGCAGTATACCGAGAGGTTTATCTACTTATAAAAGAGGCTATTTTAGAGCTAAAAGATTGGCTTTGAAAAATAAAAGGAAGGAAAAATGAAAATCGGTATTGCTTCTGATCATCGAGGGTTTAAATTAAAAGACACTTTGATAAATTATCTTACAGAGAAAGGGTATGGGGTTGTTGATTTTGGAACTTACTCTAAAGACCCTTGTGACTATCCTGATTATACCTATATAGCTAGTGAAGCTGTAAAAATGAAAAAAGTTGATAGGGCAGTTATTATTTGTTATACCGGAATAGGTAGTTGTATTGCTGCTAATAAGGTAAAAGGAGTAAGAGCAGCCTTAGTCTATAGTTTAAAGAGTGCTTACATGTCACGCAGACATAATAATAGCAATGTTTTAGTCTTGCCTTCTTCTTTTTTGAAAGTTGATTATACCAAAAAGATAATTTCGCGCTGGCTTAAGGAAGAGTTTGAAGGAGGAAGGCATGCTCGAAGGTTGAGGAAGATAAGAGAAATAGAGGAGAGAGAAAATGTTTGAAGAATTAAAGCAACAAGATATTGAAGTCTACAATAGCATGATTAATGAACTCAAGCGCCAGAGGGAGCATTTAGAGTTGATTGCTAGTGAAAATTTTGCTCCTCAAGCTGTATTAGAAGCTCAGGGTACTGTATTAACTAATAAGTATGCTGAAGGGTATCCGAAAGCTCGTTGGTATGGTGGGTGTGAGTTTGTAGATGAAGCCGAAGATTTAGCTAGGGATAGAGTTAAGCAGCTATTCGGTGCTGAATATGCTAATGTCCAACCGCACTCAGGAACTCAGGCTAATATGGCAGTAATGATGGCAGTTTTAGAGCCTCGAGATACAATTCTGGCTATGGATTTAGCTTGTGGAGGACATCTTTCTCATGGCCACCCTTTAAATTTTAGTGGTAAGTTCTATAATATAATTACCTATGGAGTTGATAAAGATACTGAGTATATAGATTGTGATCAGGTAGAAAAACTGGCTTTGGAGCATAAGCCAAAAATGATTATTGCCGGAGCATCAGCTTACTCTCGGATAATTGATTTTAAGCGTTTTAGAGAGATAGCCAATAAGGTTGGTGCCTATCTTTTAGTGGACATGGCTCACTTTGCCGGGTTAGTCGCAGCTAAAATATATCCTAATCCTTGCCAGTATGCCGATTTTGTGACCTCTACCACTCATAAGACTTTACGCGGACCAAGAGGTGGTTTTATTCTGGCTAAACAAGAATTTGCTAAGAAGATTAACGTGGCAGTTTTTCCGGGAATTCAAGGTGGTCCGCTAATGCATGTTATTGCTGCCAAGGCTGTTACTTTCGGTTTAGCCTTAAAAGATGAGTTTGCTCAATATCAAAAGCAGGTAGTTAGTAATGCTAAGTGTTTTGCTAAAACCCTCGAGAAAAAGGGTTATCGTATAATTAGCGGTGGAACAGATAGTCATCTTTTTCTTGTCGATTTGAGATCAAAAGATATCAGTGGAAAGGAGGCAACCGCAGTTTTAGGGGAAACTAATATTACTGTGAATAAAAATCTTATTCCTTATGATTCTAAGCCGCCAGCAATAGCTAGTGGAATTCGTATTGGAACTCCAGCTGTTACTACGCGAGGAGTAAAAGAAGCTGATACGGAAAAAATTGCTGAATTTATTGATAAAAGCTTGAACAACCGGGATAATTCCCAAGAGCTAGCAAAGATAAAAGAAGAGGTGCTTGAATTTACAAAGAAGTTTCCTCTTTATGAATAGGGGGATCAAATGCCACTGAAGCAAAATGATAAAAAAATTAAGGTTGTGAAAAAAATTACCAGGCCAAGCTGGGACAAGTACTTTATGAGAGTTGCTTTTTTGGTTTGTGAGCGCTCAACTTGTTTGCGCAGAAGAGTCGGAGCAGTATTAACCAAAGATAAGCAGATTTTAGCTACCGGCTATAATGGGGCGCCTAAAGGTATTATCCATTGTGAGAATACTGGATGCTTGCGGGAGGAATTAGGTGTTCCTTCTGGTCAACGTCATGAAATATGTCGAGGCCTTCATGCTGAGCAAAATGTTATCTTACAGGCAGCTTATTTTGGCGTATCAACCAAAGGGAGTATTCTCTATATAACCAATGCGCCTTGTAGCATTTGTGCTAAAATGATTATAAACGCTGGCATTGAGGAGGTAGTTATAGAGAGTGAATATCCCGATAAGATGGCAATTGAGTTTTTAAAGGAAGCCGGAGTAATTTTGAGAAAAATTAGCCTTAAAGGTGATTTATGAAATGTCCTTTTTGCAGTAGCAATGAGAATAAAGTTACTGATTCCCGAGAGACTTCTGAAGCCACGGCCATAAGGCGGAGAAGAGAGTGTATAGATTGTGGCAAAAGGTTCACTACTTACGAGTATGTTGAGAAGACACCTCTAATGGTAGTAAAAAAAGATGGTAGGCGTGAACCTTTTAATCACCAGAAGATTTTAACTGGTTTACTAAAGGCTTGTGAGAAGAGGCCGATAAGCGTAGAGATTTTAGAAAAGACAGCTAATGATATCGAAGGAGAATTGCAGAAGAAATTCGAACAAGAGCTAGAGTCACACTATATCGGAGAGTTGGTTATGGAGAAGCTAGCTGGGTTAGATGATGTTGCTTATGTAAGATTTGCTTCAGTTTATAGACAATTTAAAGATATTAATCAATTCATGCGCGAATTAAAAGATGTTTTTAATAAACGGATAAAATGATAGAAGTAGAACTTTCAAGAATCATTATTGATGAACAAAAGAAGGAGCAGGTTATTGTTCTAAAGGAAAAAGAGGGCGCTCGTCTCTTGCCTATTGTTATTGGAATTGGAGAAGCTACAGCGATAAAAATGAAACTTGGTGGTTTCATTCCTCAGAGACCCTTAACTCATGATTTGATACTAGCAATTATTGGAAATCTAAAGTTTAATTTGGAGAAAATAGTCATTGATGATTTAATTGATGGAACTTTTCATGCTAAACTTTATTTGAAAAATAATGAAAAAGAATCCAAAGTGGTTGATGCTCGTCCATCAGATAGTATAGCTTTAGCTGTAAGAAGCAAATCTCCTATTTTTGTAGAGGAAGGAGTTTTAGAAAAGTTATCTTAGGAGTTAAAGGAAAAGTTGTTTTCTGCCCTTTTTAAAAAAATTCCCCACCTTTCTGTGATTTCGCGTATTGCCAGAAACCGCAATCTTGGTATTTGGTTAGTAGGCGGAGCTTTACGTGATACTTACCTTAAATTAAAAAAAGAGTTAGTTGATTTTGATTTTTGCATTGAGAGAGAAACTTTAGCAGTTGCAAAGGAATTTGCCAAGCATATTTCCTCTAAACTGATTATTCTCGATAAAGATAATGAGTCTTTTAGGGTAGTTCTAAAGAAAAAGAGCAAGTTTTATACTTATGATTTTACTCGTATGCGTGGGGAGAATCTAAAAGAGGATTTAGCTTTAAGGGATTTTGCTATTAACACTTTGGCTATTTCTTTATCAGAGAAGAAGCTAAAACTTATTGATTGCTTTTGTGCTCGCAAATATATGAAACGAAAGGTAATCGGAGTAATTAAAGATGAAGTCATTCCCCAAGATCCTTTAAGAATTTTAAGAGGTTTTTCGTTTGTTGCTAATTATGGTTTTCGGATTAATGCTCGGACTTTAAAGCTAATGGTAAAACATAAAGGGTTAATTAAGGATGTTTCAAAAGAAAGGGTAAATGAGGAATTATTTAAAATACTTGCTTCTAACGATTCGTATAAAGTTATTAAAACAATGGATCAGCTAAAGATAATTGATCAGTTTATTCCTGAAATTATAAGGATGCGTGGTATTCATCAAGGAGCTTATCATCATCTGGATGTTTGGAAACATTCTCTCGAAGCCTTACGGCAACTTGAGCTAATATTTACTAAGAGATTAGTAAAAAATAAAGAGATAGTATCTTATCTCAATCAGGAAATAGCTGGTAAGCGAAGAAGAATCCAAATTATAAAGTTAGCCTGTCTTTTACACGATATCGGTAAGCCTATGGCTAAGAAAAAGTTGAAAAATAAAATGACTTTTTATGCCCATGAGAAAATTGGTAGGGATTTAGCTGGGAAAATAGCTGATAATCTACGTTTGTCTTTACGCGAGAAAACTACTCTGATGAAATTAATTTTCTGGCATCTTCGGCCGGGTTATTTAGCCGATCAGGTTAATCCAACTCGCCGAGCAGTTTATCGGTTTTTCCGCGATACTCAAGAAGAAGGAGTAGCGGTAGTAATACTTTCATTCGCAGATTGGCGGGCTACTCGAGGGCCACTTACTGATGCTAAGAAACGAAAGAGCCACGAAAAAGTAATGCTGGGTTTAGTAGATAAGTATTTTGCTGAAAAGAAGAAGAAACCTTTACCAAAAATAAT
>CAZWIR010000005.1:5799-17497 GCA_964634315.1 uncultured Planctomycetia bacterium | reverse complement strand
AAGGCAACTATTTTTTCTGGAGGAACCGGTTCTACTTTTACGCTTTCAGGATCCAATTGGGAGATTTCCCAGTTTTGGCAGAACTTGCAACGTAAGTTACAACCGGCAGTAGCTATAGAAAAAGATTTTGTGCCTGGATATACATGGGCTAAGGGTTTTTTCTCTATTGGGTCAACATGCACTGCAACTGGTTGAGCATAATTTAAACTATAAAGCTTACCATTAATATTTTTTCTTCCTCGGCAAAAACCTTTTTGGCCTGGAGAGAGAATACATCTTCGCGGGCAGAGCTGACATTGGACTGCATTCTCGCCCAAACCTATCCAATGTAAAGCTTCCTTTTTAATAGGGGAGGCCTTATCAGCAGCTTGGGCATTTAAACTTATAGCAAAAATAATCAGGAATTTAATTATAGTTTTCATTTCCACTTATATTTTATACAAATTAAAGGAATTTTCAATCCTTTCCTTGACAAGGCTCAAGATATATTATATACTTTACCTAGTTAATAGTTAACATACTTAACTATTAGGGAGGTTAAATATGACTAAAAACTCACAAATTACCAAGTTTTCTCAGGAACTCGACCAGACTATAGGATATATACATCGTTTAGTAAGCTCAGTAATAAAACTGCGTACTGACGCTCTTATGCAGGGCAAGATAACCTTTCCTCAGCATATAGCTTTAGAAATACTCAGTGTCGAGAAGTCATTGAAGATGAAAGCTGTTGCCAAAGCTTTACGGGTAAGCCTTCCGGCAGCTACCGGTTTAATCAATCGTTTGGTTGTGATGAAGATGGTAGAGAGGGTTTACGATACTAATGACCGGAGAGTTATCTATATTATTTTAACTCCTAAAGGTAAGGAAACTTTGGAACGGATAAGAAAAACCCGCCGCAAAGCCATTGAAGAGATTTTTGGGGTTCTTAGCCAGGAGGAACGTCAGACTTATTTAGGGATTCTGCGTAAAATAAAGAGGACTTTTCATGAGAAGAATCAGAAATAGAAAAGCGATAATAATTTTTATTTTGGCTTTGGGTCTAGCTGGCAATCTATATTCCCAAGATAAGTCTAAGCCGTCAATCGAGCTTTCCTTTGAAGACGTAACTAGATTAGTACTAGAGAACTCATTGGATATCCAGATTGCTAAGTACGATGTTTATATAAGTAGAACATCTTTAGATGACGCCAGGTCAATATTTGACACTATCTTTAGTGCCGAAGCCAGTTATGTCCATAATAAAAAAGCTCAGAATAGTAATCTCGCGGCTTCTGATACCAAAGAACTAGCATTTTCTTTAGGACTAGAAAAGAAATTATCTACCGGCACAACTATAGCCGTAGATGCAACTACCACAAAAACCAGGACCAATAGCACTAACAGCATTTTAGATCCTTACAATGAGGCTTTAGCGGGAATCTCCTTAACTCAGGAATTGGGGAAGAATTTTTTTGGTTTGGCCGATCGAGCAGATATTAAGTTAACTAAACTGGATATTGAGAACTCAGAATTTACATCCTTAGATGACATTGAAGATGTTCTCTATAAGTCTCAGAAGTCTTATTGGAATTTAGTTTTAAAAAAGGAAGAGTTTACTATAGCCGAAGATATGTTTAAAACTGCAAAGCGTCTTTATGATATCTATCAAGATAAGTATGGGTTAGGTTTGGTTGAGAAAAGTGAACTTCTTGCTATAGAAGCACTAATTCGTATCAGAGAAAGTGATGTTTATGCTGCGACATTGAATTTGGAAACCGCAAAAAACGATTTACTTTTCTTGCTTAATAGAGGAGATTTTAGCGACCAAGTTAATCCTAAAGATAGTTTAACTTGTTTGGTTGCTACTGTGGACTTATACCAAGCCCTTAAAGAGTCTACTTTGACCCGCCGTGATTATAAGCGAATGAAAAATGAATTAGAGAAAAATAAAATTGAGCTAGTAGTTAAGAAAAATGCTCTTTGGCCGCAGATAGACCTAGAGGCATCGATTATTCGTAATAATCTTGATTCACAAAGAAGTGGTGCTTGGGAAGGGTTAAACGGCAACAGCAATGATCAGATATCATTTAAATTAACTTTCGAGGTTCCTTTAGAAAATAGAGAGGCGAAAGCTGAACTTGAAAAGGTAAGGCTTGGCAAGAGTCAGCTGTTGTTGCAATTTAAGCGAGTTGAGCGGCTTATCTTACAGGAAATTAATGATAAAGTAAACCAGGTCAATACTACCGAAAATAAGGTTAAATTATATCAGACTATTGTTAGGTTACATCAGGAGAAGTTAGATAATCAGATAAAACGTCTAGGTTATGGGCGCTCAAATGTAGACACTCTTATTCAGTACGAAGAGGACCTTTTGAAAGCTAGACTTTCCTTAGCGTCTAATTTGTATACTTACCGAATGAGCCTTAGTGAACTGGAATTAACTAAAAATACTCTATTAGATAAATATTGGCAAGAGCCTTTATAGGGATTTAATTATGAAGATCTCAGAATTTTCAGTAAAGCACTCACTTTTAATTAATTTAATATCGGTATTTATCCTGATTGCCGGTTTTTATACTGTATTTATTTATCAAATAAGAAAAGAGGCTTTTCCCGATGTATCGTTTGATCGGGTATCGATATCTACCTTTTATCCCGGTGCAGCACCAGAGGAGGTGGAGAAATTAGTCACTATTCCTATAGAGAAGGAACTTAAAGGAGTAGACGGTATCGAAGAGATGACTTCTTCTTCGTCGGTGAATGTATCAAGCATTAAAATAGAGATCAGTCAGGATGTTAAGGATAAAGATAAAGTTGTTGATGATATTCGCGATGCTGTTGATCGGGTTAGAAATTTACCTCGGGAGGTAGAAGATGATCCGGTTGTAACTGAGGCCGGATCAGGTGAAATACCGGTAATTCAAATTGCTTTAAGCGGAGATTTATCAGAAACAGAACTTCAAGATGTTGCTGATGCCCTAGAAGATGTCTTAGAAGATGTCCCGGGGGTTTCCTCGGTAACAAAAGTAGGATATCGAGACAAGGAAGTTTGGGTTGAGGTCGACCCTGAAAAATTACAAGAAATCCACCTAAGCTTAGAGGAAGTAATAGATGCTTTAGCTAAGAAAAATATTAGTACTCCGGCCGGAAAACTTTATGGAGGAAAAGAGTTTAGTATTAGAACAACCGGAGAATTCCATACTAAGGCAGAAATTGAGAATGTAATTATTCGGGCTAACGAAGGAGGTAATTGGCTACGGATAAAAGATGTAGCTGAGGTTAAATTTTCCTTTGAAGATGAAGATACAATTAGCAAGAGTTCTGGTACTCGCTCGATTAATCTTACCTTAGTTAAACGATCAACCGGTGATGCTGTAAAGATAGTTGATTTAGCAAAAAAAGAAACTGATAGTTTTATAAAGCAATCAAACTCTAAGCTAAAAGTCTCATATATTAATGATTTATCTTACTATATTAAACGTCGGCTAGGGGTCTTAAAGAACAATGGCATTATTGGAATATGCTTAGTTTGCTGTGTCCTGTTATTATTTCTAAATTATAGAATTGCCATTCTCACGGCCTTAGGTCTTCCAATAGCTTTTTCGGCTACCTTAGCTTTAATGGCTTTTTTTGGCTTAAGCGTCAATCTGATTACTATGTTCGGTCTAATAATAGTATTGGGTATGTTAGTAGATGATGGAATTATTGTTGCCGAAAACTGCTCACGTTATTTAGAAGATGGTTTTTCTCCTAAGGATGCGGCAATTATTGGGACTCAGGAGGTGGTTAAGCCGGTTACTACCACTATTATTACTACCATAGCAGCATTTAGTCCGCTTTTGTTTATGAAAGGTATGCTAGGGAAGTTTATCTGGGGGATACCTTTAGTTGTAGTTATTGCTTTGGGGTGTTCTCTATTTGAGGCAGTGGTAATCCTGCCATCTCACTTTGCTGATTTTGTTCGCCAGGATAAGAAGCATAAGTCGAAGAAAGAGACCCACTGGTTTAAAAATATGGTTAGTTTTTATACCAAATTAGTGAATAAGTCGTTAAATAAACGCTATTGGGTTTTATTGGGGTTAGTCATACTTTTACTGGGAACTTTTCTTTTAGCCAAAAGTATGCCATTTGTGTTATTTAAGTCTGAAGAGGGAATAGAAGAATTCAATATTAAAGCTGAGGTAGCAGTGGGAACTAACCTAGCTGTTACCAATGAATTAATCACTCAAATTGAGCAAATAATAGAGGAGTTACCTAAGCAAGAGCTAGATGCCTATACTACTCGGGTAGGTTCATCAGGTGATGCTCGTAGGCATGACTCTTCGGGAAAATCAGGAAGTCATGTTTCTCAAATAACCGTATTTCTTACACCTTATACCCAGCGAAAAAGAAAAGTTTCTCAAATAATTGACGGCCTGCGGGAGGCGACTAAAGATGTTAAAGGGTTTGAGAAGATTTATTTTGAAAAAGAAAGAGGTGGTCCTTCAGTTGGCAAGCCAATATCGATACAGTTAAGAGGTGAAGAATTTCCTGTTTTAGAGCAAGCATCAAAAAAAATATCAGCTTACTTAAAGGATTTAAAAGGGGTCTCGGATATTAATTCCGATTATGAATTGGGTCGGGGTGAGATTAGAGTCGTGGTAGAAGAAGATATGGCGGCAAAGACTTACCTTTCGGTAAGCCAAATCGCTTCATCTATTCGCAATGCTTTTAAAGGAGGTGTAGCTACTTCAATTAAACCGGTTAAAGCCGAAGAAGAGATAAATGTTTTAGTTCGTTTTCCTCAGGAGTATCGTGAGGATAAAGATACTTTTAATAAGATTCTTATTCCCAATAAGTTTGGCAACTTAATACCTTTAAATAAAGTGGCTCGCATAGAAGATAGAATTGCTCTATCTCGCATTGAGCATTTAGACGGAAAAAGAGTAATAACCGTTAGGGCTGATGTCGATAATAAAAATATTACTTCTCTATCGGCTAATCAAATTATCCAGAAAGAGTTTAAGGATATATTTAAAGGCTACCCGGGCTATAAAATCCAATATGGCGGAGAGCAAAAAGAGAATGCCAGAACAGCCAAGAATTTTATGACGGCCATTGTCTTGGCCTTATTTCTAATTTTTGTAATCTTAGCTGCCAATTTTAATTCTTTAATTCAGCCGATTGTAGTTATGATGGCTATTCCTTTTGGTTTTATTGGGGTTATATGGGCATTTTTCTTTCATGGTTTAAGTTTAAGCTTTTTTATGATGATGGGAGCTATTGGTCTTATGGGTATTGTGGTTAATGACTCCATTGTTTTAGTTGACTTTATTAATAATCTACGCCGTAAGGGCTTTGGTCGTCGAGAGTCTATAGTTGAAGCCGGCCGATTAAGGTTAAGGCCAGTTTTATTAACAACGATAACTACTGCCATTGGCTTGGTGCCTACTGCCTATGGGATTTGGGGCGGAGATCCTTTCTTGCGCCCGATGGCTTTAACTATTGTTTGGGGTATAATTTGTGCTACTGCTTTGACTTTAATTGTTATTCCTTGTATTTATGCAGTTATTGATGATGCAACTCTTAAAATGGTTGGTCATGTAACGGTAAAAAAATCTAACGGCAAGGAAGAGAATCAGTGATATAATACATCAATGATAACAAAGCCACTGCTTTTAAAAATTTATCAAGCTGCACCGATGCAGCGTTGGAATGATCAGATCCGCACTGTTGAGCTAACCGAATTAGACAAACAGGCACACAAAATGATTATTGCCTATTGTTTGGGTAAATGTGAAGAAGATAACCAAACAGAAGGCTTTGATTGGATTGAGGTAATTGAGGCTGGGATTTTTGAGTTTCTTCAGCGAATTGTAATTACTGATTTAAAACCACCATTATTCCATCGGATAAAGGGTAATAAGGAACAATATAAAAAATTAAACCAATGGGTCTATGAAAAGCTAAGTCCAGTTATTGATTCACTAGGTAAGGGTTTTTGTGGAAGGTTTAAAAAGTATTTAAATGATTCTGAGCGTAACCTAAACAGGAGGATTATAAGCGCTGCCCATTTTTACGCTACTAAGTGGGAGTTTGATATTATTGAACGTGCTAATCCCCAAGGTTATGCAATTGAAGAAATAAAAGAAGACATTCGTACTAAACAAGAGAAGTATAGGGATTTAGGGAGTATGCAAAAGCTACTAGATTCACAAGATTTGAAAGACTTTGTAGATATTTGCGGGCAGCTACGATTTCAAATACGCTGGAGCCATTTGTATCGGGTTCCTAAGACCTCAGTTTTAGGGCATATGCTGATTGTGGCGATGTTAGCTTATTTATTTTCTTTAGAAATAGGCGCTGATAGTAAACGGTCGATAAATAATTATTTTACCGGATTATTTCATGATTTACCGGAAGTTCTTACTCGAGATGTAATTAACCCGGTAAAAAGAGCCGTTGAAGGAATAGCTGATTTAATCAAAGAATATGAGCAGAGTGAGATGGAAGCAAAGATATATAAATTAATTCCTGAAACTTGGCATTCGGATATGCGCATGTTTACCGAAAATGAGTTTGCTAATATTAGCGGAAGAAATGGCACTAGACAAAGAGATGGGGAGTTGATCAAGGGAATTGATGAATTGGCTGCCTTTATTGAAGCCTATCTGTCTTTAAAAAATGGCATCCAAAGTGAGGATTTAAAGAGTGCGGTGGCAAAACTTCGAAAAGAATATCAGTCAAAAACCATTTCGGGAGTAGGCTTTGGCCGGATATATAGTGGTTTTGATTGAGGGGTTGACTAAGGCTAAATTTTAAGGATAATGTCTATAAGCAGAGGATAAAGTAAAAAGTGAGGAGCAATAGTTATGGAAATAAAAGAAGTTATTGAGAAGTGTAAGACTTTAAATGTTTACGAAGAAAGGTTTGTCGCTGATAATTATTATGAAATTGTATTTTATACTAAGGATAATGACCAGTGGTTGAAACTATGTACTGAGCTCTTAGGGCCAGTCAAAAAAGCCGTTGGAATAGCACCTAGTCAAGAGGACGCAGAGTTAACTAAAAAATACGGCGGAGTTCGCGAAAACCAAACTCTATTTACTAAAGAAGCCGGTAATACTATTGTAGCTGCTATGTTTTGGCCTTGGCAGGATGAAGTCCGTACCACCCTTAAGATAGCTTTTATAGCAAAATAATCATGACTAAAAACTTTTTTAATAATATAAAAAATGCCCTTACCGGAGGCAAAAAATATAAATGCCAGATCTGCGGAAGGATGATTCACGAGGCACATTCTCTGGAGCATGCTAAGGCCGAAGAGTACTTACTTGATCTTATAAAGAAAGATCACCCTAAGTGGAGTCAGAAGGATTTAACTTGTGCCGGGTGTGTTGAGTATTACCGCAAACTAATAAATCAAGCCGAAATTTAATTCACTAAATTTTTATTATCGGAGGAAGGATGTTTAGAGAGAAAATTAAAGTATTGGATTGCACAATTCGTGACGGAGGGCTTATTAATAAGCATGATTTTGATCATCGCTTTGTTCGGGAGGTTTACAAGGCCCTTTCAGCTGCTGGCGTAGATTATATAGAGGTGGGTTACAAGAACTCTCGAAAATTATTTTCACCTTCTGAGTACGGAGCTTGGAAGTTTTGTGATGATGAAGATATCCAAAAAGTAATAAAAGGAATAGAGTCTAAGACTAAGATTTCAGTCATGGTTGATGTTGGACGGGTAGATTTAGAAGATGTAAAACCGGCAAGTGAGAGTCCGGTCGATATGTTTAGGGTTGCCTCATATGTTAAAGATATTGATAAAGCAATACAGATGGCTAATCACTTTGCAGATAAAGGCTATGAGACAACTATTAATATTATGGCGATTTCCCGGGATCAGGGTAAAGAGTTAGAAGAGGCTTTGGAACAGATTGAAAAAGAAAGTAAAATTAATGCACTTTATATTGTCGATAGTTTTGGTGCTCTATATCAGGAAACCACTGAGCGTTTAGTAAAGCTTTTTAGGAATATTGTTAAACGGGCTGAGGTAGGATTCCACGGACATAATAATCAACAGCTTGCTTTTGGCAACACTATCGAAGCGATTATCCACGATGCTAATTATCTTGACGGCACGGTTTATGGAATTGGTCGGGCTGCCGGGAATTGCCCTCTAGAGTTATTAGTTGGTTTTTTAAAGAATCCCAAATTTGATTTACGGCCAATATTAGATTTAATATCTAAGGAATTTATTCCACTAAGAAAAAAAATAGAATGGGGCTATATTATTCCTTATGCAATATCGGGAATGATGAATGAACACCCTAGAGCTGCTATGGCTTTGCGTAATAGCGATAAAAGAGAAGATTATCGTTCATTTTATGAGAGTCTGGTTAATATTGGTTTAGATTAGAAGGGGGCTTAAGATATGAAACTAAATGGTAAGTTTTTTGTTTTACTAATAGTTAGTATGTTTATTGGTAACATTTACGGAGAAGGAGCAGGTATGGAAGAAAAAATAGTAATTTTAGAGACTAATCAAGGCGATATTGAGATTAAGCTAATGGCTGATGTTGCCCCAAAGGCTTGTGAGAATTTTATTGGCTTAGCTGAGAAGGGTTATTATCAGGGAATAATATTTCACCGGGTAATAAAAAATTTTATGATTCAGGGAGGAGACCCTACCGGAACCGGAACCGGAGGAAGTTCACTTTGGGGAGCACCTTTTAAGGATGAAGTTAGTAGTTCAGTAAAATTTAGTAAGCCGGGAATTTTGGCTATGGCAAATTCTGGGCCGAATACTAACGGTAGTCAGTTCTTTATTACTACGATTCCAACTCCTTGGCTTAGCATGAAGCATACTATCTTTGGTGAGGTTATTTCAGGTTATGATATCGTTGAGAAAATCGAAAACACAGCTGTTGGCCCAGGAGATAAACCGGTTCAAGAGCAAAAAATAATAAAAGCTTACTTAAAATAAAGAGAAGATAATCAATGATGCGTTCAGGCAACCGAGATAAAAAGAAAAAAGGAGAAAGAGATGAAAAGATTAATGATATTTATTGATGCTGAATATGTAGTGTCAAAGATGAGAGATTTATTAGGTAAGAAAAAGACGATTAGGCGCAACGATATTAACTGGAAGAATATAATTCACTGGATAACCGGGAAGAGGCAGCTAATTCGTGCTTACTACTATTCTTCGCGTCTGAGTCAGGAGGAAAATCCTCAAACTTACCAGGAGCAACAAGAATATTTAAAACGGCTTAAAATAAATATTCCTTATTTTGAAGTTAAATTAGGAAGATTAGTTAAAGTTCAGGGTGGATGGGTGCAAAAGGGCATTGATGTTAAAATTGCTTTGGATATGTTTTCAAATGCAGTTAAAGACCATTACGATACTGTTGCCCTGATTTCCGGAGACTCTGATTTCGCTGAGGTTATCGGCGAAATTAAGGAGCGTTATGGAAAGCACGTTGAACTTTATACTTTTGATAAGTCAATTCATGAAGCCCTGCGACTTGCCCCTGATAAGCATATAGTGGTTAGCGGCCAAACTGGCCGCAAATATGGCTTTTGGTTTGATTAATCTTAGCCATTTTTACCTCCCTTGAGCCTTAAGTAAACTTTTTAGGCTATTTAACTTTTTTCAAAAAAAAGTTGATTTATTCCAGGGTTTTCAGTATAATAGCGTTCATCGTTTTAGAAATATTCAGGAAGATATCAGCGTAAAACTGTAGAATAGGAGTAGATATGAGTCGTCAAGTAGAGTTAAAGAAAGTAAGAAATATAGGTATTATGGCCCACATTGATGCTGGCAAGACCACCTTAACCGAGAGAATTCTCTTTTATACCGGCCGGTCTCATAAAATCGGTGAGGTTCATGATGGGGCAGCCCAAATGGACTGGATGAAGCAGGAGCAGGAGAGAGGGATCACCATTACCTCAGCTGCTACTACCTGTCATTGGGGGGATAACAGAATTAATATTATTGATACTCCTGGACACGTAGATTTTACTGTTGAGGTTGAGAGAAGCTTAAGAATTCTAGATGGAGCAGTGGCTGTATTTTGCGCTGTAGGAGGAGTTGAACCTCAATCAGAGACGGTTTGGCATCAATCTAATAAATACGAAGTGCCTAAAATTGCTTTTGTAAATAAGATGGATAGGGTTGGGGCTGATTTTTTTGATGTTGTTAAAAATATTGAATCTGATTTAGGAGCCAATGTAATTTCCTTGCAGATTCCAGTTGGAGCTGAAGATAAATTTCGTGGCATTGTTGATCTTATTGAAATGAAAGCCTATGTCTACGATGATGAATCCTTAGGAAAAAATTTTCATATTGAAGATATTCCTGATGAATATAAAGAAATTGCTAAAAAATATCACCATATCATGATTGAAAAGGCTGTTGAGCTAGAAGATTCCTTAATGGAGAAGTATCTTGAATCTGAAGATGCAATCACATCTGAGGAGTTAATCTCGGCAATTCGCAAGGGAACTATTGCTAATGAAATTGTTCCAGTACTTTGCGGTTCAGCTTTTAAGAATAAAGGTGTTCAGAGATTGCTGGATGCTATAATCTTATATCTTCCGGCACCGTCTGATCAGCCATCAATAAAAGGAACTGATCCCTTAGATCCCGAAAAAGCCATTGAGCGGTTTCCGTCTGATGATCAACCTTTTTCAGCTCTAGCTTTTAAGGTTCAAACTGACCCCCATATGGGTAAGTTGGTTTATTTTAGAGTCTATTCTGGTAAACTTGATGCTGGTTCTTATATTCTCAATGTTACTAAGGATAAAAAGGAAAGAGTCGGAAGGATTTTGCAGATGCATGCTAACGAGCGCGAAAGTCGCTCTACTATTTACGCCGGTGACATTGCGGCAATTATTGGTTTAGATCATACTACAACCGGTGATACATTATCTAGCGTGGATAAGCCAATACTTTTAGAAGCAATTGAGTTTCCAGCACCGGTAATGTCGATTAGTGCTAAACCTCAAAGTCGAGCTGACCAGGATAAGATATCTAAGGCTTTATTGAAGTTAGCTGAAGAAGACCCAACTTTTATTGTGCATACTGATCCTGAGACTGATGAGACGATTATCTCCGGTATGGGCGAACTGCATCTCGAAATTATTGTTGACCGCTTAAAGCATGAGTTTAGCGTTGAAGCGGTAGTTGGTCAGCCTAAAGTGGCCTATAAAGAGACGATATTAAGTACGGTTACCCAAGACTATAAACACTCCAAACAAACTGGTGGTCGTGGTCAATACGGTCATGTGGTTATGGAAATATCACCGGCAAAACCCGGAGAAGGTTTTGAGTTTAAGAATTCGATTACTGGTGGCAAAATTCCCCGTGAATATATTCCGGCAGTTGAAAAGGGTGTTATTGGGGCGATGCAAAGAGGAATTTACGCTGGATATCCGGTAGTTGATGTAAAAGTCAACCTGATCGATGGTTCTTACCACGATGTTGATTCTTCAGAGTTAGCCTTTAAACTTGCTGCTTCCGGGTGTTTTAAAAGGGCTTTTATGCAGGGTATCCCGGTATTACTTGAACCGTATATGTCTTTAGAGGTTACTACTCCTGAAGAGTATGTCGGTAATGTTGTTGGTAATATTTGTTCTCGTCGAGGAAAAGTCTTAGGAATCGACACTAAAGGTAATCAGCAGATAATTGCAGCTGAAGCTCCGCTTTCAGAGATGTTTGGTTATGCTACTACTTT
>CAZWIR010000005.1:2402-5699 GCA_964634315.1 uncultured Planctomycetia bacterium | reverse complement strand
CCCACACTAGAGACTCCTTTAAACCAAATCGGCTTAATCTTATCTTTTGACTGGATCCAGAAAGTTTGCTTATTTATTGACCTTGATATCTCATAAAGGCGTTTAGTGTTAGCACTAGTCTTTGAGCCGATAATAATCATTAGGTTATTTTTACCAGCCATTTCTTTTATTTCCTTTTGTTTCCTTCGAGTTGGTTCGCAGATGGTATTGAAAAAGTTCAATTTTTTAATATGTTTCTTTAAGGCTTTAACGATTTTTAAAGTTTTTTCTAAATTTTGAGTAGATTGAACTACAATTGCTCCTTTTGCAATTCCTTTAACCTTTTTGCCGATATCCTTGCTACTGTCAATTACCAAGGCTTTTTTTCTTAACTGACCTAATATTCCCTGAACTTCATCATGTTTTTTGTCACCGATTATTATAACTTGATAACCTTTTGTTTCATTTTTTTTAGCGATTTTGTGGATTTCACGGACCATCGGGCAGGTTGCGTCAATAATCTTATAGCCGAGGGCTCGGATTTTTTTGTATATGTTGGTTGATATACCGTGAGCTCTAATTAAGAGAATTTTCCCTTTACCCTTACCGAGATGCTTAATTTTTTTAATTCCTGATTTTTTAATCTGGTTCACAACCTCTTCATTGTGGACAATATCTCCGAGCATTTCTACTCTCTTTTCCTTGACGGCAGTTTTCAAGGCAATTTCTAAGGCTCGTTTTACCCCGAAACAGAATCCAGCAGATTTAGCCAGGTTAATTTTCATATTATTTTAATCCTTGGGTATACCGGGAGAGTAGATTCTTATATTGGGTCTTCATTTTAATCGTTTGGATTATAGTTCCGGCTTTTTGGGTTAAGCTGGTGATTTCTCTTTGAGTGTAATCTAGGGCACCTGAGGTCTTGGCGATTTTCCGTACCTTTAAAAGATCAGCTTTAGTCACTCTCTCTTTATTAAGAATATTTTTTATCAGAAACTTATTTTTCTTATCAGTATGGTTGTAAGTATACCAGATTAGAAGAGTTTTTTTTGATTCCTGAAGATCTGAGAGAGATGATTTACCAATTTTTTTCTCGTCGGAAAACATACTTAAAGTATCGTCCTTTATCTGAAAAGCCCTACCGAGATAGATACTAAACTCAGAGAGTTTTTTAATCTGAAACCTTGGAGCTCCGGCTAAGAGTGCACCCATTGAAAGCGGGGAGGCAAAGGTATAGTGGGCAGTTTTGTAATCGTAAATTTTATAGATATCTTTTTTGTCTATCTCTTCAATTTTTTTTATTCCTGAAAGAAGTTCAATAAATTCTCCACAGCCAGTATGGACCGCAGCTTTAATGAATCTCTGCAAAGCCTTGTCTTTACGTTGGGGGTCTTCTTTGATCGCAAGAAAGGCCTTAACCGCTAAGGCATAAATAATATCGGCAGCGACAATTGCTAAGTCCTGGCCGTTAAATTTAATATTTTTGTGTTTAGCTAGGAATTTGTCGAATACCTTATGTAAGGAGGGTTTACCTCTGCGAGTATCGGATTTATCAATTATGTCATCATGGATAAGAAAAAAATCATGGAGGAGTTCTACAGAGAGAGCACTTTGATATAGGCCAGGGGCTCTTTTTTTGCTAAAACCCTCATAGCCTATAATGAATAAAACCGGGCGTATTCGTTTACCATCACTTAAGATAAAGTCGTTAATACTTTTGGATAATAGAGGCGAGATTGCTTTTAAACAGTAGGAGTTAATAACAGATTGGAGAAATTGACTGAGTTGGCTGTCAATTTTTTTCTTTATTTGGTAAAACATCAAATTATATTAGCATACAATAATATTGGAGGCAAATGAAATGTCAACTTCAAACTTCTTGCAATTTTGTAAGAGAATTATAGAATATGTCTAAGAGGATACTGCTTGCGATATTGGATAGCATGGCGAATTCTAAATTGCTGAAGAAAAAAGGAGGGATAAATGGCTAGGAAAAAGTTACCAAAAATAGTTGAGGAACTTTGCATAGGGTGTGGCCATTGCGTTATGGCTTGTCCGTTGGGGGTTTTGAAAATCGAGAATAAGAAAGCCAGAGTTGTTAAGCCGGAAGCTTGTGACAGCGAGGGGAGGTGTATTTGTGCATGTCCGCAAAAAGCTATACCTCATCTAGAAGAGAAGGAGTATTGAGTGAAAAAGAAAAAATGAAAGAAGTCAAAACAATATTAATCGAAAGAATAAAGCGGACTGAGAGCATAGAGAGTTTTCGGTTTAAGCCCGAGGAGAAAATCAGCTTTTTACCCGGTCAATTTCTCCAGCTTATCTTAGATCAACAAAATAAAGATAGTTACCTTTTAAATAAGTATCTTTCATTTTCCTCAGCTCCCAATAAAGATTACATTGAGGTAACTAAAAGAATTACCGGAAGCGACTTTTGCAACCTTCTTCAGGAAATTAATATCGGTAATCAAGTTTTGATAGAGGCACCGATGGGAGATTGCTCATTTAAAGACAGTTATGCTAAAATCGGTTTTCTAATTGGCGGTATTGGCATAACTCCGGTAATCTCAATATTGGAGTATATCGTTGAAAGAGACCTCGACACTGACGTCTGCCTGTTATACTCGAATAGGTCCAAGGACGATATAGCTTTTGGCCATGAAATTGACATTTGGAGTAAAGGCAATTCAAGAATTAAAGTTTTTTATACAATTACCGACCAAGAACCTAAAGACCAGCGGTATGATTTTGGCAGAATTGATAAGCAGTTTTTAATGAAAAATGTTCCGGATTTCAAAGAGCGTATTTTTTTTATTTTTGGGCCGTCAAAAATGGTGTCGGCAATGGAAAATATTTGCAACGAGGCAGGATGTAGTAAGGAGATGATAAAAGCTGAGAATTTTGTAGGTTATTAAAAAAAGGAGGATACATGAAAAGTGTAAAAGGAACAAGGACTGAGAAAAATTTACTAGCTTCTTTTGCTGGCGAGTCACAGGCCAGAAACCGATATACTTATTTTGCCTCAGTTGCTAAGAAAGCTGGATTCGAGCAAATGTCGGCTATATTCTTGGAGACAGCCGATAATGAGAAGGAGCACGCTAAAAGGTTTTTTAAGTTTCTCGAGGGCGGTGAGGTTGAGATCGCGGCTGCTTATCCGGCAGGAGTCATTGGAGACACTGCTGAGAATTTAGCAGCAGCTGCTGCTGGAGAAAACTTAGAGTGGAGGAAACTTTATAAAGAAGCTGAAGCTACCGCCAGAGAGGAAGGGTTTGAAGAAATTGCAGTTTTGTTTAAGGAAATTTCCGAGGTAGAAGAAGAACA
>CAZWIR010000005.1:0-2302 GCA_964634315.1 uncultured Planctomycetia bacterium | reverse complement strand
CAACTTAACTGATTTAGAAAAAAAGCATATTCCGGCTATTACAATTATTAAGGAATGTGGGTTAATACCGCAAGGATGTCAGGATGTTCATGCGAAAATAGGTGAAATACAGCATCCAATGCAAGTTGATCATTCTGTCCAGCATATAGATTTCTATATTGACAAGGAGTTTATATCACGTGTTCATTTGACCCCTGAGAAGTGTAATCCGGCAGCGGCTCTTCATCTTAAGGTTAGTGAAGGTAAACTTGCCGCTATAGAACTTTGTAATATACATGGTGCCTGGATTAGTGAAGTGAATATGTAATTAAAGACAAAGGGAGAACAATGAAAAATGCTTTTAACCCTCAAGAGATAGTGAATATTGCAATTAATATTGAAGAGAATGGTAAAAAGCTCTATGAGATTTTAGAAACTAAAGCAAAAGACCAGAAACTAAAAGCAACATGTAAGTACTTAAAAGAGCAGGAGGAAATTCATCTTAAGTTTTTTCAGGAAATGCTTGGCAATATCGGAGATTATATTATTCATGAATTCAGTCCAGGTGAGTATCAAGCTTATTTAAGGGCTATTGCTACTGAGTATATTTTTACTCAGGAGATAGTTAGAAACAAGCTAAAAGAGGGGTTTAAGAGTGACTTTGAAGCTGTTGAGTTTGGAATATTCGTAGAAAAAGAGTCAATTCTTACTTACTCAGCTTTGCGTGAATATATGTTGACCGGTAAAGTGGGAGTGCTTGATAAAGTAATTGATCAAGAGAGAAAGCACTTAACTGACCTTATTACTATGAAAGATTCCTTAAGAAAGGAGGGTTAAAATGGCGATAAAAGTTTATTCAACGCCGACTTGTCCTTATTGCACTATGGCTAAGGAGTATCTTTCTTCTAAAGGAGTCACTTTTGAGAATGTAGATGTTTCTGCAGACAAAGCTGCTGGTGAGGAGATGGTAAAGATTTCCGGTCAGATGGGCGTACCGGTGATTGTTGCCGACGATGAGGTTATTGTTGGCTTTGACAAAGGAGCAATCAATAAGGCTTTAAACATATAATTGTTATGGCAAAAGATTCGGCATGCTGCGACATTACTGAAAAGAAGGTTCCAATTTATAGGAATAAAACTTTTATAGCTGGACTAGCCTTGGTAGGGCTAGCCTTACTCTCCTATCTAGCCCCTATTTTAGTACCTTTCCGGGAGTCATTAACCGTCTATTTTAAAGCAATTTGGTGGGCTATCCTCTTGGGATTAGTTCTTGGTGGGGTAATGGAGCACTATGTACCCAGAGAGTATATTACTCACATCTTATCAAAACCAAAAAAACGAACTATTTTTTACTCAGTTGTTTTAGGTTTTTTTATGAGTGTATGCTCTCATGGTATTCTTGCTCTTTCCATAGAGTTACATAAAAAAGGTGCATCTAATCCGGCAGTAGTAAGTTTTTTACTGGCTAGCCCTTGGGCTAATTTAATTCTTACTATACTTTTGGTAGGATTTTTTGGACTAAAGGCACTATTTATTATATTTTCAGCCATTGCGGTAGCAATAACAACTGGATTTATCTTTCAATTCTTAGAAAGAAAAAATCTCATTGAAAAAAATGAAAATACCGTAGAGGTTGAAGATAATTTTTCTATTATCAAGGATATGAAGAAGAGATTGAAGGCGCGACGCTGGTCATTTAAAGAGTTCCGAGAGGACATTAAAGGAATTTGTAACGGGGTAGTAGATTTGAGTAATATGGTTCTTTGGTGGGTATTAATCGGTACCGGCCTAGCTGCTTTAGCCGGAGCCTATATCCCGGCTACTATCTTTACTGATTACATGGGTCCAACTATTTTGGGCCTTCTTGTTACTCTACTTGTAGCCACAGTGATTGAGGTTTGTTCTGAAGGGTCCGCTCCGATGGCTTTTGAGATATTTAGGCAAACTGGAGCTCTAGGAAATAGTTTTGTTTTTCTTATGGCCGGAGTAGTTACTGATTATACTGAGATAGGGCTATTGTGGCATAACGTTGGTAAGCGAGTAGCTATCTGGTTGCCGATCGTAACTGTTCCCCAGGTGGTTATTCTTGGTATTGTTGCTAATATGTTATTTTAATGAGAATCTAACTTAGAGAAGAATTATGCTTGATTTAATAATTATTGGTGCTGGTCCTGCGGGGATTACTGCAGCTGTGTATGCTGCTCGTAGGAATATGAATATTTTAATTATAACTAAAGATATTGGTGGCCAAGCAGCTTGGAGCGGGGATATTGAGAATTATACTGGTTATCAATTTATTACTGGACCAGAGTTAAGTATTAAA
>CAZWIR010000004.1:0-20052 GCA_964634315.1 uncultured Planctomycetia bacterium | reverse complement strand
TTCCGATAAATAGAGATATCCCTGCCTGAAATCTGTAACCTATCACCTCTAGATAACACCTCTTGATATATGTTTTGACTTTCGTCGGCATCGGTAAAATAAACTTTTGAATAACTTATTTCATTTTTCCCGACCATTCTACCCTCAAAAGCATAGAATTTTCTCTCATAAAAAACAAGTAAGGGTAACTTAAGACACCTATCAATTGCTGCGGTAAATTCCGGTTCTCTTTTTTTAATCTCTTTATACAAGGAACCTACTAATTTAATAGTACTTTTGCATTGAAAACTACAAGGCATATGGTAAATATAGCAATAAATCGCATCTTTCAAAAAGGGATTGCAATAAAAATGATACCTAGAAGAATGGTCTGAATTTTTATAAATTTCGTATAAATTGCTATACTTATTCCAATTGTTGTACTTTCTAAAGAATTTAATACAGCATTCCGGATACCCTAAAAAATTACCATAGCTTAAAAGATCTGCCCGTGGCGGATATATTAATCTTCCTTTAATAATCACTGGATACCACATACCATTATTTAATAATTTTTTATCCTTGGACAAGAAAACATGAACACTACCATTTCTATTTGTTCCTAAAGGAAACCCGTAGGCACTGGTAGAAGTAATACTTTCTTTGCCCAAAACTTCTCCTTTAATGTTCTCTTTGCTAATGTTATTAAAGACAATGTCTTCTTTCAAGTAAATTCCATATCTCTTACATGCTTTTTTAAACTCTGTTAAATGCTTTTTTCTAACCCAATCATCCATTAGAGGCTTGAGGCCTAAAGCCAGAGACATATACATCACTATCTGGGAAGAATGCCCCCTAACCTCGATAAAATCTCGACAAAATTCGTTAGGAATAATTGAAGTTCCAAGCATCTATTTATACCTACCGGGATTTTTTTGGATAATATCTAACACTTTTTCCCTTGAATCTTCAAGTCCTTGTTTATCTTTAGATAGAGAACAAGCAATAAAAAGATTAATATAAGAATCAGAAAAATCAGAATCAAGAGCAATAGCTTTCTTTAAAGAACCTTTAGCGCTTTCGTAATCGTCCAACCGGATATATTCTATTCCTAAATTATTATAGGCTTGGGTGAAATTTGGTCTAATCTCTATAGCTTTCTTTAGGTTCCTGATGGCCTCATCACTCTTGCCTACTAACCCATAAACCATACCGAGGTTAGAACAAACATTGGAGTCATTAGGGTTAATACTAAGAGAACTCTCATAGGCCTTAATTGCTTGATCATAGGAACCAAGAAAATAGTAAGTTGAACCTATACAGCTGTAAATTTTAGCATTTTTATCATCTAAAAGGACAGCATTTTGGTAAGCTTCCAATGCCTTTTTATGCTGCCCTAATGAAAAATAGACATTTCCGAAATTTATATAGCTTTCAGCATCAGCTGATAGTTTGAGAGCTTTTTTATAGCTATCGATTGCTTCTGGAAACTGATTAGCAAAGCGGTATTTTTTAGCCTTCTGCAAATAGCTTCTGCTTTTTTCTTTCTGTTTCTCTTTGTAGAAATCATAAGCTAAAAAAGCCATAAGCAACAAAGCAAGAATTAAGCCAAGAATGAACCATTTTCCAAATTTAAATTTAGAGTCAGACATTTTTTCTCTTTTTTCTATATTCTTTTATTTTAATCCTATACCAAAATAAAACTAATTCCTTTATTGCCCGAAAAATTGTATAGATACGGCCACCAGTCTGCCGACCCCACTTACGAGGAGAATGATCAATAACCACCTCCTTAATCTTAAAACCGTTATTCTTACCCCGAACTAAAATCTCAGCATCAATGACTCCACCTTTACAAGTCAGTTTTATTTTGTCTAAAACGTCTCTCTTAATAAGCTTAAAACCGCAATTAACATCTTGGATTTTTAAACAAAACAATAAAGAAATTAAAGTAGTGTAAGCCTCGCCTAGCATAATTCTATAAAGAGAGTCTTTTCGCCTACCGCGAGATCCTATAATTATATCATACTGATCAACATAAATCATTAGTTTATCCAAATCGTAAACATCAAACTGGCCATCAGCATCCATGAAAAAACAAAGAGGAAATTTTGCAGCAGCAAATCCCGAAATTAAAGCCTGTCCGTAACCTAAATTTTTATCGTGTCTTACAATCTGAATCTTGTAATTACAAAATAAATTTTCTATTACGTTTAATGAATTATCTGTGCTGCCATCATCAACTACAATTACCTGAAAAAATTCGGACCTTTTTTTTATATAACTATAGATGTGGCTAATAACCTCTTCTATGTTCTTTTCTTCGTTGTAAACCGGTAAAATTATTGAAACTTTTTTTTCCATTAGACAAATTATCCTATTAAAAAGTTCTACTCCTACCCAAATACAATCTGAAAATATTAAATGACATTTTTACGCTTACCTTTCCTAAAAGAGAAACAATGTAGGATGGTCTTAGGTAATAGCTTCGATAGGCATCCTTGATGTCTTGTCTTAGCTTTAAAGAATGATACCCTTTAATACCACCCTTACAATCACGGACATAATCAGAAAAAGCATGGAAAGAGACAAAATCAGTCTTAAGCTCCTTTGCAAATTTTATTGTCTCTTCTCTTTCAGCTTCTGACTCCCCTGGCAACCCTAGAATAAAAAACCCTAACACTTTAATTCCGGCTTCTCTTATTAGATTGACTCCCTGATGAAGAGACTCTAGAGAAATACTCTTATTTGACGAGTCCAATAACCTTTGAGACCCAGATTCTATACCAAGATGTATTATTCTACATCCGGCCTTTTTCATCAGGGCAAGAGTGCCAGGATTAAGCGAATCTGCCCTAGTTTGGCAGCTCCATTGGAATTTATATTTTTTTTCTGCTAAAAATTCACAAACTGCTACTGCTGTATCAATATTAGAAAGAAAATCTAAATCAATAAAATAGCCAGACCTAATCTTATATTTTTCAATTAAATATTTTATCTCGACTATTAGCTTTTTGCTATCCTTTTTCCGAAGCGGTCCCGGATACATTAGTTTATCGCAAAATTTACAGTTAAAATTACAACCTCGCGATCCCTCAAATAAGGCAAACCTCTCACCTAAAATTTCATAAAAATACCTATTAAGGTTTATGAGATGGTAGGCCGGAATTGATAAGCTATTCAAATCCAAAGGGGAAGAGTTTTTGGTGGAAATTATTTCTTGGCCTTGTCTGAAAGTTAACCCTGGAATATCCCCTAACCTTTGGTCCTGACATATTTTTAATACCTTATCTTCGGGCTCAGCTCTAATCACCGCCTTTGCTTTAGTGTCGTCTAAGATGCGCTCGGGGCTAAGAGTACCATGGTAACCTAATATATAAACTTCCGATGTGTTTTTTCTGACTTCCTTTACTGTATCCAGAAATAAAGATATGTCAATATTGGGGCACTGCCAGCGGTCCAAAGAAGAAGAAGTAATAAATATCTTATCAAATCCTTGAATATGCTTATAGACTTTTTTTGGTATAATCCTCTGGGCATGAGCATCTAATATCTTTACTTGGAAACCATTTTCCTCTAATATTCCGGCGCAATTAAGCATAGACAAAGGGGGCCAAATGCGATTATAAGTATCCTCACCCCTGCTATAAGGATACGGCCAATAAGGTTTTAATAAAAGGATATGCATAGGCCAAATTTAAAATCTAAAGTCTGTTCCTAATAAATAGTTGGCTCCCCGGCGTAAAAATCTAAAAAGGTTCTTAGCTGTTATCAAACTTTTCAGAATTGATAAAAAAACTCTTGGCTGCACACAGCTAAATAAAGAAGCTATAGTCCTAATTTTCTTCAATTCACTTAGGCTTATTTTTGACTCCGAGTTTTCTACTCTATTAAGAGAGTCAAAATATATTGCAGAACCGGGAATTAAGCGAAAAATAGAATAATGCATAAAATCAAGGCCTAATTTTCTTGAAAGTCGAACATCCTGCCTTATACTCTTTTTGGTCTGCCCAGGAAATCCGATAATAAAATATCCGGTAATTTCTAAACCTGCATTCCGAGCTGATTTTATAATTTTTTTGGTAGCCTCAAAGTCGGAATCTCTCCCCAACGTTTTAAGAATTTCTTGATCAAAAGTCTCAATTCCTAAACACAAGCTATAGCAGCCAGCCTTGGCCATTAATTCAAAAACAGAATCATCCTTAAGTTCTGCAACTGGAATACCATTAGGGCACTGCCATTTTATCATGAGTTTGTTATCTATTAATTTACGGCAAAAATCTTTTACTCTTTTTGTTCCACCACCAAAAAAATTTTCATCTTCAATATGAAATTCTCTTATTCCAAAAATATCAATTACCGAACCAATCTCATCTATTACCTTATCTATTGAAATCCCTCTCCATTTTCCTTGTAAAAGTGGCCAGGAACAATACCGACAATGCTGGTTACAACCTCGGCTGGTAATAATCTGAGTATAGTTCTTACCTTTTATAAACATACCTTTATATTTAAATATCGGAAAGAGCTGTCGATCTGGAAATGGATAGCAGTCTAAGTTTAAACTCCGGCTAGAGGATTCATTTATGATTATTTGACCATTATTCTTAAATATTAAATTATCTATCTCTCTGGGCAATTTCCCCTTACCTAGGCAATCGGTCAATTCAGAGATCGAGTTCTCATCTTCTTTAAGAATTAAGTAATCAAAATAATCTTTATAATCATAAAAAATCTTTTCTTTCAAGGCTCTAGCATAAAGCCCGCCAAGGATAATAGGCAAAGGCCTGTTATCCTTAATCTTTCTGCAAAATGAGAGAATGCTGTTAAAATCATAAAAAATATAATTAATCCCGTAAGACATTGCCGAAACAACAATTAAATCTATACCTTCGCAATCAATCAAAGAGTAAATTTTATCTAAAGCAGTGAAAGACAAATCCCTTCCCCAGACTTTATGGCCCCTATTGACAAGTTCAGCGCCGACATAACTTAGACCTAAAGGATAAGACTTCTCGCTCTCTTTTACTTTAGTTTGAATTAATAAAACTTTCATTTTTTCTTCCAGAATACCTTAGTTAAAAGGTGTCCGGTTAAACTAGTGCTGAGGATAGTTGGAAAAATATGCTCGGTAAAGGAATAGAGCACCCCTAAAGAAAGTAATATTCCGGAAGACCCAGACCCGGCAAAGAAAAATAATATACCCGCTTCTCTAATACCCAAACCTAAAATTGTTATCGGTATGTTACTGACTAGTATTATTATCGGCATAAATACTAATATTCTGCCAAACGGAATAGGATTTGAAAGCGCAATTGATAAAAAATAAACGACTATTAATTCTATTAACATATATAGTAACGTGTAGAGAAAAATATTTTTTTTTCTAAGTAATTTTTTAAACTCTTCAAAATATAATTTTCGCCTACCCTGACGAAAATTCTTCTGGGAAGAATAAAAAGCTAAACAAAAACAAAAAGCGCTTAAATTCATTGAAAAAATACAATTGTTACCAGTTAGAAACTGAATTACTAATCCAGCTAAAATTAAAGCCAGAAGCGCTAAAATGTTCAACAGATATTCACTGATAATCGAGATTATTGTTTTAGAATAAGGGAACTGCTTAATCTTTTTCAAATACAAAGGCTTAAAGAATTCCCCGCTTCGAAAAGGCAAAAAGCTAATTACCGGATCACTGCCCATCTTGATCACCAAAGCTTCTCGGAAAGAAATAGGGCAACCGATTTCCTTTAATATCAGCTTCCATCTGTAGGCAGCAGTTAAAAAGTTATTTAGCGAGGCAACTACCAGAGCCAAAAAAATAATTCCAAAATCAGCTCCTCTTATTGAGCTTAAAACATCTGAAAAAGGAATTTTGGAAAACAAAAAAATAAATATACTGATAGTTACTAATAAACTAATAACTAACCTTACTATTCTATAATCCTTCTTCATAATATCTTTGTATAATACTTATCTGGCTGATGGTCTTGAAAATAGTTTCGAAGTTAGACTTTGAATCATCAGCCATAGTAATTTTGCTTTATTGCAGAAATTTTTAAAATCTCTAGTTCTCAAGAATATTTCTCTGAATAAAAAACGTGGAGAAAAGTAAAACCCTATCAATCCTTTAGAAATTAACTGCTGCATTTGAGATATATCTAGATTATCCGATATGTAAACCGGTATTGGATCACCTAAAGCAACCTTCTTCCAGGTATCTTCATCTATTTTCCCTTCCCTTAAGGCCCGGTCAAAGAGTCGAGAACCAGATATAATCAGAGTCAGATGGAAATCAAGATAGTCTAGATTCAAATCATAAGCAAATCGAATAGTATCCTTAATATCTTCTAAAGTTTCTGTGGGTATACCGATTACAAAATAACCAACGCTGCATATTCCGGCTCTTTTTGTTGCCTTTATTCCTTTAATAATCTTATCACTACTGATATTTTTACCAATTACAACATTCCTTAATTTATCCGAAGCACATTCAATACCAAATTTTACATGAGTGCATCCGGCTTGTTTCATTAATTTTAATAATTCATAATCGACATAATCAGCTCTGGTAACACAGGTCCATTTCATCTTTATTTTTCTTTTCAACAACTCTTTACATATATCGACTGTTCGCTGGCGATAAAAAGTAAACATATCATCCTGCAATTCTACGTGCCTATAACCAGCATCATAAAGCTGTTGAAACTCATCTACTACATTAGCTATTCCCCTGGCACGGTAGTTTCCTTTATCCGGTAAACCACAAAAAATACAATTGTAGACACAACCCCGTGAAGTTAAAATAGTAGCTACATTGCTAGCTAACAAGGGTGAGAAACACTTATGCGGCCAAAGATGGCGAGCCGGTTGAGGTAAGCTATCTAAGTCCTCTATCCTCGATTGCTTATTACATATTAAAGTAGAATTTTCTCTTTTTATTAAGCCCGCTATTCCATCTAGACTCAAGTTACCAATGATAGCCTTAACTAAATCCCTAAAACTATATTCGGCATCCCCAGCTATACCAAAATCAGCCCCTAGATAATCGACTGCCTGAGGAGAATAGCTAATATGTGGTCCGCCTAAGATAATCTTAACATTAATTATTTCTCTTAAACCCTTTATCGTCTGATAAATTTTATGGAGATTAGCACTTTGAACAGAAAACCCTACCACCTTAGGTTTTTCTTTAACTATTCTTTTAACTGCATCTTCAACAGAATAGTCTAAGGCCAATAGATCTAAAACCGTAACCGAAATTTTCTCCCTCTCTAATATAGCTCCTATATAAAGCAAGCCTAAAGGAGGGAAAAGTTTTCCCTTTAAAACATCTAAAAAATCACTCTTTTTATCGCTTTTCATGAAAATACTACTTATATCTTCATCAGCGAATACTAAAACTACTTTATCCATTTTACTCTCTAGTCTAGTCCCTTTTGAAAATTGCTATATCTTCTATGAAAATCTAAAATATTTAACAATATCTTTGTTTTATTAACAAAAGAAGAAAATCCTTTAGTGCGCAGAAAAATTTCCTTGAAAAAGAAACCGGGATTAAAATAATGTTCTCGCATTGCTTTCTCTTTAAAATCAGTAATCTGTGAAAGTTTAAGCTCTTGGGAAGCAGAGTAAGGAATCTCCCCACCACTAGCAACTCTTTCCCAAATATCTTCTTGAAACTTCCCTTTTTTTAAGGCATTTTTAAAAACTTGCGAACCAGGAATTAAAGCCATTATATTAAAATCCACATAATCCAGATTAAGTCTTTTAGCAAACTTCAATGTTTGCCCTAAATCAAACATAGTTTCTTCTTCGGCACCAAGTAAAAAGTAGCCAACAGTAAAAATACCGGCTCCTCTTGTAGCTTTAACTGTCTCTTCTATCTGAGAGTTTGAAATAAATTTTTTCATAATATTATTTCTTATTTTTTCAGAGCCAGATTCTATACCGTATTTAATATGAGTGCAGCCAGCTTTTCGCATTAGCAGCAATAATTTCTTATCGGTAAAATCCGCCCTTGTTAGACAAGTCCATTTCAATTTTATCTTTTTCCGGATAAGTTCTCGGCATATTCTTTCTACCCGCTCTTTATCATAAGTAAAAAAATCATCCTGCAATTCAAGATAAGTAAATCCCTGATCTTGAAGTAAACTGTATTCATCTACCACGCTCTCCGCACTTCTTACCCTGGATTGGCCTTTATCCGGCAGAGCACAGAATACACAATCGAACACACAGCCTCTAGAAGTTATCGCCGCGGTAGCCTTTCCTGAAACTAAGGGTGAGAAATACTCTTTATAGGGCCAAAGATGTCGAGCCGGATAAGGTAAACTGTCTAAGTTCTCTATCTTTTTAATTGGGTTTAAAAATACTCCTCCACCTTGCTTTCTTATAAGATTAGGAATATTATCAAAATCAGAGTCGTTGTTTAATATTTTTGTAACTAAATCCAAGAATCCGTACTCGCCGTCAGAAACAAATCCAAAATCCGCACCTAAGTACTGTACTGAATCAGTACAGTAATGTACATGCGGGCCGCCGATTACTATCTTAGACTTTAATCCTGATGTTTTAAGCTGTGAGATCAATAAACGAACTAAATAAAGATTAAAAGAAGAAACATACAAACCAATTACTTTAGGTTGTGATATTTTTAATATCTCTATAGCCTCTTTTAACCCACCTTTTAGAAGAGACACGTCAATCAAGCCAACCTCTATTTTCTCTTTTTCCAGAACAGCTGCTAAATACAGTAACCCTAAAGGGGGGAAAGATTTACCTTGAACAGCATTGAGTGCTGAGCGCCTCTCTTTATATGTTGAGCTATCAACATCTATTATGTCTAAACCGCAATAAACAAGAATTACTTCTTTCATTACTAATCCTGGTCGGAATTTGTTATTTGATTAACCGCCTTGGCAATATATAAAATAGCTTTTTCGGAAAGCAAGGGATAATTAGGAATTAAGATGCTCTCTTCAGATATACTTTCAGAAATTGGACAATACTTATGTTCTTCTTTAAAAATGTCCAGATGTGAACAAGCTTTGTTACTATCCCTTTTTGTATCTACCCCTTTGAAAATTAACCTTTTTCGGAACTGTTTTCTGTCTTTAGCCCGTAAAAAGTAGTATAAAAATGAATGCTTCACTCCCGGCCTTATAATAGGGGTTGAAATCATCGGCCCTGAGATAATATTGTCATTGAGAAGTAGTGAATTATTTATTCTTTGAGATATAGAATTTTCAAAATTATTTACCTGAGATAAACCGGCGGCAGCTTGAAAATTAGTAAATTTTGTTAAATAAGAAGGTTCCAACTTTTCAGGGATATCAAGAGACTCCTCCATCTTGGCGTCTAAAGCTTGGGAATTGAAACTATTCAATAAGAGTAATACCGGATATACGGTTAGGCTAAAGATTGCTGGTTTTGTTAAAAAATAGGTTAAAACCCCATACCAAAAAGCATCTAATAAACCACTAACTGAAAGTCTCGCATATCCTCCTACAATATTTTTCATTCTTTCAAAAATTTCCTTATCGTTTGTACATACAGCAGCGCCCATAAATGTAGTCATGGCTTTGCCTACATAAAAACTAAAATAACCAACATCACCAAAGGTTCCTACTTTTTGCCCCTTATACTCTGCGCCTAAAGAATGTACGCCATCTTCGATTAATCGAAGACCGTATTTATTTTTAATCTCTACAATCTTATCCATTTCACAAGGATGCCCGCACATATGGGTTATTAAAATTGCTTTGGTTCGCGGGGTAATACTATTTTCGATTAAACAAGGATCAATATTAAAAGTATCCGGATCTACATCTACAAAAACCGGCTTTAGCCCTAACATTTTTACTATAATCGGGACTATAGGGAAGTTATAAGAAGGGACGATAATCTCATCACCCTTAGAGAAATTTAACCCCTCTAAGGCTACTAACTCGGCAGTCCGCCCCATATTTACTAAAACAACATACTTTACGCCGATATATTCGGCAAGCCTGCGTTCAAATGCTTCGGCTAAAGGACCTTGGAAAACTTTACCCTGTCTAACTGTTTTAAAAACAGCCTTAAAATCCTTTAAGGTTATATTTGGACTTTGACGAGAAAATATCTTCATATAAATATTTAAAAAAAGTTTTTAAAATTAATTGCCTTGGCAATATGCTTATAATTGAAAATATAAAAATAAAGATAGTTTACCATATGATTTATCAAAAATGAAGGCCGAAAGACTATTGAGCGGTAAAATTTCTTCTGTAATTCGATAAGCTTTTCAGAATCCACGCAGCTTAAATTTGTAATTAATTTACCGTAATGGTATAGCTGGCTAGTATTTATATTTTTAAACCTTTCCCGATAAATTCTAAAAGCTTCTGAACCCGGATAAGGGGTAAAAAAGACAACTTGCAACATGTCAGGCCTAATAGATCTGGCAAGCTTAATACTAGCAAAAATATCCTCCTGGGTTTCCGAAGGTGAGCCGATAATGAACATAGCATCGGTTGAAATCCCTAATTCCCTGGACCGACTAAAGACCTCCTTGGTTTTCTCAATCCAATTTTTTTCATCCCTTGTTTTTTTCAAGATTTTAATTATTCGTTCTGAACCAGACTCTACGCCAAACCTAATAAGCATACAGCCGGCCTTTTTCATTTTCTTCAAGATATTATAATCTAACTCGTCTACTCTCCCCTGACATATCCATTTTATTCCTAAATTCTCAGAAATTAATTTATCGCAAACTGAATTAAGCTGAACAGAAGAAAAAGTGAAGCTATCATCTTCAAAAGATATTACGTTTGCTCCCAAGTCTTTTAAATATCTTATTTCAGCTAATATATTATCCGCATTTCTTAATCTTATTTTCTTGCCATAGCTTTCCCGTAAGATCTGGGTACAAAAAATACAATCATAAGGACAACCGCGGCTACTAAGAATAGACCCCCAGGTTATCCTCTTAGCGATTTTAATAGGGTAGGGATAATGATAATTCTTTAGCTCTTCTTTCCGGTAACGAGGAAAAGGTAAATCGCTTAACTCATCAATAAGGTGGGTTTTTTCCTGATCCACCGCTTTATTACTTTCATTAATTATTAAATCACTAACTGCTATTTCCGACTCTCCCTTCACTAAAAAATCAACTCCGGCCGGAGAAGAATCAAGATAACTGGCATATTGTCCAATAAGTATTGTTTTGGCTTTGGTAAGCCCTTTCAGCCTCTTTAAAATTTCCTTACAGCTAGAACATTCTAAAGTATTAGCCTGAATAACTATATACTGAGGATCATAATCTCTAACTAGTCTAATTGCCTCCTCAAGACTACTACCAGCTACCTTTAAATCATAAAAATAAACTGGGTAATTCCTGCTTTCTAAAATTGATTGAATATACTTTAGCGTCCAAGGCAAACAGCAAGAACGAGGATGAACATTGCCCTCTTCCGATAAAGATTTTGGACGTAACAAAAATATTTTTTCTTTTCTCATCTTGAACCTAAAAAATACCTTCCTATATAAACAAGACTATATTTTAAATTAAAACCAGTGGGGAAAATCTTTCTCCGGCCCCATAGATACTTCCAAACTTGGCCAAAAAAACTGTAAACTGCCCCTAAAGGTAACCTTACAAACTTAGACAGAAGAGGCATCTTCACCGCTAATGCGAATAATTTCTGCAAATTCTCTCTTTCCCTCTTATTTTTTAAAGGGTAAACCGAGGAATTATAATAGTCCCCTACTTTATCCCAATCATTAAAGGAATGCGTTTGAGCTAGTTTAGTTCCCGGGTAAGGAGTCAGCATACTAGTTATAGAATAATCAGCCCGACATTTAATATTCAATTTTAAAGTATCCAAATCTGCCTTTAGACCGGTACCGGGCACACCGAGCATATTTTGTAAAGCAATATTTATTCCTTGAGCCTTAAGTAGCGAGCACATATTCAAAATTGATTGATTACTTATCTTGCGACAAAGAATCTTCTCCCGTACTGATTCGTCAGCAGTCTCTATGCCGGATGAAACGCTAAAACAACCGGCCTTTTTAAGTAAATAAGCTACTTCTTCATCAAATATATCAGCCTTAATGTGGCAATGAAAGGGTAAATTGATAGCTTTTGGATAGATATCTGAAAAATCTTTTAGCCACTTTTTGTCTCGAGCAAATATATCATCTTCAAAATTTATAAAATTCAGCCTACTTTTGTTTAATTCTATCAAGATTTCTTCAATCAAATTTCCTACACTTCTCTGGCGGACATAACTACCTTTGCCTGCGTAAAGCTTACTTAAAGAATGGTTATGACAATAAGCACATCCATAAGGACAACCTCGACTACTTAAAAAATTCCTCATTCGGAAATTTTTAAAAAGTAAATACTTATCCAAAATCCTTCTCTCGGGAAAAGGAATGGAATCTAAATCCTCTATCAGCCTACCAAGAGAATTTTTATGAATTACGCCGTCTTTTTTAACCCAGCAATTATCCGTATGGATATAATTGTCACTTTCAATGCCGTCTATCAATTTAACTATTGCTCTCTCAGCTTCGCCTCTGCAAACAATATCCACCCCCTCCTCTTTAATAATATCGGGACAAAAAGTAGCATGAGGACCTCCGAATAAAGAAATAAATCCAAACTCCTTCTTCAGCTGCCTATTTAAATCCAAAAACTTTCGGTGGTATCCGGTTTTAATCGAATAACCGACTAAATCAGGTCCGGATTGCTTTAACGCTGATGGCCTACGCTTTGCTTCGGAAATATCCAGCAGTTCAACATCAACTCCCCTCTGCTTAAGCACCGAAACTAAATACAGTAGCCCCAAAGGTTCCCGGCCAAAGTGGGATTTAGATAAAAAATCAGTAATAAATGCTACTTTCATAAGATGTAGTAGACTCCCATAAAACAAAAAAGGACGTAGATGAATAAATTCAGTAATTTTACCTTTAAAGGAGGGTAAATAAACCTTCTCGCATTGACTCCGGCAAGGGGAATAAGAAAACAAACATAAGTAATCAACTTGAAACTCTGGGTAAACATTAAAACAAAATATATTATTCCGAATAAAGATAAAAACTTTGTTATTTTATCTTCCGAGGGAATGAAAAAAAACGGTAGAAAAAAATAAGTACTTACTAATGACCATCTTATGAATTGCCGAGTATTCGACCAGGAAAAATACGGCCAAATTTTTTCTTTAACCGAAAGGGGAGAAAAAATTTCCCGTAACCAATCAAACCTGATAAATATCTTATCACCTATTACCCCCCGTAGATATGCTAAACCACCACCCTGATAAATAATTAAAAGTAGTGAATATAAAAGAAATAAAATAATAAAAAAGGAATAGTGCTTCAAGAATATCTTGATGGATTCTTTTTCTTCCCGGAAAAAATAGTAGTAAAGTGCAACTAAGGTAAAAATACAAAATATACTCTCATAACGGCAAAAAGTTGCTAGCAAAGAGTAGACAAAAACAAGAGTAAAATCCTTCTTTAGTAGGAATAAAATTACTGCCATCAGCAGAAAAACCCACAGGCTATCAATAGGGTCCCAGAAATTATTTGACGGCCAAGACAAAAGAGAAAACTCAATTCTCCTGGCTCCCTCCATCAAAAGCAAGAAAAAACTAAATAGGAAAAATACCGGAAAAAAGTATACAATAGGATTCTTACCCTTACTATGAGAGCCCAAAGATATAACTTTATGAAAAACTAAAAATATTCCGAGCATAAACACTAAAGACAAGATATTTAAGGAAGCATAGCTTTCGCCAAATAAAATTATCGTGAAAAAGTTAAGAAAATAGGAAAGATGGGGGTCGTAGATATAAATCCCGAAACGGCCCAATCTTTCAACAAACCAATAGGGAAGAACTCTCTCTTTAAGGTGATAGGCAATTCCAAACTCCTCCTGGGGGTCGCCGATATTTTCGGCGCCAGCAGCAATAACAACATTCTCCTGATATTGAAAATTTACTGATAAAGGCTTCAAGACTTCTCCGGAAAAACAAAGAACTAAGCCAATCATGATTAAGGCTAATAGAAAAACATATAAAAATTCTACTTTATACTTAGCAAAATCAAAATTATCATAATTCTTTGCATTTAATAGTAATCCTGAGGTATTGACCAGAAATACTAAAATAATAAATTCTGAGCGCTCAACAGTGATTCCAATTAACTTCAACATAGTAGTGATAAGGAAAAGAATTAAAATATTCAAAAAGAATGCTAAAGATAAGAACTTTACAAGGGAAAAATTTGACTTCTTTCTAAAAAAGAAAGAAGTAAAGCTAACCCCGGGAACAAAAAGTATTATTAGAATGCTGCAAAGCGTAACTACCGGTTTAATCATATAGTTAGCAAGAAAGGGGTGAGGGTAAAAGACAGGATCAAAGCTAAACAAAATAACTTCATTAAAACTTATCGCACTCCATTGTGAAAGAATAGTGACTCCCAAATAGTAAACAAGAGGTATTAAAAAAACTAAAAACGGAAATAATCGACTTCTTGATTGTGGTCTCATTTATTCTTCTTAATTTGATCTATAGCTTCGGCAGTTTTCTCCTTACAAGAAGAACCCTGATCAGCTATGCTATGAATTCTCTCTAAAATTTTCAGAGCCTTGTCCGGATTCTGCCTAAGATAATACTTATTTACCAATCTATACCACTCCTTAGCAGGATAATCCTTAATGGGGATAAAACAATTTAAAGGAAAACTAATAAACTTGATGGTACTCCCTAAAAGAAAAATAATCAAGAAAACGGTAATAACGGCATTTCGTTTCCGCCGAATAAGGAATGAATACAGCATATTAGCAACAAGGATTATTCCCGGAATAAAGGCTAATACCCCCCAATCTAAGCTTGCCATAGACCAAGGACTATTGAATTTAACAGTCATATCCCCGGTATTCCGTAAAAAAGAAAACAGTATAAAATTAAATAAAAAAATAACTGATAATAACCTAATAAAAGAGCTTTTCTTCTTTACCGATGTAGCCACGGCAATCAAAACAAGACTGCCCATAATCCAATTAAGCATTGGATATTCTATGTCCATAGTTTCAGCGACAAACTTAAATAATGCCGGATCAAATCTGTTAATAATAAAAAGAAATATTTCTCCGACATATAATCCCAAAGCATTAATACTTAATCCCAATCCAGTTTCATGAACAATATAGCCAAAACGTGGTGCACTCTGAGTAAGGTTTAACAAAACAACTGGCAGAGATAGTAAAATAGCTATAGCAAAAGAAATCCAGATGTACTTATCTTTCAACCACCCTCTAAAATTTGGCTGCATAGCTAAATAAATTATATATATCGGAATTAGAAGTAACATGCTCTCCTTAAACCAAAAACCTACGCCGATAACTAAACCATTGAGGAGAATCAACTTTTTATTACGCATGCTAAGGGCTTTGTAAAATATAAACATAGAAATGGTAGAAAGAAATAAAAGTGGAGCACCATCATCAGCTATCCTTGTTGCCCCAATATGGTATTGGCTTATAGCCAAGAGAAACGAAGCAAAAAGGCCAACTTTATTACCTAAGGCTAATTTTGTAAGCATATAAACTACCCAAATAGTCAAAGCCCCAAGAATAACAAAGGGTAGCCGACCACCTAAATCGGATTTACCAAAAAATAACCATCCTAATTTTATTAAATATTTATAGGCTATCGGGCTAGGATATTCTTTATCAACTAAAGGCAAATTTGGATTAACCGGGCTAAAAGATATCCTTTCCGCAGACTGAAAAAACTCTTCCTCATCCCAATTAAGATTTATGGTAGTTGCTCCGTAAAATCTTAAACCAAAACCAAGCAAGACTATAAATATTAATATTACATATCGGTATTTATCTATCATTATTATTACTTATTTTTTTAAAACATGTATATTTGAACCGACTACCCTTGATAACATCCTCATAAACCAACGAGGCCAAGAAAAGGGAATCTGCTTACAACCGCGACACAATTCTAATTCCTGTTGTTGGCCCTTTAAATGCTTATCCCGATACTTTTGGAGTAAAGGACTGCTTCTTATTGCCATGATGCTGGAGTCCTTCATGTTCCCTAATTTATCCCAACCCTCGTAATTTGAGCTGCACGAAACAGCATCACCATTCCAATGAATTGTTAACGTATCCCAAAGAACTATACAAGGAAAAGCCGGCTTTGGTCTCTTCATACAAATACTATCTACATCCCCGGTCCAATTAGAAGCCGGCCAAACAAACACTTCGTTAACTTTTCTTTTCCATTTTTTGTAAATATCCTTGGTTTGTTGCTTATTATCTTTGCGTCTAGTCGTAAACAAATTAATAAAAGGCTTTGTTTTACCCATTGATTTTCTTATCTTTAAAAATTTTTCAATATTACTATTAACTTCGGCAAACTTTAAGTTTAATCTTACTCTCTCAAAGGCCTCTTGATCAAACCCTTCATAGCCTACGGTAATTTCATCTAAACCACTATTGATAAGATCAACTATTTTTTTTTCATCAATAACCGACCAATTGGAAAAAATAGGCACGTAAGGAATACCCTTTTTCTTTGCATAGCTTATTCTTTCTACTAATAGAGGGTCTAATAAAGGCTCACCAAACCCATAAGGATGCACGCTATAAACATTTAATTCCCGGCACTCATCAACAATTTTTTTGTAAAGCTTAAAATCCATAACCCCTACTGGTCTCTTCATGTATTTATGAGGACAGGTAATGCACTGAGCATTGCACTTATTCGTTCCTTCAATTAAAACAGTGCTCGGGGGAAGTTTTTCCATGCGCTGAGCCTGCCCTCTAACCAAAGGCAAGAATATTTTCTGATAAAGAAATCTATTGTTGACTATTGCCTCGGCTCTTGCTAAATATTGTAAAATCCACCCTAATCTCATTATAGCTTAAAGTAAATTACTTAATTCTTTCGTTGGTAATATTTGATAATTATCCTTTATTTTGGAAATAATATGCCGGGATACTCTCATCTTATCGCTAAGTTGGTGGTCTAATCCCAAAAGCTTTAAAAGCTGCGAACTTATCTCCTTTCGATCTACTAAATCAACGGCATGAAATAGATAATTTAATGCGCTATTTTGCTTTTTCCTCAAAAAGTAGGCTAATTTAAACCACCACAACCCCAAGGTAAAGACGAAAGTAGAATTAAAAGGTAATTTAATAAAGGGGGTAGTACTTACTGGAATTTGTTTTATGCCTTCCACCCCCATTTCAATCCTTTGACCCTGCCAATATGATTGACCGGTATTTTTTCTAAAAATAAACTGAATTCCTTTTAAAAGACTAGAGCCAAATACAGACATTGATGATGAATCATATAAATATCCTAATTCATTTAGTACTGAAAAAGCGCATTCAGGAAGAAACGAGTAAGCTGGGGCTTTAAACCCTACCGGATTCACCCCCAAATTTTTGACAATTACCTCATGGCTTTCCTGAATTTCTTTAACTATCTCCTGAGAAGTAAGAGAAGAAAAAGGCTGGTTGCTTCTATGATTCATGGTATGATTCGCTACCTCATGCCCTTCTTGAATAACTTTTTTTAAAATCACTTTATTATTTTGATTTAAAATATCCTTGCCAATAACAAAAAAAGTTGCTTTTATGTCAAATTCCTTAAAAAGAGAAAGAAAGCGCGGAATGGCTAATTCATAAATGGCCTTATTAGTTCCGGCGTTAAATGGTATTTTAGCGTTTTCGGCTATAGCCCAAAAAGAATCTACATCTACTTGAATTGTAGATAGTTTTTTTATATTTTTATATTTTCCTGTCATAAAATTAGTTATTTCTTTTAAAGTTGCCTTGTCTTAGCCAAAAACTAAAAAGTAACTTAAGTACTTTACTGGAATTTAGCAACAGATTCATTTTACTTTTACCAATCTTCTTTCCATAATCAAGAATTAAAGGGACCTCAGCCACTTTAGGTTTGAAATTTAATAACTTAAGTAAAATTTCAGTCGAAGAAGAAAAACCATCTTCCTCTATCAAGTTACCTCCATACTTGTCTCTAAGAGTTACCATGAGACTGCTTCGATATGCTCTATAGTTACAGGTGTAATCAGTAAGGTTAGGATACTTTATCAGAGAACGAAACAAACTGTTACCGAAAATAGTCAGCAACCTTCTTATTAGCCCCAGCTTTTCCTGGGCAGAACCAGCGATATAGCGGGAAGCGATAATAATATCGTATCTGCCATTATCTATCAAATAAATCATTTCTTTAACCGTTTCCATATCCTGAGTCATATCTGAATCCTTGGTCACGATTATATCTACTCGAGAATACTCCAGGGCCTTTTTAATGCCACTTCTTATTGCAGCCCCTAAGCCAAGATTTTTAGGGTGAGTTATCAACTCTACATTCTTATCTTTACTGATAGCTTTTATCTTCTCACTAACGCCGTCACTTGAACCATCATCTACAGCAATGATAATGTAATCTTTGTTAATCTTCTCTAAAACAATACAAGCTTGCTCAACCTCTAAGTAAGCATTTATACCTTCGTTGTAAAAAGGGATAATCAATGCTACGATTTTATGATCCTCCAGATTAAATTAACCCCCTTGGTTATTAATTCCTTAAATCTTAACGGATACCTAAACCTTCCGCTTAAAAATTTACCAAGATAGCTAGGACGAAGAAGTAATCTCAATAGCATCTTCTTTCTTCGGCTATTCAATTCTTCAGGGGTTAGTGAAAATGTACTTATCGCTGAATGAGCATAACTACATTTATCTAAATTATTATCGACTAATAAATTATTACTTAAGGCTAACTCGTAGAATTCGGTTCCGGGCAAAGGATAAGCTATATTAATATCAAAATAATCAGGATTTAATCTTCGAATAAAATTTTCAGTTTCTCTAAGAGTCTGTTCGGAATCCCAAGGTAACCCAATGACAAAAAAAGCGTGGCTCCTAATGCCTGCTTGGTGGCATAACCTTATTGCTACAGCGGCTTGCTCCAATTTAAACCCTTTACCGATTTTATCGATAATTTGTTGAGACCCGCTCTCAATACCAAATCCGACAATCCAACAACCAGCTTCCTTCATCTCCTTCAACATAATTTCATCTAAGGTATCTACCCGGCTGTTACAAGCCCACCTTATGTTTAAACCCTCCCTTTTAATTAGGCTACAAATTTCTAAAACCCAATCGCGATTATAGGTAAAGGTATCGGCATTAAACAAAAAATCTTCAATCTCGTATTTAAATAAACACTGCTTTATTTCTTTAATTATACTTTCCGGGCGACGACATCTAACCTTACATCCGGATAGAGACCCGGCTAAACAAAAAATACACTTATAGGGACAACCTCTTGAAGTATTTATAATAGTTAAAGACTTGCCGTTGTAGGGACTGCGATATTGGGAATTATCAATTACACTTCGGTCAGGTAAAGGAAACTTATCAATATCTGGTGTATAGGAATAACTGGAATTGTTAAACAAAGAACCGTTTAAGCTATAGCTTATTCCCGGGATATTTTTATTAGGGATAAAATTTACTTCACCTAGTTTATCTATAGTTTCTTCAGGTTCCTGGCGGATAATGATATCGAGCTGAGGAAAACGAGAGAGAATTATCTTGGTACCGCTTAAAAAACACCCTCCCTTAGCAAGAGTGATTATCTGATTGCTTATCTTCTTAACAAGCTTTAAATACTCCAAATCTTCTTCCATAGTTGGTGAAGTCGAATTAATCAAGACTAAATCAGGTTTGAAGCTTTTGACGTTTGAGACAAATTCTTTTACAGACAAACGACTAAAAGAATAGTCTTTAACGATAGACTGAATACTATGCAATTTTAAAACTGCAGTTATCTGTGCCAAATCAACAGGAGCAAGATAAATCTTTGCTGTCTGAGTATCTACTCGAGACTGACACCTACCGTCTCTACGGTAAGAACCCGTAGGGGGATTAAATAGCATTGCTCTCTCAATTATTCTTCGCATATTTTAATTGTTTTATTTTATTTACAATTATTCTGCTGGCATGGCCGTCGCCATACACCTTTAAAG
>CAZWIR010000003.1:0-27790 GCA_964634315.1 uncultured Planctomycetia bacterium | reverse complement strand
TAACCCAACTTAGTTTAACAAATCAACCCCGTACCTTAATTGGTACGGGGTTTTTTAATGAGATTTGCACTTTTGCAATGAATAAAGGGGTCAACTCCCTTTTATCCCTGCAGACAGACCATCCTTCCACACCGGGTGTGGAAGGATAACGACAGTTTGCAGACGTTTGCGTAGAAGGATTCGTTTTAAACGTAAGTAATAAGGTTGCCTTTATTACAAACTTAAGTATAATATTTATACAAAGGTTGTTTAAGCCCGGATTAAACAACCGGCTTAAACAGGGAGAACAGAAAAGGAGGATAATAAATGGGAAAAAGAGTTACTACTAGGAGCAAACCTCTCACGAGTGAACAGTTAAAAACGACCTTTAAGGATGATTTTGTTACTATCCCTAAAGGGACGGCTTCGCCTGCTGATACCTGGCGTATTTTTCGGATTATGAGTGAGCTTGTTGAGGGCTTTGAGGGCTTATCTCAAATTAAGCGGGGAGTATCTGTCTTTGGCTCAAAAGCTACCCCTAAGACCCATCCTTACTATAAACTAGCCTCTGATACAGCTTATACCCTGACTAAGAAGGGCTATACTGTAATTACTGGTGCCGGAGGCGGAATAATGGAGGCAGCTAATAGAGGTGCAAAAAAGGCCGGAGGAGTATCGGTAGGCTTGAATATTCTTATTCCTCAAAAGCAGGTTCCTAATCCTTATATTAATTACTTGATGGAATTCAAGTATTTCTTTGTAAGAAAAGTAATGTTTACCAAGCATTCTTATGCTTTTGTAGTTTTTCCCGGTGGCTTTGGCACTCTTGATGAGTTATTTGAAAATCTTTCCTTGGTACAGGCTTTAAGAATCGAGCCGGCTCCGATTGTTTTAGTTAATAAAGATTTTTGGGCAGGACTATTGGAATGGTGTCAAACCCGATTAATAAAAGAGGGGACTATAGATAAAAAAGATCTAAATTTATTTACAGTTGTTGAAACCCCTGAGCAAGTGCATCAGGCTATAAAGAACTTTTATAACAAGAAAAAGGGTCGGAAGAAGTGAAAAGCTTTGTAAGAGTATCCCTAAAGGGATGGCTTCGCCTATGGGAAGATCTTGATTTAGCCGATGTTGAAAAGCACCTTCTTGTAGTTGGTGACTTATCAGCTGAGTGTTTCGGATGTCATAAAGTTGGTATTAATTCAAAGGCTAGAGCTTGTCCTGAATGTTCAGCAATTTTTAAATATATTGGCTTTAGAAGAAAGCTCCAAATTTCTTACTTACGGAAGGTAAGGGATCAGAGGCCGCGAATAGCTATCATTGACTTTGATGATTTTAAGAAGTCTTTGGGCAAGAGAGACGCCCGTAAACTCCTAGATATATAATTTAATTTCTAAATTCTCGGAGAGGTCGCATAGCCTGGCTTAGTGCGCACGCTTGGAAAGCGTGTGATCCGTAAGGATCCGGGAGTTCGAATCTCCCCCTCTCCGCCACTCTTTTTAATACTTTTGATTAAATAATCTGCTGGGAAAAGATATTTACCTTGTTAAGTAATACTTAAAAAAATATAGAATTGTTAAGTTATACTTGACAGGAGGAAGTTTTTAAGGTATATTCTAAGTAAAAGGAGGCAATATGAAAATTGTTGGTGCAAATATAAAACGGGTAAGAGAGGAAAAGGGTATTACTTTACGAGAGTTGGCTAAACAGTTAGATGTAAGCGCAAGTTTTCTGTCTCAAGTTGAAACAGGAAAAGCTTTTCCCTCGTTAAGTAGTCTAAAAAACTTAGCTAACTCTTTGCAGGTCACTGTAGGGGGGCTGATGGGGGAGGATAGTAAAATTACTGATCCGGTTGTTAAGAAAAACCAACGTAAAGCTTTAAAGCAAATGGGTAAAGGTATAGAGATGTTTCTTTTAACTTCTTCGAATCCAAACAAACAAATGGAACCTTTGTTGTTTACTTTGGGCAAGAATGCTAGCTCGGGAAAGTCTAGTTATAAGCATTTTGGGCAAGAGTTTGTTTTGGTAATTAAGGGAGTATTAGAAATAACCTTAAACGAGAATAAATATGTTTTAAAGAAAGGGGATAGTATTTATTTCAATTCTAGCGTTGAGCATTCTTTCAGGAATTTGTATAAAACGACTACAGAGGCTTTATGGGTGGTTACGCCGCCAACTTTTTAATTAAGACTTAGGTAAGTATAAATAGGAGGTATCTTATGTATAAATTAATTAAGAGAAAATTACAAGGTTTAAATAGGGATTTTGGTGTTTTTTCTAAAAAAGTTTCTGAATTCAATCTCACAAGAAATACTGAGCATAAGTTTAAAAATATTCTTAAAGAAGCAATGAAAGGCTTAGGGTATGATTCAGTTAAGGTAGATCCTGCCGGAAATATTATTGGTAAAGTATCTGGATTAGGTAAGGGTGAAGATTTGATCTTAATCTCACATACTAATTTCCCCGATAAAGAAAGTTCTTTTTCAGGAACCGGGCAACAGCTCATAAATTCTCGAGCCGGAATAATATCAAGTATTTATACCGGTGGGCTTATAAAAAGTGCTATGATTCCTATGAATGGGGATTTAATTGTTTGTTGTGTTCCTCGGGGGGAATGTAGCGATTTTGGAATTAAGTATCTGTTTGATAATTATCCTAAAAGAAGTCTTAAAAGAATAAAGGGAATTCTTTTGTGTGAGCCGACTAACTTTAATCTCTGTCTTGGCCATAAAGGGAGGATTGAGTATGAAATAATCGTTAAGGGTAAATTCGGAAATTATTTTCTTGAAAATAAAGGAATAAATATTTTAGGAACTATGTTTCCGCTTATAAATGAGCTTGAAAAAGTCTCAAAAAATTTACCTAGTGATTGCGCTTTAGGGAATTCAACTCTTAAAATAAAAGATGTCAGTTATAGTGGCTATAATCCTGCGGAAGCCTTTAATGAATTTAAGGTGGTTGTAGATAGGTCATTTGTTCCTGAAGAAAATGCAAAAAAAATATTAAACAAAGCTAAAACTATTGCAAAAAATCTTTACCAAGGCCAAGTGAGCGTAAATATAAATACTGCTATAGCAAAAGAAAAAATCAAAACCGATTCCGGTTTTGAGGTAATTTCACGCAAAGAGTTTATGCCTTGGAGGATAGAAAGTAATAATCCTTTTGTTATAAATTCTTTAGAGTCCCTGAAAGTAGGGAAGTTAAATTCTGCTATTGGTTATTGGAAAGATATTGTAACCGAAGGCTCATATACTTTTGGCCAATTAGGAATACCGACAATTGGTTTTGGTGCTGGTTGTGAAACTCTTCTTAAGGATAAACAAGTATCTTTAAGTATGGCCGAGCTAGAAAAAGCAGTTTATGGACAAACATTGATAGCATATAGAAATATTGGTATGCCGGCTTTTGGCTGGAATTTGGATGAGATTTAAAAATAAAACTATAGATATATTAGTATTTAATTGCGGAAGCTCGTCTCTTAAGTACAAAATAATACGGATGCCTTCTGGAAAGGAATTACTTTGGGGCGAAGTCGAGCGAGTAGGTATAAAAACTCAAAAGACTCCCTTGGTTACTCATTCGGTATTGGGTCAGAAGCCAAGGATTTTCGAAATTAATTTAGTTGATCATCAATCTGCTTTTGTTAAAATAATGGAATTAATAAAGGGAGATAGTAAACGTAATAAAGATATAAAATTCGATGTTTTTGCCCACAGATATGTCCACCCGGGCAATTTCTTCTCTAAAACCACTAAAGTAAAAAAAGTTGTTCTGAGGAAATTGAAAGACACCTTACCATTAGCCCCGATTCATAATTTAATTTCCTATAATCTAATTAAGCTTTGTAGTGAAAGATTTCCGAATATTTTTCAGTATTTGGTTTTTGATACTGCTTTTCATTCTACAATTCCCAAGGAACTGTTTACTTATGGAATATCTAGGAGAGTTAGTAAGAGGTATGGCTTAAGGAAATTCGGATTCCATGGTATTTCACATAAATATGTTATGCAAGAGGCTTGCAAATTTTTAAAAACTTCAGCCAAAAAACAAAAAATAATCAGTTGTCACTTAGGGACCGGGGGTTCAAGTGTATCTGCGATAGAAGGAGGAAAATCAATAAATAACTCTATGGGTTTTACTCCTTTAGAAGGGCTGATTATGAATACTCGTTCCGGAGATATAGATTTAGGAGTAGTTTTTTACATTATGTTTAAAGAAAAATTTTCCGCTGAAATGGCAGAAGTTATACTGAATAAAAAAAGTGGTATATTGGGTATTTCAGAATTTTCTTCGGATTTAAGAGACCTTATAAAAAATACTTCTAAGAATAAAAGAAAAAAAATGACTTTCGACATGTATGTTAATAGAGTAAAGAAATATATAGGATTTTACTCACTTTTACTTAAAAAAGCCGATATTTTAATTTTTACTGATTCAATTGGCGTAAACGTTCCATTGGTGCGAGAGGGTGTTTGCAGAGGATTAGATTTCTTAGGCATAAAATTAGATAAAATAAAAAATAATAATTATTTAAAAGGCATAAAAGACGTATCTACAGCTGATTCTCAAGCTAAGATTTTAATTATTCCCACTGATGAAGAGATAATGATCGCTAGAGAAGTTTATAAGGTGTTAGAGAAATGATAGTTGTAGTTAGTTTATCGCTAAAGCAAACCGAAATCTGGACTTTTAAACAAGGCTTGGGTTTATTACCTCAGAGTTTTACTTTAGATACCCAGGATATTTTAATTTCTAAAAATCTAGATTTTTATTTAAAGAAGTTAAAGAAAAAAAATACTATAAAGGCAATATCTTTTAGAGTTTTATTTGGAGGAGATTATTTTAAAAAGCCTTGTTTGGTTGATAAAAATTTTTATCAGAAGTTTAGAAAACTTTTAAGTCTTTACCCCTTTTACGTTCCTTTAGCGGAAAAAGTGATAAAATCTTTCAGGGCTTCGATAGCAAAAGTTCCATTTTTTGTATTTTTTGAAACCTCCTTTTTTTCAAATCTTCCCCAAGAAGCTAAGCGTTATTCCCTTCCTTATAAGTATTCCAGTAATAGCAATATTAGGCGTTGGGGTTTTGGTGGTATTTATCATGAGTTTAACGCAAAGGAAGTATTATCGGGGGCGAAAGTTATTTCGATAGTTTTAGATAGACAGACTACGATTTCATCAGTCTACAAGAATAAGCCTTTATCTACAAGTTTAGGCTATACGCCTCTGGAGGGGGTGATGGGAAAGACTAGCTGCGGGGATTTAGATCCGGGTATTATTTTTTACTTAATGAAAAAGCATAAATTTTCAATACATCAAATAGACGATGTTTTAAAAAATCAGAGCGGGTTTTTAGGGGTTAGCGGTTATGATCTTGATCTTTTTCAGCTTTATAAATTATACGGAAAAGATTCTAATGTTACATTGAGTTTTGATATTTACAAAACCCAAATTTTTAAGTATATAGGGGAAGGGATTTCGATGTTAGGCGGATTAGATTGTATCGTTGTTTCCGGACCACATTTAAGTGCACTTTTGCCAATTGTTTATGCTATTCTTAAAACAATTTATTTTTTGGGATTAAGTCTTAAGAATTTGCCTTGGCCAAATAATGAAAATGTATCTGAGATTTCAAATAAGGACTCTAAAATTAAGGCTTATCTTAATCACACCCCCCTAGAGGAGATTATCTACTATAATACTAAAAAATATTTGGCTTAAACGGTAAATCTAGCGGTTTTAATTGGCGCCGGGCCAGCTTTTACTGAGAAATGGCATTTTACTTGTAAAGTAACCAAGGACATGTTAAAATCTAATGCTTAAGGTGAGAAACTTAGGCTTCTTTTGATTATTTTACCTATATATATGAAGAGAACGATTAATGGAAAAAGATGAGATTTATATGGGTAAGGCTCTGGAGCAAGCCAAAATAGCCTACGAGAAGGATGAGGTTCCAGTAGGGGCCATTATTGTTTATCAGAATAAAATTATTGCTAAGGCCCACAATCAGATAGAGTATCTAAATGACCCTACTGCTCATGCTGAAATGATTGCCATTACACAGGCTGCAAGCTACTTGAAGTCAAAATGGCTTAAAGGGTGCAAGCTTTATGTTACAATAGAGCCGTGTTCAATGTGTGCCGGAGCCTTAGTTCTTAGTCGTATTGAAAGAGTAATTTTTGGAGCAACTGATCCTAAAACAGGAGCTTTTGGGTCAAAGATAGATATGAATACTTTAAGGCTCAATCACAAGATAAGAGTTAAAAGAAAAGTTTTGGAAAAAGAGTGTGCTCAAATTTTAAAAACCTTTTTTAAAGAGAAAAGAAGAAAAACCTCTCACCCCATAAAGTGGGGTTCGAGGTCCGATAATTTTATTTCATAAAATTCTCGGAGAGGTCGCATAGCCCGGTTTAGTGCGGCGGTTTGCTAAATCGCTGTACGGGGAAACCCGTACCCAGGGTTCGAATCCCTGCCTCTCCGTTGTTTTACTTGTAGGAGCATTATAAGAAATGGAAATAACATCTAGCCTGTTGCTGTTTATTGTTGGCCTTATTATCTTGGTTATAAGTTCAAATTGGCTAATTCAAGCTTCAGTAAAATTATCCTTTCTATTTAAGCTAACCCCTTTATTTATTGGAGCTGTATTAGTTGCTATCGGTACTAGTGCTCCTGAGGCTGGGGTAGGAATAATGGCAGCTTTGCGAAATCAAAAAGGCCTAGCCTTAGGTAACATCCTTGGCAGCAACATTGCTAATATCGGTTTAATCCTGGGATTATGTGCAATCTTTCGGCCTTTTAAGGTAGATAAGAGTATTTTTAAAAGAGAAGTTCCGTTTTTATTGTTTTCGGTATTTTTGTTTTATTTTTTGAGTTTAGATCTTCTTCTTAGTCGTCTTGATGGTTTAATTTTTATTTCTATGTTCGTGATTTTTTGTTTTGTTTCTTATTTCGGTTCTAAGAAGACATTTAATCAGAACGAGATCAAGAATTTTAAGATAAAGAAATCCCTTGATAAATTTACTACTCACCGGCCAGTTCTTTTGATTATCTTGCTTTCTTTAGCCGGATTGATCTGGGGAGCAGATATAATGGTAAGAGGTGGAGTAGGTTTGGCAAAAGTATTTGGCCTAAGTCCTTGGATTGTAGGTATTACTGTATTTGCTCTCGGGACATCTTTGCCGGAGTTAGCTACCTCTTTAACTGCCTCGATTAAAAGGGTTCCAAGTCTTAGCGTTGGTAATATTATTGGAAGCAATATCTGCAATATCCTTTTTGTTTTAGGATTAGTTGCAGTGATTAGGCCAATTAATTTAGATCCCGTAATATTAAACTTTGAGATGCCGGCTTTGATTATTTTTACCTTACTTTTCTTTACACTTATGCGTACTGGGTATAAAATAAGCCGCAGTGAAGGTCTAATTATGTTTTTAGGATATATAGGATTTTTAGTTACCTTAATAATTAAGAGAATATGAGTTATTTAGCTTTTGCTTTAAAGTATCGGCCGCAAAACTTTAGCGAAGTAATAGGCCAGGAACATGTGGTAGTATCACTAGAGAAGGCTATTAGTAGCGATAGGGTTCATCATGCTTATCTCTTCAGTGGCCCTCGGGGGGTTGGTAAGACATCTTTAGCAAGAATCTTAGCTAAGTCGCTTAATTGCCATCAAGGGCCAACAGTTACTCCTTGTGGAAATTGTCCTAGTTGTATAGAGATCGCCAAGGGCCAATCTTTAGATATTATTGAGATTGACGGTGCTTCTAATAGAGGGATCGATGATATCAGAACACTAAGAGAGAATGTAAAGCTATCAGCGGTTAATTCGCGTTATAAGATCTATATCATTGATGAAGTTCATATGTTAACTCAAGAAGCCTTTAACGCTTTACTTAAAACACTTGAAGAGCCGCCGGCTCATGTAAAGTTTATTTTCGCTACTACCCACCCTCATAAAGTTATACCAACGATTCTTTCGCGTTGTCAGAAATTTCAATTCAATTTAATTTCTTTGGAGAAAATTGTCGGTAAGCTTAAAAAGATAGCTGCAGCAGAGAAGGTAAAGATAGAAGAAAATTTGCTTTATACTATTGGCCGAGCTGCTGGCGGTAGTATTCGTGATGCTGAATCTTTGCTTGATCAACTTACTCCGATTGTTTTGGAAAAAGGTTCCCTAGAGGATATTTTTTCATTTCTGGGAATAATTGATGAGGAAAGTCTAAACCAAGCTCTTAAGGCCTTGATTCATAAGGACTTAGAAGCCTGCTTGAATTTTGTTGATAAGACTGTGAATGACGGAAAGGATTTAGGAATATTTTTAAATGCTTTTATTGAGCATTTAAGGAATCTTCTTTTAGCAAAGATTAGTTTAAAAAACTTTAAAGAGCTTAGTGATGTTTCACCTCAGAGTAAGGAATTTATTTCTAAGCTTTCCGAAGAAGTTTCAACTTCGGATATTCTAAAGATAATTGATCTGCTTATTGAAGCTAAAGAGCTGTCAGGGCGTCTAAATACAGTTAGGATTCCTTTAGAGCTAGCTTTGATAAGGCATATTCAGCCAATATTAGATAATTCTAAGATAAGTAAGCCAATTGACAATCCCGGATTAGTAGAGAAGAAAAAAAAAGAAGTAAATATAAGTACTGATGATTTGGATTTTGAAATAGAGAATATTAACCCTCAAGAGGATGATCATTCTAGTGAGATTGAGTTGAGTGAAGATATTGAAGAGGGTGCCCCTTCTGATGATGCTGTAATTGGCCAAATAAAAGTTAGATGGAAAGAGATAGTATCTGTTATACAAACAAAGAGAGCTGCTCTTGCTTCACATCTTTCTTTTGCTCTGCCAATATCCTCAAGAGGTTCTGTAGCAACTATTGCTTTTTCTCCTTCCGATTACTTCCACAAGGAGTGTGCAGAGAATGGCAAGAATACAAAATTTATCGAGGGGATTATCTCTAAACTCATGAATAAAACAATTGGGATAAAATTTATTCTTCAGGATTTATCCCAGAATTCTTCTTCGGTTGCATACCAAAATCCTGAAAACGCTAATGAAAGGGAATCAAAGGCTAGTCTTAAGGGGGAAAAGAGTAAAAAAGAGGCAACGGAGGACGATACTTTTCTTAATGAGCTTCTAGATACTTTTGGTGGTAAATTCCAGAGTGACGATGAGTAGTTTTTCTAAGATTTTTAATGAATTAGTAAGAAGCTTTTCGTGTTTTCCCGGCGTAGGCCGAAGAAGCGCTGAGAGAATGGTATTCCATGTATTGAAGATGAATAGTGAACAGGTAAAGGAATTAGCTGAGAATATGGAGGAAATCCATAGTCACATAAAACCGTGTAAAATGTGTAATAATTTTTCTACTAAAGATGTTTGTTCTATTTGTTCAAGCCATAAGAGAGAGAAGGATACTATTTGTGTTGTCGAGGAGCCTAAGGACATTATGGCTATTGAAAAGACTTCTCGCTATAACGGCCTTTATTATTGTCTATTGGGTTCAATTTCACCGATGGAAGGGGTCGGTGGTGAAGACCTGAACTTAAGAAAGCTAATTAATCGTATAGAAAAGGATCAGATAAAAGAGGTTGTAATTGCTACTGACCCTGATAATGATGGTGAGCTAACTGCGCAATTCTTGATTCAGAAATTATCCCGATATAAGATAAAAATCTATAGGATCGCTATAGGTATACCTTTAGGTACTCAGATAGAGTATGTTGACTCAGCAACCTTAGGAAAGGCCCTACTAGAGCGTAAAGCTGTAGCTTGACGCTAATGGGCAAATGGGTTATAATTGAAAAACTTTTATCTTTGAAAATTTGGATTTCCCCGGTAGCTCAATTGGTAGAGCGGTTGGCTGTTAACCAATAGGTCGTAGGTTCGAGCCCTACCCGGGGAGCCAGTATTTTACATTAAGAGACCCTCTGATGAGACCAGAGGGTTTTTCTTTGCCTGTTTAGGTGAATCCTATTCTGAAAAAGAAATTTGTTTTCCGATTAGAGTGATTTCTTCACGGTTATGATAAAGCTGCCGGATTTTTAATGAGGAACAATAGGGAGTAATACCGGTTTCTACGTCTTTGATCTTTCTTATCAGGGCTATTGGGTCACTGCGACCAATTTTTAAATTCACTATAAACTTACGGCACCAGGCCTTTTTTAACCAGGTACTTAAAAGTTTTAGGATTACATCGGGGTTTGCGATTATATCGCAGAAAAGCCAATCAGCGCTTTTATTTTTATCAGGTTTAAATTTTAGAGCATCTTCTTTTAGGTGAGTAAGATTAGGGTGAGATTTCACCGGTTCTCTAAGTGAGGCATTGTCTATGGCTATTACTTTAGTTTGACGTTTAAGTGCGCTCCAACTCCAACCTCCGATAGCTGCTCCCATATCAATTACAGTCTCATTCATCTTGGGCTGAGTGCCTAAAAGCTGGTAGGCTTCTTCTACTTTTAGGTAGGAACGTGAAGGAGCTTGAGGGTCCATTTGCATCCGTTGCTGAGTTTGGGAAAAAGCCGAGAAAGAAACAAAAGCCTCATTGAAGCCGGTAAAATAAACAAAAAACCCTTGTTGAAAATCATCAGTAAGAGCTAGGTTTTCATTGAGAAGTTTTGATACCCGGGAGACCTTTTTACTGATTTTTTGAAACCAAGTTTTTTTAATCGTCTTAACTCTTAAGTTAAGCTTATCTTGGGGGCTGGAGGCGAAAATAAAAGGCAAAGAAAGTCTTATTTCTTTATCTTTGATATACTCGGTGAATAGATCGCAAAGCTTAATTGCTAAAGCATTAGCTGAATTTGCTGATATTCTATAAGGGTCCTTTAATATAAGTTCGGCAAAACAAAATTCAAGTTTTAAAGTTTTAAGGTCGGACGTGGCGAAAATATAACCGAGGCCACTAGATATAGCATCAATATTGCTTAATGCCATTTCACCGGCTAAGATATTTTCGTAGTTTTTTTTGCAAGTAATAATTAAATTCATTTTAAGATAATAAATTATTTAAAATAGTATAACACGGAAAAATAAAATAAAAGGTTTTTCTTAATAAAATAATTGTCTAGTCATAACATCTTGATGTATAATGAATAAGGACGGAAAGAACCGTCTCCATTTGAAGAGGAGTATAATAAGTGGCGTTAACTATTCAATTTTGTGGCGGGGCAAGAACAGTCACCGGCTCAATGCATCTTATATCGGCCGGTAGATCTGAAGTCTTATTGGATTGTGGACTTTTTCACGGGCGTCGTGATGAAGCTTATGAAGTTAATTCCAACTTCGCGTTTAATCCTCAGCGCTTAAAAGCCTGTGTCTTATCACATGCTCACATAGATCACTGCGGTAATATCCCTGCTCTGATAAAACAGGGGTATAGAGCTCATATTTTTACTACCCCTCCGACAAAAGAATTATGCCATTATATGTTTCCCGATAGCGGCTATGTTCAAGAGGAAGACATAAAGTATGTTAATAAGATTAATAAGCGCAGAGGTCTGCCGCTGAGATTTCCATTATACACTAAACATGATGCCGAGAAGTCTCTTAAGTATCTAAGATCTCTTGAATATCACACTAAGTTTGCCCTTTCTAAAGAGATAGATTTAACTTTTTTTGAAGCTGGCCATATTCTTGGTTCGGCAGTGTCAGTTCTAGATATTAAAACTTCTCGAGGAATAACCAGAATAGCCTATGCCGTTGACTTAGGCCGTTATGGTATGCCGCTGCTGCGGGATCCGGAAGTGCCCGAGGGTATTGATTACCTTATTATTGAGAGTACCTATGGTGGAAGAAAACATAGTAGTATAGAAGCGGCTGAAGATAAGTTAGCTGAGGCTATTAATCGAGCAGTAAAGCGTGGAGGAAAGATTATTATTCCTTCTTTTGCCTTAGAGCGAACTCAATTGATAGTGTTTTTCGTGAGCGAGTTAATGAAAAGGAAGAAAGTTAAAAAAATTCCTATTTATGTTGATAGTCCATTGGCTGTTAATCTAACAACGGTATTTCGAAAGAATTGGGAGTATTTTGACGACATAACAAGAGAAGCATTCCAAAGAGAGGAAGACCCTCTAGGTTATGATAATATTACGTACATTACAAATTTAAACGATTCTAAGAGGTTAAATGATGAAAAAGGTCCGATGATTATTATTTCAGCTTCTGGAATGTGCGAGAGCGGGCGTATCCTTCATCATTTAAAGAATAATATTGAGAATCCTCACAACATGATTATTGTAATCGGTTTTATGGCAGAGAATACTTTAGGAAGGCGCATTGTAGAACGTAAGAAGCAAGTTAAGATATTCGGAATGCCGAAGGAACTAAACGCTGAAATTATTACTTTAAATGCTTTTAGTTCTCATGCCGATAAAGATGGGCTCGTTGAATATGTTAAAAAATGCCAGGGTAAATTAAAAGAAGTTTTTATTGTCCACGGTGAAAAAGAACAGTCAGATGTTTTACGGACTAATCTTAAAAAGCTTAATCTTAAAGTGCAAGTGCCAGCTAAGAATGAGGTTGTCTATCTTTCAACTAGGCAATAGGAATTCTTTTTCTTGCATAAGCCAGGGTCAATTAGTAAAATAATCTAAAGATGAAGATAAGTGATATTCTTAAACAAAACGATAGGGGAGTAGCTTTTGAGTTTTTTCCGCCCAAGAGTGAGAAAGGAAAAGCTGCGCTTATTCGAACAATTAAAGCTTTAAGAGGGTGCAACCCTTTGTACACTTCGATGACTTGTGGCGCTGGTGGAACTACTCAGAGGGCAACTCAGGATGCAGTCTCTTTGCTTCTGGAGGAGAGAGGGTTAGAGGTTATCCCTCACTTAACCTGTCTTGATTTATCATCTGATGCCTTAGGAAGTCTTTTAGATGGCTATAAGAATAAGGGTATTGACAATATTATGGTTTTACGTGGTGATCCCCCTGAGGGTATTAATGGTTTTAATTTTCTAGACCAAGACTTTTCTTATGCTTTCAATCTAGTGAAGTCTATAAAAGAATATGGCCATTTTTGTATTGGAGTGGCTGTGTATCCTGAAGGACATATTGAGACTGCTTCCTTAGAGCAAGACCTAGAGTATACTAAGCAAAAGATTGATGTTGGAGCTGACTTTGCCCTAACCCAGATGTTTTTTGATAATACCTATTATTATAAACTGTTAGATAGGATGAAGAAAAAGGGTATTGATATTCCGGTCCTACCGGGAATTTTACCTTTAACTGATATAGCTAAGGTTAAGCAATTTGCTGCTATATGTCGGACAACTATTCCTAAAAACATTGAGGAAACCATGACTAAGCTTGCTGAAGATCCTCAGGAGCAAGAGAAGGCTGGGGTTGATTTTACTATAAAACAATGTCAGGATTTACTGAAGAATGGAGTTAAAAGGCTCCATTTCTTTACCCTTAATAAGCCGAGTGTAATCAAAACTATACTAGAGGCGATCTAGGCTCCCTTTCTTATCTCACTGTATGCCAACCATTAGCGAAAGTTACAACCATTAAATTGAAATTAGATACTTAGTTCTTGACAAAACAGCTCTCATAGTGTATATTAACAAGTGTTGTTAATGATATTTATCTCAGTAGAAATAATTAAGTGAATAAAGGAGGTTTGGCATGGGAAGTAATCTAATAACCACCTATCAGCTGGCAAAATTATTGGGTGTTTCAGTAGCTAGTGTAAACTACTACACCAATCTTGGTCTATTTAAGATTAAGGATCGAAAGGGGAATACTCGTCTTTATGACAGGGATGCGGTTAGTAACACTTATAAGACAATTCAGCGGCTGAGGAAGGAAGGTTATTCTCTAATGCTTATAAAGCAAAGATTAGATAGAGGCTACAGTGTTTAATCGGCGAAGCCATCCCTTTAGGGGTAGGAGGTAAAAATGTTTGAAGATTTTAAAACTTTTTTTGGAAAGTTAAATCCAAAAGGACCTCACAACCTTATGGCAAAGGGAGGGGCTGATCGTTCTTCGCAGTTGAGGCAGAGTTTAAATATACCGATTATTGCCATTGCTAACCAGAAGGGAGGTACTGGTAAAACTACCACAGCAATAAATCTTTCAGCTGGTCTAGCTAATAAAGATTTTTCAGTTCTTTTAATTGACATAGACGCTCAAGCTCACGCTTCCTTGGGTCTAGGGGTTGAAGTTGAGAACCTAAGTTATTCAATCTACGATGTTATGGTGAAGAATGTCGAGTTAGAATTAGCTATTTTGCCAACTAAGATTAAAAAATTAGATATTGTTCCAGCCACTTCAGTGCTTACTGGTGCTCAACTAGAAATTGCCGACTTATTAGGAAGAGAGATGGGATTGCGGACGGCTATTTACAAGATGATAAATACTGGCCAGAGGCACTATGATTACATTGTGATTGATTGCTCGCCGTCACTTAATCTTTTAACTATAAATAGTTTCGTCGCTGCCAAGACTTTGCTCGTACCAATTCAAACTCATTACTTTTCTTTAGAAGGGATGAAAGAACTTTTTTCGACTATCCAAATTGTAAAGGACCGTTTAAATTCAGAATTAGACCTCTTGGGGATATTGCCGACTCTTTTTGATACTAGAACTAGGATGAGTAGAGATATATTAAGTCAGATAAGGAGACACTTTAAAGAGAAAGTATTTCCAACACCAATTCGGATGAATATTAAACTTGCTGAGGCTCAAATTCACAAAAAGTCTATCTTTGAATATGATGCTACATCTAATGGAGCTAAAGATTATATGGCTTTGACTGAAAGAGTAATTGCCTTGACTCAACACCAAGAGGTTAAGAGTGAAGATGTAGTAGATGATGGTTCTCCTGAAGCTAAACTTGTTCAGGAAACAACAGAAAAAATCGAAAATTTTAAGCTTCCACAGGATATACGTTAACGCATAGGTTAAGCTTTGCTATGGCTAAAGAAAAGAACGAAAAACAAGCTAAAGATGTGGATAAACAGGCTAAAGATATCGTAAAAGAGATCTTTGGGAAGTCAAAATCACAGCCCAAAAAAATCTCTACTATCTTTACCCATTTTAGGCGTCCGCCCAAAGTCTCGCCAAAAGCAAAATCTTCTATTTTCTTGAAAAAATTTCCGGCCGCTATAGACATTGGTACTTCAAGCATTAAAATTATCCAATTAGCCCAACGCCAGCCTAAGGGTGAGTTGGAGGTTGTCTGTATTGACAAGGAAGAATATTCAATTCCCGGAAAGGCCCCTGAGATCATTGATCAGAGAGAGACTTTGGGGAAGTTAATTGAACGTAATGATGTTGGCCATGAAGTAGTAGCTGGCATATCAGCTTCAGATGCTCAGATTTATAATCTTATTTTTCCTCAAATGTCTGACGGTGAGCTTGGTGATGCAATCCGGCTGAAAGTAACTCAGCTGCGTCCCTTTGGTTTTGGAATAGACGCAATTGTTTATGGTTTTATCAAGGGAGAGAATTTAGTAAAGGCTAATTCTACCCAAATAAAAATTTTGTTAGTTTGTGCCTCTAGGGAATTAATCCGAAGTCGTATTCTTTTACTTCAAGATTTAGGCCTTAAGCCAATAGCCATAGAGGTGGCACCAATGGCTTTAGCCAATTTAGATAAATTTCGTAAACAACCTTCTGGTAAAGAAGAGATAGTCTTGTGGCTTAACATTGGAGCTGCGGAGAGTGTTTTAACTATTACTCAAGGCGGTTCTCTGTCTTTTTGCAGGGTTCTAGCAATTAATTCTAATCACATGACTAAACAGATTGCTCAGCATGGCCGGATAAGTGAAGAAGAAGCTGAAAAGGCTAAAAAAGAACATGGACTTATCTTTTGGGCTCCGGATAAAACAGTTTCTGTATTTGTTGAGCCAGAAAAATCTCCTCAAGGGCCTGACGATAAATCTGCAGAGGTTTATCGAAGTCTAATTTCTTCCTTGGAAAATTTTGTAGTGGATATATCCCATTCCTTTAAGTATTTTTCTTATCAAGTTACTCAGTCACAAATTACCAAGTTCGACCTTTTAATGCTCTCGGGTGGTGGAACCAAACTTAAAAAGCTGGATAGTTTTTTAAGTGCAAGGCTAGGGGCTCCCGTGGAAAAGGTTGACCCCTTTTCGTTCTTTAAACTGTCAGATAGCGTTCGAGAGCAGAAGACAAATTTATTGATTCAGGCTTGCGAGTTTACTACTGCAGCAGCTTTGGCAATAGGTTCGAGGATTGATCCCAGTAAGAGAATTGATCTTATACCTAGAGAGAAGAAAAAAGGTTTAGAGTTTATTAAAGATCATCTAAGGGATAGGTCTGTAAAAGTTGCAATTTCAGTATTAGCAGTAGCTTTTGTTTTGATAATATTTCAAGTAGGCCGGGCTGCTAGCTATAAGTGGAAGATGGGTTCAGTCAACAAGGAAGTCAAGATAGTCCAGACTCAAATGAGTAGCCTTCAATCCCAGCAATTAAAATTAGCACAAGAGGAGGCTTTGTTCTTAGAAAGAAAGATAAAACTTAAGGAGAGATTAATTTTTTTAAGGGGGGCAACTCGTCGGCCTGAGAGCTTTGCCGACATTTTCGCCGAAGTCGCTAATTTACTACCCGAGGAGATATGGATTACTAAGCTGGTATATTTGGAGGATAAAATAAATATTGAGGGTTCAACTTCAGATATCCAGGTAGTGATGGAGTTAATCGAGACTCTAAAAAAATCAGATAATTTTACTGATGTTACTTTCACTTATACCCAAAGAGATGTAAAGAAAAATTCAGATGTCTATAGTTTTGAGATTGTTGCCCAGATGAGGATATAGAGAGGTAGTTATGATAGAGAAGTTATTAAATTTTAATAAACTAAAGCCCAAAGAAAAATCTTTAGTAGTAGGGCTAGTAGTAGCTATAGCTATCAGTGCTTACTTTAATATCATATATAAACCTTTATCAAGAAGTATATTCCGGTATAAATTTCAAACCAAGAAGGCCCAATCTCGACTGACCGGTCTTCAAGAGAAGCTGCCACAGCTAGATAAGCAGCGGCAAAATATTCATTTCTTAAGTAGCGAGTGCCAAAGAATGCTTGATGAAATCGGTCAAATTGAGAGCACTCTTCCCAGCAAAAGAAGCGTTTCTGATCTTTTAACTGAGCTGGTTGGACTTGGAAAGGATTTGAAGATGGGCTCAGTACGTCAGAAATTAGAAGAAGGCGCAGAGTATTCAAGTATTTATATCGAGCTGAAATTTAATGCTCCCTATATCAACACTATTAACTATCTAAAGAAAGTAGAGTCAATATCACCATTTTTGCTTATAAAAGAATTAGATATCACTGAAGAAAAGACAAAGCATAGTATGGGTGGGCCAACTGCTCGACTTATTCTCTCTAGCCTTTTAGGCGAGATATCTACTGCTGAAATGATTAGAGCTGCAGAATCAAAACCTCTTGCTATATCAAGGAATATATTTGTCTCTAAGGCCAAGCCGGTTGTTAGAACTAAGAAAATAGATTTAAAACTAGAGGGTATAACCTTTAATTCCAAGAGCCCAACAGCAATTGTAAATGGAGAAGTAGTTCGTATCGGTGCGGAAATAGATAATTATATTGTTAAAGATATTCGTTTTGACGCTGTAGTATTTGCTGATGGGCCTGATGAATATATTGTTAATATGGAAAGGTGAACAAGAGAAGTTTGTTTTTATCATATATATAGGTAAGCAGATTTAAAGGGTGAGAATAATTGGATGATTAATAAAAAACAAGGAGGCAAAGTGAATAATTACAATATCTACGAAAAAAAATGTAGAGGAGGACCTCTGATTTTAATCCTGATTATAATATTTAATTTTTCAATTATATTCACAGGGATTGCTGCCCAAGAGTGGAAGCAGGTGCTTTCCCCTGATCAAGTAAAAAAGGAGCTTGTTCCTGAGAGTAAGTTAGATAAGAAGATCTCCCTTGACTACAAGGATGCAGATTTAGCTACCGTCTTGCGCTCGCTCTCTTGGACCTACGACTTAAACATTGTTACCGGCCCTAAAGTTAAGGGCAAGGTGACTATAAGTTTAAAAGATGTCGCGGTGAGAGATGCCTTAGAGGCTATTCTTACGATAAATGGGCTTATTTTCTCTGAGCGCGAAGGTATTGTTTATGTTGCTATTGGTGACCCTGAGGCAATAGATATGGATAGCCAGGTAATTTTTCTAAAGTACATTACTGCTTCTGAAGCTCTGAACCTCCTAAGAGATGTTGGTTCATCTAAAGGTAATATTAAGATAAATGAGGTATCTAATAGTTTAGTTGTTACTGATTTTTCTAAGAATATTGCTAAGATTAAAAAGCTTCTGGTTCAAGTTGATATTGCCCCGCAGCAGGTTTTGATTGAAGCTAGAATTGTTGATATAACCTCATCTGATTTGGCTACCTTAGGCTTTTCTATAGAGGCTGATTATAATCCTGGCCATGGTATTTTTGATCGCGGTACTTCTACTGAAGAGCAATTAAAAGGTACAATAAATATGGCAGGGGGTCAGGGTGATCTTTCTGGTGGCCAGCTTGCAATAAGTACTTTTACTATGAAGGATTTTTCTATTCCAATAACTATAGATGCTTTGGTTAGAGACGGAAAGGCTAAACTTTTGGCTTCTCCTTCAATTGCAGTTTTAAATGGCGAGGAAGCTCGGATTCTTATTGGTACCAGATATCCGATTTCCGAGAGAACCCAGACTACCACTGGAACCACTGAGACTGTTAATTTTGTAGATGTTGGAACAAGTTTAAGAGTAACTCCGACTATTAATGATGACGGTTATATTACAATGAGAATTCATCCGGAAGTATCTTCTTCTGATACCACCATGGGTAATCCTACGATTACTACCCGTGAAGCTGACACTACAGTGAGAGTAAAAGAAGGTGAGACTTTAATTATCGGTGGATTAATTAAGAATACCGATAATGAAACTCATGATAAAATTCCTATTTTAGGAGATATTCCTTTTATAGGAAGGATTTTCTCTAGATTTTCTAAGACAGTAGAACAGATAGAGTTAGCAGTATTTATTACTCCAAAGATTTTACGTTCACAAGAGGAGAAGGAACGATTAAGCGAGAAGGCTGCTGCCATAGAAAGTGCTTATGGTACTTTTGAGACCACTGGAGAGCTTGTGCTTGTTGAAAGCCTATTCGGTAGAGCTAGGGCTTTAGATAGAGGCGTGGGCATAGAGAGTATTCGTAAAAGCAAAACTTTTAGAAAGACTCAAGCTTTAAATATTTATAAGCACATTGCTATAGAATTTCCTGGAAGTGACCGGGCAGCTGAAGCAGTATATCGGGCCGGAATGATTCACTACAAAGATCTTAAAGATTATGATATGGCTGGGGAGGTTTTTGCTGTTTTAATTTCAGATTACCCTAAGAGTGAGTTTTCTACGAAGGCGAGAAAGATTCACAAAAAATTAGTCTTACCTACAAAAGATATAAGAAAACCCAGACCAGTTGGTTTGGATATTTTAAGTGGTAACTATTAATAAAGCTGAAAAGCTTTACTATAGTTGGGAGGGTTAATATAGCGAAATTTTAAAAATACGGGGGGTTTATGGGGAAAGATTTTAGATTAAAGTTTTTAATCTTAGTAGTGAACTTGTCTTTAGTCTGTTTTTTATCTGCTGGAGCTGAGACTGTCGGGGGAAAGTGGAAGACAGATCTTCAAAAGTTAGAAAGCCAGATTAGTGGTCAGCTTGATGCCCTTACGCAAGAGAGAGAAGCTTTAGGAAGTAAAATAGATAGTTTACATTCTAAATTAACTCAAGCTAGTTCAGAAAAAACTAGCCTGCAGGGTCAAGTTAAGATTTTAAAGGATGAAGCCGGAGGGCTTAAAGGTAAGCTTTCTGGCTTAGGCAATATTAAAATAAAGTTAGAAAACGAACTTTCTAAAAAAAATGCTAAGGTTTTAGATTTAGAAAACAAATTAAATGGTGCCATATCTGAGATGGCTTGTCTTGGAAATAAAGTAAATTCCTTAGAAGATGAGCGGAATACACTCAAAAGTGACCTTTCAGGTTTAGATGCTAACTATAAAGAGGCTACGAAGAATATTGCTTCCCTAGAGGTAAATTTAGATAATTTAGGTCAAGCTAAAGCTAAGTTAGAGACAACTATTATAAAAAAAGAAGCTGCTACAAAACTTATCCAAGATAAACTTACCCAAGCAAGCTCAATAAAAAATAATGTCAAAAAGCAACTTCAGGATTTAGAAAAGAAACACTCCCAGTTGGATAAAAAACAGACCGGATTAATTCAAGACTATGCTGCTGTCCAGAATCGTGCTAAAGCCTTAGAAACAATCTTAAGAGAAAAAGAGTTAGCGAATAATAAGTTAAGGAGCCAATTTGAAGCCGTTGAAGGTGCATGCAATAAGCTAGAGGAAGAGATCCTTGGTTTTAGAAAAGAACATAAGTTAGCAAGAGAAAAGGCTAGTTATTTAAAAACGAACCTTACGGCTTTAACTAAAATTAAGACTAAGATTGAAACTGAGCTTGCCAAGAAAGAAAAGGAAATCCAGAATTTGGATTCTAAATTAACGAAAGTTAATTCTGAGAAAAACAGTTTTAAGAATAAAGCAGCAACCATAGAGGGAGAAAGAGACCAACTAAAAGTCGAGATTTCAGAATTAGATAAAAATTATGTTCAAGCCAAGGAAGAAATTGCTTCTTTAAACGAAAAATTATTAGGTCTAGCTAAAGATAAAACTAGTGTAGAAACAACTCTTTCTAAGAAGGAAAGTAAGGTTAAAGATCTACAATCTGAATTGGGCAAAGTTAGTTTCCAGAGAGATGCCCTAGAGGAGCAAGTTGCGTCTCTTGAAAGTGAGCGTAGTAATCTTAAAAATCAGCTTATCGGGTTAAACAAACAATATACTGTTGCCGAAGAAGAGATTGTTTCTTTAAGTATGAATTTCGAAGCTTTAAGTAAGGCTAAGCGTAAAATTGATTCCCAGCTAACTAATAAGGAAACTAAGGCTAAAAGTCTACAGGCAAAGTTGAATCGAGTTGCTCCGGAGAAGAGTGCTTTAAAAGAGCAGATTGCAGAATTAAAAAATGAGCGTAAGGATTTAAAGAGAGAATTGACAGGCTTAAGCAAGGATTATAAAACGTCTCAAGAGCAAGCTGGTACTTTAAATGCAAATTTGCAGGTTTTAACTTTGGCAAAGGCAGATTTAGAATCTGTTCTTGCCGAAAAAAAGTCTTTAATCGAAAATCTGGGAAATACACTAAACAAGGCTGGGATTGAGGATAATAAAATCAAAAAACAGCTTAAAACTGTCGAAGATGAACGTGCTAAATTAAGGAGTGAGTTTTTCGAGGTGAGCGGTTCCTATGAGCTTGCTACCGAAGATGGTAGAGCTTTAAAGTCAGAATTAGAAAAATTAGATAGAGAAAAAGAGAAATTAACTGCTGAACTTGATCAGAGCCAAGCTTTAGCTAAGAATTTACAAGATAAGATAGACAAGGCTGTTCCGGGAAGAAAAGCCCTTAAGGAAGAGGTAAAAATCTTAAAGGATCAGGAGAAGAAATTAAAGGATGAGATTACTGCTTTAGATAAAAATTATCTTGCCGTCAAAGAAGAATGTGTTTCACTTTCCGCAGACCTCAAGGATTTAAATCTAATCAAAACAAAATTATCTTCAGACCTGTCCAAGAGCCAAGCTTTAGCTAAGAATTTACAAGATAAGATAGACAAGGCTGTTCCGGGAAGAGAAGTCCTTAAGGAAGAGGTAAAAATCTTAAAGGATCAGGAGAAGAAATTAAATGATGAGATTCCTCCCTTGAAAGCTAATTTAAGTGCTTTGGAGAAGGAAAAGAGAGGATTGGAAACAGAACTTTCTAGAAAAGAGAGCTCAATAAAAAGCTTACAAGCTAAGTTAGAAAGAAGCGCTCCCGAGAAAAAAGCTTTGAGAGAGCAAGTTTCAAGTTTAACTAAAGATCAGAGGAAAATTGAGCAAGAGAGCAGGATTTTAAATAAAGATTTAACAGCATTGAAAAAGTCTGAAACTGCTCTTGAGTTAGAATTAGATAAAAGTAAGGCTTTATCTATGGAAGCGCAGAATAAATTGGGGCAGATTGTTCCAGAGAGAGATAATCTTAAAAAGCAACTGAAAACCTTAAGAGAGGAATTAAAGGTTTTAAATAAAGAATTTAATCTGGTTAAAGATTCTAATACCTCCTTAGAGACAAATCTTTTTCAAGAGAAATCTAAGTCTAAGAATTTAGGGGTTGAATTAGCCCAGAGTATTGTTGAAAAAGTAGGTTTTGAAAAACAGATAGCTAGTTTAGAAAAAGGTCACGATAAGTTGCAGGATGAATTTATTAATCTGGATAATGAATATAGGTCAGCTAAAGAAGAAGTCAATTATCTGAATACAAATTTGAAGGCTTTAGATAAAGTAATCGCAAATCTTTCTCAAGAAAAAGCTAAGGTTTTAGATCTTGAGGCTAAACTGGTAAGCATTAATTCCGATGATAGTGCTGGATTTAAGAAAAAACTTGAGAGTCTAGAAGCTAAAAACGCAATTTTGGATAAAGATTTTAATCTCGCCAAAGATTTGAATGTGTCCTTGGAGACGGCTCTTTCTCAAGAGGAAGATAAGGTTAAAAGCTTGAAGGTAATTTTAGCAAAAGATTCACTCGAGGATAAAACCATTACCAATCAGCTTAAAAGATTAGGCGGAGAGCGTGATAAGTTAAAAGATAAGCTAAAGCTAGTTGAAAAAGATTATAAACTAGTTAAGGAAGAGATTATTTATTTAAAAGAAAATTTAAAACGCATAGAAAAATCCGGTTCAGAATTGTCCAAGAGTAATACCAAGATATCTGAGTTAGAAATGAAGTTAGCCGAAGTTTCTCTAGATAGAGATTCTCTTAAGAAACGGGCAAAGGAATCAGAAAAAAATTACAATAAATTTAAGAGTGAATTTGATAGATTAGATGAGTATCATAAAACAACTAAGGAAGAGAATTTTGCCTTAAATAAAGAGTTAAAAGATTCTCAATTGGCTTACATAAAAGAGGTGAATTCTTCTTCAGGCGTAAGAAAGGAAAATAAGCAGCTTAGTAATGAATTATCTGCCGAGACTCAAAGGCGTGAGGAGCTAGAAGATAAGTGGAAGGAGATAAATAAGGAGTTAGTGCTTCTTCGAAAATCTACAGCTACTGGTAGAAAACAGAAAAAGGAAGCTTTAGCCGATATTTATGGAAATTTAGTAATGAGAGGGGCTAAATTTTCTCAGGAGGAACTGATCAAAGACAAAGAAAAAATTCATCAAGCTCTAGGCTATCTTTATTTACTTGATGGCAATTTTAAAGAAGCCATAACTTCCTACAAGAAGGCTTTAAAAATAAACTCTCAAGCTAAGGATGTTCATTACAACCTAGGTTATCTCTATACTCAAATAAAAAAGTACAAATTAGCAGTTGATTCTTACCAGAAGGCTTTAAAAGGGGATGAAAGTGATGGTGATATTTATTACAATTTAGCTTTAATCTACGGGAAGCACTTGAGAAATGAAGAAAAATCAAACTACTACTACGAGAAAATTTCTGATAAGGAGAAATAGGTGGAGCTATATCGATATAAAGCTAGAGATAGAATTGGCGAGTTAGTTATTGGTAAGCTAGAGGGCGAAGATGAAGAGAGCGTAATCGGCCAATTGGACCGGCTTGGTTATACTGTGATTGAGATTACTCCTTACGGCAAAGTATCTTTTTCTTTAAAAGAGTTCTTTGATAGTATGAAACGTATTGACCGACAAGAGATCAATATCTTTACCCGTCAGTTAGCTACTTTAATTCGGGCTGGCCTAGCATTAGCTCCCAGTTTGACTACAATTTGTGATCAGACTGTAAATAAAAAATTTAAAATACTACTTGAGGATATCCAACAGTCAGTTCAAAGGGGTACAAGTTTTTCTGAAGCTCTCTCGCAGCATCCTAAAGTTTTTTCTGAGCTCTTTGTTAGTATGGTTGAGGTTGGTGAAGCCGGAGGAATGCTTGATATGGTTTTAGACCGCCTAGCTGTCTTAGGCGTTCAGGAACAGGAGACAACTTCTCGAGTAAAAGCAGCATTAATCTACCCGGTAGTTTTGGTGGTAATTGCTCTGATAGTTGTTAATTCTATGATTATCGGAGTCTTGCCAAAATTTGTCATGGTCTTTAGTGCTTCTGGGGCAGAACTCCCGATACCAACTAAGATTGTTTTGGGTCTAAGTTGGGCTATGCGTAAACTTTGGTATGTGATTATAATTGTTTTGGCTTTAATTTCCGCACTTTTTAAAAAATACATTTCAAAGCCTGAAGGTAAGTTTAAATTTCATTCTTGGCTGTTGAAGCTGCCGATTTTTGGAAAGTTATATATAAAGATTCAGATTTCGAGATTTGCTCGAACTCTCTCAGCGCTTACTTCTTCTGGAATAACTCTTTTGCAGGGGCTAGTTGTAGTTGAGAAGACAATTGGCAATTTAGTTATGAGAAGAGCAATTCAGAATATTCGTTTATCAATAACTGAAGGGCACCCTCTGGTCGAACAATTTAAGGCCAGTGGTTTTTTTACTCCGATGGTAATACAAATGATTGCTACTGGCGAGAAGACCGGAAAGCTAGATAAAATGTTAGAAGAGGTGGCAGCTTTTTATGAGCCGGAAATAGAGTATACGATTAAGAATTTAACTACCCTCCTAGAGCCAATGATGCTTTTGGCTATGGGTATTATGGTTGCTTTTATTGCTTTATCGGTTCTTTTGCCGATATTTAAATTAATGAAGGTCTTTAGGCCAACCTAAAAAGGAGAATTAGAGATGAGAAAAAAAGCTTTTACTCTTTTGGAATTACTTATCGTTATTAGTATTATTGCTATTCTTGCTGCTACGATGATTCCTAATTTTATTGGTTTTGATGCTGAGGCTCGTTTGGCTGCAACTCAAACAAATTTAAATACTTTAAGAACTCGAGTTAGTCTGTTTAGAACTAAAGAAGGTCGTTATCCGGAGAGATTGGATGAGTTACTGGAAGTAAACTATCATGATATGGGAGTGGAGAGGCCTTACTTAGATTCTATTCCTTTAGAGTTTATTTCTGATAAATCCGGATCAGCAGAGCTTGAAAACATTGAGTCGCGGGATGCTTTTCCCGGTGATGGTGGATGGGTTTATATAATCAATAAAGCTAAGGTAGTCGTAGACTGGGATATGGAGCTTGATTCAAAGTGGGGTAGTGCTGAGGGTGAAGTAGTTAGTGAGTGGTGATGCAGGAAGGATAAAGGATGAAGGATAAAGTTAAGAATAATATTGTAAACAATAAAGGGGTTGTTTTAATAAGCGTAATTATTGTTTTTTTAACCATAGCTCTAATTGGTGCAACTTTGGTTGCTTTTTTCTCTTCGGTTAATATTTCGTCGCGGAATTCTGTTGATGAGATTAAGGCTTTATATCTGGCCGAAGCCGGTATTGCCTATGCAATTCACCTCTTGTGTTATCAAACCGGTAGTCATGAAGAGCTGGCTAAACCAAAGGGCCCATTTCAACTCGGTGATGGGACTTATATCGTTGAAATTAATCATTTTCAATCTCTAATTACTTCAATTGGCGAAGTTAATGGTATCAAAAAGACTATTCAATTGCAATATAGTGCTTTATGAGAAAGAAAAAAAGTTTTACTTATATTGAATTGTTAATTGCTTTAGCAGTAATGGCTCTATTGATTGTTCCGGTGATGCAATTATTTTCCCATACTCTAACCTCGGTTAGCTCCAGTCAAGGCCTTATTGTAGCTACTAATTTGGCTAAGTGGCAGATGGAGCGGATAAAGAATTTGAATTTTACTACTAGTCAATTACAGGAACTAGGAACAACTATTTACCCACCACTTGAGGAAGAGCCTATGGATATGGATAATTTAAAGTGGAGGATAGAGAGTGAGTTTGTCCCCGGTTCTAGTCCTTTAGAGGTGCGAGTTAAGGTCCATTATGCTATTGCTATGGGTGAGCCCGTGGTAACTTTGGTAACTTTGATTGAAGACATGACTTGGGAAAAGGTAGTTTCCGGACAATAGGATAACTATTAAAAAATAATTATGCCAGAAGATAAACGTCAATACAGAATCGGAGACATGCTTATAAATAGGGGAGTAATAACCCAAAGGCAATTGGATAAAGCTCTGGTAGAACAAAAGCTTACTGGCCGCTTTCTTGGTGAAATTTTAGTCAGTCATGGAGCAACTAGTGAAGAAGCAATTGCTCAAACCCTGAGTGAACAATTGGGTTTAGCTTATGTAGATTTATTTACCATGACTATTGAACCGGCAGCTATAGATATTATACCCGAAGACATCTGTGTTAAACATATAGCAATACCTTTATTTTCAGTACAAAATACTCTGACTATAGCTATGGCTAACCCTTTAGATGTAACGGCGATAGATGAATTTCAAGCTGCCGCTAATTGCCGGGTGAGGCCGGTATTTGCTTGCTCTACAGCTATTCGTAATGCCATTGACCAGCATTATCACCGGGCTAACGGCAAAGAAGAAGATAAGCTCTCAGCTCCTTTTAAGACGGTTTTAACTGAGCCGGTGGATCCATTTCTAAACACTTCTCCTCAGGCTGGTGGAGAGCAGGTTGCTTCCTTAAAAAAGGCTGCTTCACTAGCTCCGGTAGTCGACATGGTTAATAGTATTGTAACCCGGGCAGTTGAGATGGGTGCTTCTGATATTCATCTTGAGCCTGAGACTGATAGCTTTAATTGTCGTTACCGGATTGATGGAATTATGTATCCGACATCGCAAATTCCTTTAGAGGATAAGGCTCCGGTTGTCTCACGGATAAAGATTATGGCTAGTTTAGATATTGCTGAAAAACGTCTTCCTCAAGATGGCCGTATTCGAATGCTTGCTGCCGGAAGAGAAATTGACTTGCGTGTTTCAACTTTTCCTTCAATTCATGGGGAAAATGTAGTTATAAGAATTCTTGACCGTTCCCAAGGTGTACTTAAGCTTGAGCAACTGGGTTTTTCTAAGAACATGCTTAAGGGTTTTTCTAAATTGATTTCTCGACCCTATGGAATTATCTTAGTTACCGGGCCTACCGGTTCCGGTAAGACTACTACTCTTTACGGTGCTTTAAGCCAGATAAATACTCAGGATAAAAATATTGTTACCTTAGAAGATCCGGTTGAGTATGAGATTACCCATGTTCATCAGTGTCAGGTAAATGCAAAGGCCGGGTTAACTTTTGCTAACGGGTTACGATCAATTGTCAGGCAAGACCCGGATATTATAATGATTGGTGAAATTCGTGATAAGGAGACTGCTGATATTGCAATTCATTCTGCCCTTACCGGACACCTGGTTTACTCAACTTTACATACCAACAATGCTCCTTCAGCAGCTACCCGGTTAATTGATATGGGCGTTGAGCCGTATTTGGTGGCTTCATCTTTAATCGGAGTCCTGGCTCAGAGGTTAGTGCGTACTCTTTGCGAATTTTGTAAAAAAGAGTATACGCCTTCCCCGGAATTGCTGGTTCAATTAGGTGTTAATAAAAGTGATTCCAAAGGAAAAAAGTTTACTTTTTACCAAGAAGTTGGCTGTCGTAAATGCAAACAAAGAGGTTATTCCGGAAGGGAAGGAATCTACGAGCTTTTAATTCCTAATGACCGAATACGTGAATTGATTACCCGTAAATCATCGTCGGCGGTTATAAGGGATGAAGCTGTAAAAAATGGAATGATAACTTTGCGGGAATCCGGTTTAGAGAAAATAATATCTGGAGTTACTTCAGCCTCGGAAATTTTAAGGGTAACTGAAGAAGT
>CAZWIR010000002.1:17774-29225 GCA_964634315.1 uncultured Planctomycetia bacterium | reverse complement strand
CTTTCCATCTTCTCTAGCAAGCTTATCTAATTCTAAAAACTGATTTAAATTCATGTTTATAACTTATCACATAATAGACATCTTATCAAATAATTTACCAAAATGATATACATCTTGTCAAATAATTTCCTCAAATGCACTGTTTCAAGATACGCATTTAAAGACCACTGGGAATGGTCAACTATGGTTGAACATCTTCCGCCTGAAAGTTAGAAACCAAATACAGCGGATATCGGTGAACTTTATTGACCGAATCAAGAGAAAGGTTATTTGCGCTAAAAATTGTTCTGTATTTGGGATGATACTTTTGAGCAAAAATTTTTAGGCTCTTTGCCTGAGTTACCCAGCCTGATTTAATTTCAACAGGCAGAACATTTCCGTTGATTTCTCTTAAAAATTCTACCTCGGCAGATCTTTCTTTCCAACAATACAATTCCTTTACACCCGAGCAAATAAATTCCTGAGCAGCAAAATTTTCCGCAAAGTATCCTTTGTAAAAACCATACTTATATTCCATGATAGACTTTGGAGGCAAATCACTTAAAGCCCCTAATAAGCCGACATCAAAAACATACAGCTTAAAAGTGTTTTCCGTAGTGTATGCGGAAAAGGGAAGCTGTCCGTTATTAACGATATGCGCTTTTAGAATAAGGCCGGCTGAAACCAGCCAGTCGATACTCCCTGCTAATTTTGAATACCTTTTAATTCCGGGAATAATCCCTTTAAACTTAAACTTCCCGGCAGAACCATCGTGCTCCCTAGCCAGCTGCGCAGGAACATTACGCCATAGCCTTTCGATATGCATAGCATTCTGCTTGCCAGAATGTTTTGCTATATCGGCGATATAAGTTAATAGTAAATTATCCTGCTTGTCTCTCACTTTTTGCAAAGCGGTAAACAAATCATCCTTATATTCCACAAAGGTTTTAACAATTTCCGGAAGGCCCCCTACCACAAAGTATATTTTTAATTGTTCCCAAAGCCGGCTATGAATAATTTGAGGTATAGCCTCAAATTTTTTACGGCTTCGAAGAAATTCAAATGATTTGGTATCTCCCTCCCCTTTCAAGAATTCTTCAAATGACATGGGAAACATATTTAAAAATTCGACCTTCCCAACAGGAAAAGATTCATTAGACAACTGGACTCCCAACAGTGAGCCAGCTGCGCAAATGGCCAGTTCCGGTAACTCTTCCTGAAAATATTTTAAGCTGGTTAAGGCCCTGGGAACATTCTGAATTTCGTCAAAAATAACAAGATCATTTTCTTTATCGATGGAGGTGTTAAGATAAAAACTTAAATCCTGAAGTATGTTTTGGGGAGTGAGATTTCCTTCAAAAATCTTGGCCACTTCTTTATATTTCTCAAAATTTAGATAATGCACTCGAGAAAAGCATTCTTTGCCAAAAGCCCGGAGAATGTAAGTTTTCCCAACCTGACGCGCTCCTTTAAGAATGAGCGGTTTCCGATCTTTTTTATTTTTCCATTCTACCAGCTTATTCCATATATCTCTTCTCATATCTAAATTATGCCTTATTTATACACTTTTTGCAAGAACTTTCTGCAATTTTTTTACACTTGTTAGCACGTCTTTTATATGATTGTTTCCCAATACCCCTTTTTTATAATGCTGAATCTGTTTAATATCGATAGGGCGAATTTGTTTAGTCAATGCCTATTATCCAAATTTAGTCGATGTCGGCTGACTATTGGCAGAAGCAGGATTTGTATTGCTGCTTTTGAACGCAAAGATATCATTTTTTCACTATGGTTATGGTAATAACTTACCATAAAAGATTCTTTTGTTAAGCTTTTCTATTCTCACACCTTGTGTAATAGCTCTCTTCTGATTCCCACTATTTATAAAATCTTTTTATAGCTGAGGTTATGTGGCTTATCTCTTTTTCTTTTAAAAAAGGATGGATTGGTAATGACAAACATTTTGCGCAAGCTTCTTTAGCATTTTTAAGGGCTCCCTTACATTTATAACTCTTAAAAGCTTCCATTTGATTTAAAAGCAAGGGGTAGTAAAGGCGTGCGCCTATTCCTTTGGAATTTAGATGCTTGAGAAGTTCATTCCTAGAGGAAGCTTTTATGGTGTATTGGTGGTAAATGTGAGTAGTATTTAGTATCGAGTATCGAGTATGTAGTATTGAGTGTTGGATATCAGGCAAAGGGGGTTGGATTTGGGGGATGTTTTTGAGGGGTTGGGTGTATTTTTTGGCGATTTTTATTCGGGAATTATTAGACTTATCAATATGTTTTAGCTTTGCTAAAAGAACTGCGGCTTGTATTGAGTCGAGCCGAGAATTATAGCCAATAAAAGAGGCGTCGTAATTAGAAGTTTGACCGTGATTTCTTAAGGCTTTTACTAACTTAGCAATGTCTTTATTGTTGGTAGTTATAAGCCCTCCATCGCCAAAGCCCCCTAAATTCTTAGAGGGAAAAAAGCTAAAGGCACCGCAATCCCCAAATGAGCCTGTCTTTTTTTTGCCGATTGATGCTCCAAAACTCTGAGCGCAATCTTCTATAATAAATAAATTATTTTTTTTAGCAATTTTAGAGATTTTACCCATATCACAGGAAAGTCCATAAAGATGAACCGGAAGGATTCCTACGGTATTTTTTGTTATAGCCTTCTCTATGGCTAAAGGATCAATGTTAAAAGTAACCGGGTCTATATCAACAAATACCGGAGTTGCTCCAGCCCTTACAATGCTTTCAGCTGTAGCAATAAAGGTAAAAGCAGTGGTAATAATTTCATCTTTTTTGTCAAAAGATGCTTTCTTCTTTAATTTAAGAGCAAGTGCTTTTAGAGACAAAATTAAAGCGTCAGTTCCTGAAGCAACACCAATAGCATTCTTTACTCCCAAATATTTAGCTACCTTTTCCTCAAATTCACTAACTTTCTGGCTTAAAATCCACTGCTGACTGCCTAAACAATCTTTAAGTTGCTTATCGATATCCTTCTTTAGGAAGGCGTATTCTCTCTTTAAATCAAGCGAAGGTATGTTCATGGTTTAATAGCTAGTATTGAGTATCGAGTATGTAGTATGTAGTTCTCAATACACAATACTCATGACTCAATACTATATACAGTTTTTAAAGTACTCTATAGTTTTCTCAAGCCCTTCCTCCAAAGTGACTCGTGGCTGCCAACCGATCATTCTTTTAACCTTGTCTATGTTGGGTTGTCTTTGCTTTGGATCATCTTCAGGAAGCGGTAATTTTTCTATCTTCGACTTTGAACCGATTAATTTCAAAACTAAATTTGCAAGTTCATTAATTGTAAACTCCTTCGGGTTACCTAAATTTAAAGGTAATTTATAATCAATATTCATCATCTTTACAATTCCTTCAACCAAATCATCAACATAGCAAAAAGAACGTGTCTGAGTTCCATCTCCATAAATTGTTATGTTTTCTCCTTTTAAAGCCTGAACAATAAAATTAGAAACAACTCTTCCATCATCAGGATGCATATTCGGACCATAAGTATTAAATATCCTTACTACCCTCACGTCAAGACTATGCTGGCGCATGTAGGCATAAGTTATTGCCTCAGCCCCACGTTTGGATTCGTCGTAACAACTCCTCACCCCGATAGAATTTACATTACCCCAATACTCTTCAGGTTGAGGATGTACAAGCGGATCTCCATAAATTTCAGAGGTAGAAGCTAATAAAAACTTTGCTCCTTTTTTCTTAGCTATCCCTAAACAATTATGAGTACCTAAAAGGCCCGATTTTAAAGTCTTTATCGGATAGTTTAGATAATGTTTAGGCGAAGCTAGTGAAGCGAAATGAAGAATCCAATCTAAGTCTTCCTCTATGTATAAGGGGTTTGATATATCCTGTTCGATTAATTTAAACTTTGGGTTACTTTCTAATTCTTCAATATTTTTTCGAAAACCGGTAATAAAGTTATCTACACAGATTACTCTCTTTCCCTCTTCGAGTAACTTCCGGCATAAATGAGAACCGATAAATCCTGCACCGCCTGTAATAAGTATGTTCATAATTTAGTATATAGTATCGAGTATTGAGTATGTAGCATTAAAGTTTCTTTTTCAAACTAACAATCATCCGGCAAATATAATAAATTAACTCAATAATATCTTTCGCTTGTCCATCCTTTATGTATTTTAATTCTTGTGCAATTACTATTTGTGTCTCAAGCTCTGCACAAGAACCCAAAGCTATATTGAGGAATTGTTTATATTCTTTATTATATTTTCTTCTAAACCCTTCTGCAACATTAGATGGAATAGATACAGAAGCCCTTTGCATTTGAGAACTAAGGCCATATCGTTCTTCTTTGGGAAATTCTTTTGTTAACAGATAAGTCTTCTTAACTAATTCTATTCCTTCTTTCCATATTTTCAAATCTCTAAAACTCTTAATCTTCGTTTCCATGTCTTTTTCTTCACCCGATACTCAATACTCACGACTCAATACTATTCCGAAACCATTCTACTGTTTTTTCTAATCCTTTATAAAAATCTACCTTTGGCTGCCATCCTAATGACTTTTTTGCTTTTTCTATGTCAGCGTGAGTCTTTTGTACGTCACCAAGCCGAGAAGAGCAATAATTAGGTTCTGCTGTGCTTTTGGTAATCTCTTTTATATTTTTAAATAAATTATTTACCGAATTAGGAACTCCTGAACCAACATTAAATATCTCTGGACCAATATTATTCTTTTCCAGACACTGGACATTAATATCAACTACATTATCGACATAAATTAAATCTCTTTCTTGTTCTCCATTGCCATATATGGGAGGATTTTCGTTATTTAAAAGACAATTTATAAACTTAGGAACAACAACCGCATATTCATCATCTAAAGATTGACGCGGACCAAATACATTAAAATACCTTAAATTTACAATTTCCATATTATAAAGTTTGCTGAAAACATAGGAATATTGTTCAACAATCAACTTTGTAGCTGCATACGGTGAAATTGGCTTTGCACTCTCACCTTCTTTCGCCGGGAAACTATCTCTCTCCCCATATACAGAACTTGAAGAAGCACAAACTATTTTTTTTATACCTTTATCATTAGCTTTAGAAAAAAGCTTTAACGCTCCAGTAACATTCACATTATTGTATTCTAATGGTTTACTGATGGACTCAGGTACACTTCGTCGAGCTGCCTGATGACTTATATATTCAACTCCTTCCAAGGCGGTATCAAGAATTTTCTCATCAGTAATATCACCCTTTATAAACTTTATTTTATTTTTAGATTTAATTAGATTTTCTAATTTTCCGCTTGATAAATTATCTAAAACAACAACATTTGCCCCCAAATCTACCAATCTATCAACAATGTGAGAACCGATAAAACCGGCTCCACCGGTAACTAATATTTTTTTATCTCTTAAAATCATAATTGATAAATGATAATTGATAAATTAATCATAATCTTGTTACGTTATCGTAGTTTTTCTTGTAAACGTTACGAGCATCAAAAATCAACTTAGCATTTTTTCTTAAAAATTCATAATTAACCTTTGAATGGTTAGTAACAATAACTACACAATCATATTTTTTTAATTTATCGCGGCTTAAAGATACACTCTTTAAATTAATACCTTTAATCTTTAAATGAGGTATCAAGCAATCAGAATAATCAACTTTGGTCTTTCTTTTTTTTAGCTCTTCAATGATATCTAAGGCAGGAGACTCTCTTAAATCTTTTACATCCTTCTTGTAAGTAACTCCCAATATTAAAACCTTGGCTTTACTTATGGATATACCCTTTGACTTCAAAAGTTTAGATACTCTACCCACAGTATACTTCGGCATAAAATGATCCATATAGGCTGCTAAATCAATCATTTTTGTTTTAAAACCTAATTTTTTTGACTTCCAAGACAAATATAAAGGGTCAGCCGGAATGCAGTGTCCACCTATACCTGGACCGGGATAAAAGGGCATAAACCCAAAAGGTTTTGTCTTTGCTGCTTCAACTACTTCCCACATATTTATCCCTAATTTCTCAGCCACCATAGCAAATTCATTAACTAAGGCAATATTAACTAATCTAAAGGTATTCTCAAGAAGCTTAGAACTCTCAGCAACCTCAGGGCTTGATACTGTAAATACATCTTTAATAATTTTTGAATAAAGACTCTTTGCTAATGTACTTGATTTATTAGATAAACCGCCGACAATTTTAGGTATTTTTGTTAAAGGAAATTTCTTATCTCCGGGGTTAACTCTCTCGGGAGAAAAACAAAGAAAAAAATCTTTCTCTTCCTTTAAACCTGATTTTTTTAGAATCGGTAAGACCACTTCCCGAGTAGTCGTAGGATAAGAAGTGCTTTCTAGGATAATTAGCTGACTCTTCCTTAAATGTTCCCCTACCGTCTTACTTGCTGCCACCACATAGGAAATATCCGGTATCTTTACCTTTCTCAAAGGTGTTGGTACACAGATTATTACGATATCAGAAGTTTTGAGAACTTTTTGGTTTGTGGTAGGAAAAAATTTACCTTTTTTAATTAAAGAGAGAACCTCCTTAGAGTCTACATCAACAATGTATTTTTCTCCCTTCTTTAACCTGGCAATGCGGGATTTACTATTATCTAAACCGATAACCGAGTAACCCTTGCGACCAAAAGCAACTGCTAAGGGAAGCCCCACATATCCTAAGCCGATGATACAAATCCGGGCTTGTTTTTTATTGATTCTCTCTTCCAATAGTTTACAATTACTTATCCTTTTTCCTTTTTCCTTCATCCTTTATCCTTTATCCTTTCTATTTACCTATACCGATATATTCAAACCCTAACTTGGATATTCTTTGCTTGTTAAACATATTTCTTCCATCGGCAATAAGGGGGTATTGCATTAGCTTTTTGACTCTTTTTAAGTCCAGTTCTTTAAATTCTCCCCACTCGGTTAATAAACAAAGGCAATCACATCCTTTAACCGCCTCGTAGGGATCTTTGGTAAACTTTATTTTTTCAGAAGGTTTGAAGATTTTCTTTGCCTCATTTAAGCTCTGAGGATCGCAAAGGTAAAGCCGAGCACCCTCGCTAATAAAAGTTTTTATAATATCAACTGAAGGCGCAAACCGCATATCATCTGTGTCGGGTTTAAACGAAAGACCTAAAATAGCAATCTTTTTTCCTTTAAGAATCCATAAATGTTCCTTTACTTTCGCTACAAAATTAGAGCGTTGTTGTTCATTGATAGTCTTAACTTCTTTAAGCAGACCAAAATCATACCCTAACTTTTTTGAAATATAAGCAAAAGCTTCCACATCCTTTGGAAAACAAAAACCACCATAGCCAATTCCAGCCTGCAAAAACTCTTTACCAATTCGCCGATCTAAACCCATAGCTAAAGATATCTTTTCTACATCAGCGCCAGCTAAATCGCATACACGGGAAACTGCATTAATAAAAGAGATTTTTGTAGCTAAAAAGGAATTAGCAGCATGCTTAATCAGCTCAGATGTATTTATATCAGTAACTATTATCGTTGCTTTTACTGACCCATATATATCTTTTAATATATTTTCTGCTCTTTCTGACTCTACGCCGATAACAATTCTATCAGGATAGAAAAAGTCATAGATTGCCTTACCTTCTCTTAAAAATTCCGGGTTTGAAGCTACATCAAAGTCATTACCATTCTTTTTGTAACGATGAATAATCTCTTTTATCTTCCGACCTGTCCATACCGGAACAGTTGATTTCCCTACTATTAACTTGTAAGAATTAAGGTTCTTGGCAATTACCTGGGCAACATTCTCGATTGCAGTTAAATCAGCAGAACCATCTGCTTGGGGAGGCGTGCCGACAGCAATAAAAATAACTTGAGATTTCGTAATAGCTTCCGGCAAGGATGATGAGAAAACTAACCCCTTAGACTTAATACCTTTTTTAACCAAGGATTCTAAGTCCGGTTCATAAAAAGGTATACTTTTTTTCTTTAGAGATGTTATTCTTTTTTTATCTTTATCTACACAATATACCTTATGCCCTAATTCAGCAAAACAAGCTGCAGCAACAAGCCCTACATGCCCTGCACCAACAACACAAATTTTATACTTTTTAGTATACTTTTTTTTCTTTGCAATCTTCTTCATCTTACTTTTTTTATTAACAGGTAGGCTTTAATATTCCGTTTTTGCCCCGTGATAGGTCTGTTCAAAGCCAACGTCGATATCCGGGAAGGCTTTCAAGGTAAATACGACCCAAAAACCAAGGTCCTTTCCTCCTCTCTCAGCTCTATCCACAGTTAAACCAACATCCATCCACCAGCAATGCAAATCCGATCTTATTGAATATTGTTGAATCTGAAAATCTCCGGTATTATATTCACATTGCGCATATCCTCTGAATTTTAATTTCGGGGTAAGCTGATATATAAGCTCAGCTGTGCCCTGAGTACTACTTTGACGAGTATAACGATTACCGTAAGAAAAAGAATACTTCTGCCTTTCGATTTCTTCTCCAGCTTCTATAACCTTCTCTTTTCCTTTAAACGTAAGGTCAACGTTAAATGTGCTAACTCTTCTAGTTAAAACATCGAAAGAGACATCAGACGTTAAAGAAATTCCCTCTTTAGGATAAATTTCAAAATCTCCGGTTATAGTATTAAAATGGCTAAAACTTCCCTCTGAATTAATTGTATAATTGACTGCCGGGCTAAAATATATAAAATCCCAGGTTTTCTCCTTATTTCTAGCTTGTAACTTATTTTCTAAAGTAAAGGTAACCGTTTCACCTCGAATGATACTGTCGTCATCATCAAATTGTACAAGATTACTATCAGAAACTGACGGATCATGAATATAATTATAGCTTATCTCCGGCCTTAATATATGCCGCATTTGGTCTACTTCTTCTCCAAACAAATTCCAGCTGATATCATCAAAATACTTATAAAGTTTTACATTCATGGTCATCCCGGCAATAGGAGCTTCCCGCCAAACATCGTTTTCACCAAGACTATTGCGAGAATAAAAAGCTGTATAAGAACCAATGTAAGGATTTATACTTAACCACCTTATCTTATTAATATAGCTTAAAACGTTATACGAGTAAGCTCTAAAGGATTTTGTGTAATCTTGAGTATTAGCTGTTCTGCTCTTTAAGAGTCCGGTCTTACTGTCTGACTCAAGGTAAAAATTGCTATCACCTAAGTTTTGTTTAAAAAAATTGTATTCTAATTGAGGTAGATACTCGGTCTCAGAGTAGAAGCGATTTGCTCTGGCTTGAGTACGTAAAGACAAGGAAGAGTTTGACAAGCCATATTGTATAAGATTATAGCTTTCCGGTTCCGGCGAAACTTCATATTCCTGTTCGAAAAAATCTTCCATAAAGTATTGATCGGAAAACTTATTAAATTCACTGGTTATAGATAAATTATCAGCAGGTTGCCATTGATGGGCAAATTGCACCTTATAACGATCATCATTCAGCCGCTTATCAGGTACACTAATTCTACTTGGATACATACTAAAAAGCTCCTCTCTATTCTCCAATTTGTAAAGTTCATCGGAAATAGTATAATAATTAAACAGAGCATCTCCAAACTTCTCACTCTCTACCTGATGGGTTATCCCAAGCCCATACCCTCTATCTTGATAGGTATCAATATGAATTTTCCCTTTATTTTCATCGTTTAAATTATAACGCCAGCGAGATAAAAGAAAAACTCCCCACTCATTTTCCTTACCGGGAATTAACTCTACTTTAAAAGCATTATCTTTTAGAGATTGGGAAAAAGAAGGAAAGTAAAAAATAGGTATTTTCCCCACTTTTAAAATCATGCCTCTAGCCACAAACTTATCCCCGGGATAAACAGTAATTGTCTTTGCTGTTAGACGATAGTGAGGAACTTCTAAATCACAAGTTGTAATATAAGCTTTTTTTAGTAGATATTTTTCTTGACCTATTTTATCTCCATTTTCAGCTTTCCCATAAATCGGAGAGTCTTTAAGTCCGATATCGACCATCTCGGCATTATGGGTATTAAAATTATAAACTACATCCTGGCCGTAGAGAATGGTATTACCCTTAATTATACGCACATCCCCTTTTATGTGAGCGATGTTGCTACTGGAATCATAGATAGCTTCCTGACAAAAAAGCTCAGACTCTTCAGACTTTACCACTACATTACCTTTAGCAACAACTTTACCTTCTTGCTGAAGATAGGTTATTTCATCACCATCGATAACTACCGGCATCTTTTCGCCATCGGGGAAGGCACTCAAAGGATAAAGGATGAAGGATGAAGTTAGAAGTAAAAAATAAATACCTAATAATGAATTACTCAATCTCTGTTTCACTTCTTTTTCCTTATTCCTTTATCCTTATTCCTTATTATTTAAAGACATTTTTAACTTAGACCAATCATCTAAGAATCTTTTTATTCCACTATCGGTCAAAGGGTGTTTCATAAGTTTTTCAATTACAGTAAAAGGAACAGTTGCTATATCCGCCCCAATCCGTGCTGATTCTAAAAAATGAATCGGATGGCGAACTGAAGCAACAATTATCTGAGTAGAAATTCCGTAATTATTATAAATTAGTTTTATATCTGCTATTAAATTCATCCCTTCGGTAGAGATATCATCTAATCTACCAACAAAGGGAGAAACATAGGTTGCTCCGGCTTTCGCTACTAGAAGAGCTTGAGAAGCAGAAAAGCAAAGAGTAAGATTTGTTTTTATACCTAAGGAACTGAGCTCCTTGGTTGCTTTTAGCCCTTCGACGGTACAAGGAACCTTTATTACAACATTTGAAGAAATTTTTACCAACTCTTTTGCCTCTGTCACCATACCTTGGCTATCTAGGCTAGTAATTTCAGCACTAACCGGGCCTTCTACAACTTCGCATATTTTCTTAAGCTGAGAATTAGGCTCCACCCCTTCTCTTGAAAGAAGGGTAGGGTTTGTAGTTACCCCGTCTAAGACTCCATAAGAATGCGCTTTTTTAATATCTTCTAAGTTAGCTGTATCAATAAATAGTTTCATGTTAATCTCCTCAATGAGACTTAATTTGCCAAAAGGCAAATTGTAGTCGAATTGATCCCGACGAGCGTTGTAAAATTATCGCAGAAAATTTTACAACATCTTTAGTGAGTCGGGATATATATTAAATAATTTTCCTATGCCCTAATCTTTTCTTTGGCCAAAAGAGATGCCCCAATTATACCAGCATTGGTAAGTTTTGCCTTCACTAATTTTACACCTAAATTTTGGGGCCACATTACCTGTTTTTTGATTTCTTGAGCGACTAAAGGCTTGAACAATTTGAATGCTCCCGATACTCCTCCACCAAATACAATAACTTGGGGATTAAATACATTTATCATTCCTGCTAAAAATTTTCCAAGATTGTGAGAAAATTCCTTCCAAACGATTAAGGCCTCTTTCTCTCCGGCTAGACCTCTTTGAAAAAGCTGTTTTACTTCTTTT
>CAZWIR010000002.1:6626-17674 GCA_964634315.1 uncultured Planctomycetia bacterium | reverse complement strand
CCTCATGTTTACCCTTCTTAAGACTCTTATAACGTGAAAGCAGATAGCGATTGCCAACATAAGTTTCAATACAACCTCGACCTCCACAACCACAAAGTTTTCCTTTTAAATTTATCGGCACATGGCCTAACTCGGTAGCACTGGTCTTACCTTCAAGAAGCTTACCGTTACAAATTACAGCTCCTCCTAAACCTGTACCTAAAGTTAGAAAGATAACTCTCTTCTTGCCCTTAGCTGCACCAAAACGGCTTTCAGCCAAAGCAAAAGCATTAGCATCATTATTAATGAACACCGGGAGTTTTAAGCTCTTCTTAAGTACACTCTGTAGGGAATAGTTTTCCCATCCGGGAATATTCGGCAAATAGTAGATAAAACCTTTTTCTACATCAACTATTCCCGGTACACCAATACCTATACCTTGTATATTAAAGGAAGAGAATTCTTTAAGCAGTAATTTAAGATCTCCTATGAAGCCTTGTTTGTCTGCTTTTGAAGGGTAAACCTTTCTTTTTAATATCTTTCCCTGGGCACCTACTAAGCCAGCTTTTATATAAGTCCCTCCCCAATCAATTCCCAAAAATACTTGCATAGTGCTATTGTAACGAATAATCCTATATTTTTCAACTTAAAATTGGTCGGGGCGACTGGACTTGAACCAGCGACTTCTGCGTCCCGAACGCAGCACTCCAGCCAAACTAAGCTACGCCCCGTTCTTCTGCTTAAGAAGGTAATCAAATTCTATATTTAAGAAGTCACCGACTCTTTTATACCTTATAATAGTATTCTCAAAAGTAAAAGGAACAATATCAACAGTAAAAGTTCGCGGAAGAACTTTCTTTATAGTAAGAGATATTCCCTCTATTGCAATTGAACCATTAGCCAATATATTCTTTCTAAATGCAGAAGGTAAATCTATCTCTAATTGCCAATGCCCGGATTTTTTAATCAGTCTTCTTAATCTCAACTCGGCGTCAACATGACCTAAAACAAAATGTCCCCCTACCTTTTCTCCTAAACTTAGAGCAGGTTCTAAATTTACATGATTGCCTTTTTTAAGTCGCTTGAGGTTGGTATTTTTTAAAGTGGAACTTATCGCATCAAATAAAAGTATATTTTTGTCTTTAGAAGATAAAGTGAGACAGACTCCATTTATTGAAATACTATCGGAAAGATTAGCCTCAGATAAAATAAGACTAGACTCTATTCCCAATTTTATAGAAGAGCCGCCCTTAATAATTTTCTTAACCCTACCGATTTCTCTTACTATTCCTGTAAACATAAAGGGATTATATCACAGTGAGGATAAAAATCTATAACGAAATTTAATACCCCTTTTCATCGAAAAAGTTAAGCTGAGTAAGGAAATTCCAAATGGGATGTGTCCCGGAATGAAGACACCCCGCGCTTTTGGGCGCGGGGTTTATTTTCTCAAGGTGTTTTCTTTTACCTTCGTAAAATTCTTATTTCTTTTTCTTCTTTGCTACTTTCTTCTTTGCTGTTTTCTTTTTTGCTGCTTTTTTCTTCTTTGCCATCTTATCCACCTCCTAATTTTTTTGTTCCCAACCCAATGTTGGGATAACCCTCTATAACTAATTTAACAAAATTAGCACAATTGTCAACCCTTTTTCACTTTTTTTTTGATTTTTTATTTAATTTATTTTTTAAAAAATAAATTTAAAATAAATTTTGAGAGGTAATTTATTTGATTTTGAGTTTAGCAGGTATCCTTACTTTCTTAGCTTCTTTCCATAAATGTTCAAGGTTGTAAAATTTTCGCGTCTCTTCAAAAAATATGTGAAGGATAACATCAAAAAGATCAACGAGCATCCAATGTGAAGATTCATCATATTGGTGAGAACGAACCGATATTTTATTTTTTCTGCATAGTTTTACAGTCTCATGATGAATTGCATCTACCTGTCTTGTTGACTCAGCTGAACAAATAACGAAATAGTCACAAAGCCCACTCTGGCTGCCTACATCCAGAACAACTATATCTTTGGCCTTTCGGGCTAAAATAAATTCCACCACCTTTAAGGCTTTCGCCTTACTAGCTGTAGGTTTTTTAGAAATGAGAGGCCTCCTTTTTTGCTATCTTTCTTATTAGTCCTTCGGAGTTATCCTCAATATTACCAACAAAAGAAATACACATATTTTCAAATTTAAATATATCGTTAGCTAAGCTTTTAATCTCCTTTGGGCCAACCGCCTCTACTTTTTCTTTAATCTGTTCAAAGTTATTAATCTTACCTAAAGTCAAAAAACTCTCAGCGAGATAAAACATCCGTCCTTGAGGACGTTCTAAACTCATTGCCGCTTGGCCAAGGAAATAATCTTTAGCTCTGGCTAGTTCGCGGCTTAAAACTTCTTTTATTCTTATTCTTTCAAGCTCTCTAAAAAGAGAGCTTAAAGCTACCGTTAATTTACTCTTATCTAATCCTAAGTGTATTGAGAAAGCACCACTATCTCTATACTTTCTAACTTCAGTAGAAACATCATAACACAAAGATCTTTTCTCTCTTAATTCTTCAAATAAACGACTACTCATATTAGCGCCTAAAATTACATTCAGCAATTGTGCGGCTACTCTCTTCTTGCTTTTATAAGATATGCTTTGAAAGCCCAAACAAAGATGTGATTGTTCAAGACTCTTCTTTTCACACTCTATTCCTAATCCTCGAGAAGGAGAAGGGCTAGAGCACTTGTGACTAACCTTCTGTCTGGTTTTTCTTATTTTCTTAGTTAATAAATCAACTATTCTGTCTTTATTATATGCTCCACTAAAAGAAATAACCATGTTAGAGGATGCATAGTATTTTTTCTGAAAATGGTCTAAATCCTTACGTTTTATTCCCTTAACTGTATCTACCTGTCCAATGATCTCCTCACCTAAAGGGTGGTTCTTCCAAAGTAGGCCATCTAATAGCATGCCGGCTCGAGAAGAAGGAAGATCGTTATACATCTTTATCTCCTCTAAAATTACGTTTCTTTCTTTATTGATCTCCCCCTCCTTAAGTAAAGGATTAAATACCATGTCGAGAAGAATATCCAATACTAAAGGAAGATTTTTATTTAGGAAATGGGCATAGTAAGCTGTTATCTCCTGACCAGTAAAAGCATTCAAGGAACCGCCTCTTCCTTCAATTTCTCTTTTTATTTGCCGATGCGAATAGTTTTTGCTTCCTTTAAAAAGCATATGCTCTAGGAAATGAGCAATACCTTTTACTTTTTTATCTTCAAAACGAGCTCCGCCTCGTAGGAATATCCCTAAAGATGCGGTCTCTACATTCTCAAAAGGAAAGAATATAAAATCTACGCCATTGATATTTATTACTTCATGCATAAAAATAGTATTGAGTATTGTGTATTAAGACTTATTTAAAGATTTTACGTGGCGTTTTAGTTTATTTAAAAAGTTCTTATCTCGATAATGTTTGTCAATAAATTTAACTATTTCGCTTCCTACAATTACCCCATCACTAAAGGTATTAATTTTGACAACCTGCTTTCTACTATGAATGCCAAAACCTACACATACAGGCACCTTGGTTACTCGTTTTATACTCTTAACATGTTCTTCCAACGAGGTATATTTTAGCTCTTTAGGACCAGTTATGCCGGTTACCGAGATATAGTAAATAAACCCTCGCGATTGCTTTACTATGTTTTTGATACGTTTTGCTGAAGTAACCGGAGTAATAAAGAAAATAGTATCTATATTGAGTTTCCTAGCTTCTTTGATATATTCAGTACTCTCATCAATTGGCATATCAACATTTATTAAAGCACTAGCCCCAAGTTGCTTCATCTTTTTAAGAAATTTCACCAATCCAAATTTAAAAATAGGATTGTAATAAGACATAACTACTACAGGAATTTTTAAAGACTTCTTTAATTGCAAGAGCTCTTTAAAAAAATTATCCATATTTGCTCCCTTTGCCAATGCAGTTGTGGTTGCTTTTTGAATAATCGGCCCATCAGCTAAAGGATCTGAAAAAGGAATACCTAGCTCAATTGCATCTACCCCAGCTTCCTGTAAACTTAAACAAATACCTCTGGTAGCTTTAATACTAGGAAAGCCAAAAGGAACATAGACTATGAAAGCCTTCTTCTTTTTCTTTTTTAGCTCTTTAAACTTATCTTCTAATCTAATCATCTTATTTTATTACTTTATACTTTTGAATAATCTCTAAATCCTTATCTCCTCTACCTGAAAGACAGACTAAAGCTATTTTGTTTTTTCCTCTCTTAGCTAGTTTCTTCAAATAAGAAATAGCATGGGCGGTTTCAAGAGCTGGAATTATTCCCTCAAGCTCTGAAAGCATCTTAAACCCTTCCAATGCCTCTTTATCGCTTACCGCTACATACTCAGCTCTTTTAGTTACTTTATAGAAAGAGTGCTCAGGCCCTACTCCCGGATAATCTAAGCCAGGAGCTATAGAGTGAGCATTTTTTATCTGACCAAATTTATCTTGAAGAACGTAAGATTTCGAGCCTTGAAATACTCCCGGTTGGCCTTTAAGCAAAGAGGCTGCATTATAAGAGTCTAAACCAAACCCAGCAGCTTCAACGCCAATAAATTTAACCTTTTTGTCTCTATAAAAGGGAGAAAAAAGCCCCATGGAATTGCTTCCTCCACCAACACAAGCAACCAAATAATCAGGAAGTCTTCCCTCTTTCTTAAAAATTTGCTTTCTTGCTTCTTTTCCAATAACAGTCTGAAAATCTCTAACAATCATCGGATAAGGATGAGGGCCAACAACTGAGCCAAGAAGATAATAGGTATCGCGTACATTTGTTACCCAATCCCTAAAAGCTTCATTACAAGCATCTTTTAAGGTCTTAGAGCCGCTTTTAACCGGGATTACTCTTGTTCCTAAAACCTTCATCCGGAATACATTCATGCTCTGTCTGGCTACATCTTCTTCACCCATGTAAATATCACACTCTAAACCTAGGAGACTAGCAATGGTAGCTACAGCAACTCCATGCTGGCCAGCTCCGGTCTCAGCGATTATTCTCTTCTTGCCCATAAACTCTGCTAAGAAACCCTGGCCTAAAGAATTATTTATCTTATGAGCTCCGGTGTGAAGAAGATCTTCTCTTTTAAAGTAAACCTTAATCCCTAAATGCTTGCTTAAATTAGAAGCAAAATAAAGAGCAGAAGGCCTACCAGCATATTCACGAAGATAAAAATCTAATTTCTTTTTAAACTTCTTATCTCTTTTGGCCTTATTATATGCTTTTTCCAATTCCTCTAAGCATAAAGAAATAGTCTCAGGAATAAACTTTCCACCAAATTCTCCAAAATATCCTTTTTTATTAGGTAGTTTCATATTTTACCTTCTTTATAAATGCTTCTACCAGTTGGCTATCTTTTTTACCTACCATACTCTCTACCCCACTAGCTACATCCAAAGCATAAGGTTTTAACTTCTTAAAATTACTTATATTTTTTATATTAAGACCGCCAGATATAATCACTCTTTTTTCCTTTTTTATAAGCCTAGCCACCTCTTTTAAAGCTTTGGCCGGCAGCACCTTTTTTCCCTTTTGCTTTTGTTCATATTTGATATCAAACATAAAAGCATCAATTTTATAACGTGAAATCTTCCCCTTATAATCCTCAGGAAAAAATACCTTTATAATCTTAAACCTTGGCTTAAAAAAATGACAATAGGCCGGGGCTTCTTCCCCATGAAATTGCAAAATATCAAGGCCAAGAGAAGAAGCAATATCTAAAACTTCTTGTTTTTCTTGATCAAGGAAAACGCCGACTTTAGTTAAAAAAGGATCTAAAGATTGGATAATTTCCCCAGCCTTTCTTTTGTTGATATAACGAGGACTTTTTTTTGAAAAAATAAATCCTACAGCGTCAGCACCAGCAGAAGAAGCCAAGAGAGCGTCTTCTAAATTAGTAATACCACAAATCTTTACTTTCATTTTTATTTAATACCTAATTATCTATTTTACAGAATCAATATTCAATTCTTTTATTTTTTCCTCAAGATTATCCGCTCTCATCAAGGCTTCTCCAACAAGCGTAGCGTTTGCTCCTAAACCCTTTAGAAGCAAGACATCTTTTAAGGTTTGTATTCCGCTTTCGCTAACTTTAACTATATTCTCAGGAATAAAGGGGAGAAGTTTTTTTGTTCTCTCGAGATTAACTTGAAAAGTATGCAGATTACGACTATTTATTCCAATAATATCTACGCCAACTTTAAGGACTTTTTTTAATTCCTTTTCAGTATGCACTTCAACTAAAACATCCATACCTAAATCTTTAGCTGCAGCATAAAGGTTTTTTACCTTCTCCTCATCCAAAACACCCATTATCAGCAAAATAGCATCAGCGCCAACTGCTCTTGACTCAAGGATTTGAACTTCATCAAATATAAAATCCTTGCGCAATACCGGTAAATTAACCTGCTTCTTGATATCTTCAATATAACTGATCTTTCCTAAGAAAAAATCCTCTTCGGTAACTACTGATATAGCACTAACTTTTGATCTCTTAAATGTTTTGGCTAAATCAAGGTGAGAAAAACCCTTACGCAATACTCCTGCCGAAGGAGAAGCTTGTTTTACCTCAGCAATAAGTGAAACCTTCCCTTCTCGGTTTATGGCATTTTTAAAAGATACCGGAGTCGGAGCTTTCTTTATTAAAGAAAGAAAGGCCTGACGATTCTTTTTTAGAACTTTAACCCGTTTCTTCTTAGCATCTAAAATAAGTGAGAGTATCTTATGCATTTTTGTCTAAAAATTCCTTAAATTCTGAAAACTTACGCTGTACTTTTTTGGTATCTATTAATTCAGCTGCCATCTTAACACCATGTTTAAAATTCTTTACTTTACCTAAAATATAAAAACAAACACTGGTATTAGCTAATACAATATCCCGAGCAGCGCACCTTTTACCAGCAAAAATATCTCTAATAACTTTGGCACTTGCCTTTACATCCTTAGCTAATAAATCTTTTAGCTTAATTTTCTTTAAACCAAAGCTGGAAGGACTCAGAGTTAAATTAGTAATTTTTTTATTATTTAAAAAAGCTACTTTGGTTGAGCCAGTAAGAGAAACTTCGTCACAAACATCCTTACCATAGACAACAAAAGCTCTTTTTGCTCCCAATCTCCTTAAAACCCGGGCTAAAGTAAGAGTTAGGCTCGAATCATAAACTCCAAGAAGTTGATAATTAGCTAGGGCCGGATTACAAAGAGGGCCTAAAACGTTAAAAATTGTTCTTACCCCCATCTCTTTTCTTATCTTAGCAACTTTGCTTAAAGCTGGGTGGTATAAGGGGGCATAAAGAAAGCCTATACCGATTCTTTTTATTGACTTCTCCATAACTGAAGCTGAAACCCCGATATTTATCCCTAAAGACTCTAGAACATCAGCACTGCCACAGCTTGAAGACATTGCTCTATTGCCATGCTTAGCCAATTTTACGCCAGCAGCACTAACAATAAAGGCTACGGCCGTTGAAACATTGAATTTATTAAGTCTTGAGCCACCAGTACCACAAGTATCCATAATTGGCTCATTATCATCTCTTAGACCTAAGAAACCCTCTCTGACATTTATCTTCTTAGCTTTTTCTCTAACTACAGTAGCTGCAGCTGAAATTTCTTCCTCGCTCTCACCCTTCATTTTTAGAGAAGTTAAGAAAGCAGCAATTTGAGCTGGGGTAACATCAGAATCAAAAATCTCCTCAAAAGTCTCTTTCATCTGGATAAAAGAAATATCTTTGCCCTTAGTAAACTTATTAATAGCTTCTTTAATCATAATTTTAAAAAATTATTTAATATCTTCTTGCCTTCAATAGTCAAAATAGATTCCGGATGGAATTGCACCCCGTATAAAGGAAAATTTCTATCTTTTACTCCCATTATTATACCATTTTTAGTATCAGCGGTAATAACTAAATTTTTGGGTAAACTTTTTCTTTCAACAATTAAAGAGTGATATCTTGTTGCCAGGAAAGGGTTTTTAATTCCTTTAAATATATCACACTGATTATGACGAATAAGAGAAACCTTACCATGCATAATTTCTCCAGCATTTACAATTCGTCCGCCAAAGAAAGAACCAATACATTGATGGCCGAGACAAACTCCTAAAACTGGCATCTTTTTATAAAACTTACTGATTACAGAACAACTTATGCCAGCATCCTTTGGCCTTCCCGGACCGGGCGAGATAACGATTTTGTTAAATCTCAAACTATCCAGTTTCTTTAAACTAATTTTATCATTACGAAAAACAAAAGTATCAGCGCCTAACTCTTCTATGTATTGAACAAGATTATAGGTAAATGAATCATAATTATCTATCATTAGAACTCTCGACTTTCTCTTCATTTACTGTTTTTTCCTTTTTATCTTTGCACCTAATTTTCCGAATTTACCTATTATTTTCTCATAGCCTCGGTCAATATGGTAAACTCTTAGGATCTGACTTTTACCCTTAGCAGCTAAGCTAGCAATTACTAACGCTGCTGATGCCCGCAAGTCAGAAGCCATAATCTCAGCTCCATATAGACTTTCTTTTCCTTCAATTATAGCATAAGGGCCATTCCTTTGAATAGACGCACCCATACGATTAAGCTCAGCTACATGCATAAACCGATCAGGATAAATCTTCTCTGTTATAAGAGAAATTCCCTTAGCTAAACAAAGACAAGCCATAAATTGGGCTTGTAAATCCGTAGGAAAACCCGGATATGGAAGAGTAGTTATATTAACTGGTTTTAACTTCTTTGCTGGTTTTATGAAAATAGTGGAATCTTTATCTATCTTGATTATAGCCCCTATTCTTTTGGCGGCCTCTATCACTGAAGTAAGATGTGAAGGGTTTGCACCTTTAATAGTAATGGGAGATTTAGTAGCTAAACTAGCTGCGATAAAGGTACCAGCTTCAATTCTGTCAGGAATAATTTCAAACTCACAGCCTGATAGCTTTTTTACACCCTTTATCTTTAATATCGGAGTCCCCTCTCCTTCTATCTTTGCACCCATCTTCTTTAAAAATAAAGCTAAGCACTCTATTTCTGGCTCACAAGCTGCATGCTCAACAATACTCTCACCCTCTGCTAAAACAGCAGCCATTAAAACATTAGCTGTAGCAAGAACTGAGGAACCAAAAGCTCCACCTAAATAAATATGGGCCCCTTTTAATTTTCTTGTCTTAGCTCGACAATAACCTTTTTCAATTGTAATATCTGCGCCTAAATCACGTAGCCCCTTTATATGCAAGTCTACCGGTCTTGGTCCAATAATACAACCACCGGGCAAAGCAACTTTAGCTTTTTTTAGTTTTGCTAAAAGAGGCCCTAGACAACAAAAAGATGCTCGCATAGTTCTTACTAGCCGATAAGGGGCAATAAAGCTCTTGCTCTTCTTATTCTTTATAGTAAGAGTGCTCTTGCTAAACTTAATTTTTTTACCCAAGCCTTCGAGAATTCCGATCATTGTCTTTATGTCTTTTAAATCAGGAACATTGTTAATTATACAGGTCTGATCAGTAAGCAAAGATGCAGCCATAACCGGAAGAGCAGTATTCTTAGAACCGCTTATTTTAACCTGACCAGATAATCGAGATTGGCAAACAACAAATTTATCCATTTTCTTTTTACACCTTTTTTAGAATGAACCCTCTAAAAATTTCTGAATAATCTTTAATCCACTCTTCTAGTTTATAGAAGGAAGCTTCCCTTTTAATAAGTTTATCTGCTGAGAGCTTATGTTGATAACCCACCTCAATAATAAGATACCCTTGAGGCTTTATATAATGGTGAGCTTCTTTTAATATCTTAGTTATAAGGTCTAAACCATCTTTTCCGCCATCTAAAGCTACCTTTGGCTCAAACAAAAGAGAACCTTTAATATGCTCACTCTCTACGTAAGGAGGATTAGAAATTATTAAATCAAAACTCTTCTTCTCAAAAGCATCTAGTAAGTCTGTGTTGACTACTGAAATATCAACCTGATTCAGCTGGGCATTATCTTTAGTAACTTCTGTAGCCTTAAGGCTAATATCTGAAGCAAAAACAGATACATTCAAGGATACCCCCTTTTTAACGCTTATTGCAATATTGCCTGAACCACACCCTAAATCTAAGATTGTTTTTAGATTGTTTTTCTTTATGACCTCAATTGTTTTCTCGACAATTACTTCAGTCTCGGGCCGAGGGATCAAAGTGTTCCGGTTGACCCTAAACTCATACCCAAAAAATTCTTCTTTACCTAAAATGTAAGCAAGTGGCATGCCATTAATACAAAGTTCTTTTATTTCATCTAGATATTGTAAATTCTGTAAATCTATATAGATATCACTGCCGAGAGCTTCGGCTTGATTTAGATTAAATACATTCTTAATAAGAAAACGTAAATCGCTATCACCGAAAAAGGACCGATTAGTCCTAAGCCAATTCTTTAGCTTCATAAATCTTTTTTCTCTCCTCTTTAATCAGCGCGCTCACAACTTCATCAAGATCTCCCTCAAGAGCTTCTTCTAAGCGATAAATAGTAAAATTTATTCTGTGATCAGTTACCCTTCTCTCGGAATAATTATACGTTCTTATCTTCTCGCTTCTATCTCCGGTTCCTACCTGAATACGACGGTTATGACTAACCTTGCTGGCCTCATCTTCAATTATCTTCTTCATAATCCGGGCCTTCATAACTCTTAAAGCTTTAGCTCTATTTTTAATCTGAGAACGTTCATCCTGGCAGGTAACTACAACGCCAGTAGGTAAATGAGTCATCCTCACTGCTGAATCAGTAACATTTACATGTTGACCGCCGGCACCAGAGGCCCGAAAAGTATCTACTTTTAGATCTTCAGGGTTAATCTTTAACTCCACTTCTTTAGGCTCAATTAATACTGCTACCGTAACTGTTGAGGTATGAATTCGCCCACCGGATTCAGTAATCGGAACTCTTTGAACGCGATGTACTCCACTCTCAAACTTCAAATGCCCATATGAGCCCTTACCTCTTACAGAGAATACCACTTCCTTAAAACCTCCTATCCCTGTAATTGAAGA
>CAZWIR010000002.1:0-6526 GCA_964634315.1 uncultured Planctomycetia bacterium | reverse complement strand
TATCTCTCTTATCAAAAAGCTTAATAACCTTCTCTAAATAAGAGAATCTTTTGGCAAGCTGAGCGTATTTCTCTCTGTTTTTAAGAACAACTTCGGAAGATAGCTGCGCAGAAATCTCAGCATACTCCTCTTTAAATTTTTCAGAGTTAATCATCTAAGATTATTCTTTCTTACCGTATTTCTTAATAAACTTATCAACCCTTCCTTCGGAATCAACAAACTTCTGTTTTCCGGTGAAAAAAGGATGACATTTGGAGCAGATTTCTACATTAATCGTCTTTTTTGTGGAACGAGTATGTACTACATTTCCACAAGCACACATAACTGTAGCTGCTTCATACTTAGGATGAGTCTTCTTTTTCATGTTTTTACCTCCACGTTTTTCTCGATAAATATCGAGGAAAATGTCCTCAAGTATTCCGAGAGGTTTTTAGGTGCTATTATATCACTATTTATTGAGAGTAAGGAGAAATTCTACGTTGTTCTTAGTCTTGGATAATTTCTCAATTAACAGCTCTAAAGCCTCCACAGAACTAAGCTCATTTAAGGCTTTTCTCAATACCCATATCCTTTTAAGCTCATCAGGATGAATAAGTAGCTCTTCTCTTCGAGTGTTAGAACGTTTTATATCAACAGCAGGATAAATCCTCTTCTGAAATATACTTCGATCTAAGGTAATTTCCATATTACCGGTTCCTTTAAACTCTTCAAAGATTACATCATCCATGCGTGAACCAGTGTCAACTAAACCGGTAGCGATTATAGTTAAAGAGCCTCCTTCTTCTTGAGCTCTAGCTGCGCCAAAAAACCTCTTGGGTTTATGCAAAGCATTAGAATCAATTCCTCCGGAAAGAATTCTTCCCGAATGAGGCTCAACAAGATTGTAAGCTCGAGCTAAACGGGTAATACTATCTAAAAGTATAACCACATCCTTCTTATGCTCTACAAGTTTTTTTGCCTTTTCTATAACCATCTCAGCTACTTGAACGTGGCGTTGTGCCGGCTCATCAAAAGTAGAACTAATTACCTCGCCATTAACCGTATTTTTCATCTCAGTAACCTCTTCAGGCCGCTCATCAATAAGCAACACCATAAGAATAACATCGGGATAGTTGGTTGTTATGGCATTAGCTACTTTCTGTAAGAGCACTGTCTTTCCACTATAAGGGGGAGCAACTATTAAACCACGTTGCCCCTTGCCAATCGGGCAAAGAAGATCAAGTATCCGCGTAGATGCTTCATCGGGAACGGTTTCTAAAATAAACCTTTCCTTAGGATAAATTGGCGTTAAGTTATCAAAAAGAATCCTGTTTCTTGACTCTTCAGGGTTCTCAAGGTTAACTGCCTCCACTTTAAGAAGAGCGAAATACTTTTCATTATCCTTAGGTGGTCTTATTTGACCACTAACAGTATCTCCGGTACGCAGAGAGAACTTCCTAATCTGCGAAGGAGACACATAAATATCATCGGGAGAAGGTAAATAATTGTAATTACTTGCCCTTAAAAACCCAAAACCCTCAGATAAAACTTCCAAAACCCCATCGCCAAACATCAGCCCCTTCTTCTCGGCTTGAGCTTGTAGAATTTGAAAGATAAGCTCCTGCTTTCTTAATCCACTAACCCCATTAACTTTAAGATCCCTGGATATCTTGTTTAGCTCTGATATCTTCATCCCTTTTAGGGTTCCGAGATCAACACTATCATCCACTACTACTGGCTTACTTTTTGATTTTGCTTTATCTTTTTCCACAGCAAATCAACCTCCTTTTTCAATCGTCTAAAATTTAAACTATTGTTTACAATAAAATCTGACCCCTTTATTTTTTCTCTAATCGGCCTATACAAAGATAGCCTACCAAGCGCCTCACTCTTGCTAAGACCGTATTTTTTAATGATTCTCTTAGTTAAAACCTCCTTTTTTACTACAATTAAAATTATTCTATCAAAATACCTAGCTAATCTCTTCTCAAAAAGAAGAGGCACCTCAGCAATATAAACTTTTTTCTTATCACCCTCACTTTGCTTTACCCACTTTAATAACTCTTTCGTAATTACCGGGTGAACTATTTTCTCTAATTTTTTTAACTTGACTCTATTAGAAAAAATAATAGTTCTAAGTTTTTTTCGTGAGATTACACCCCCACTTAAACATTCCGGAAATACAGCCACCACTTTTTTATAAACAGGCCCTTTTCTATTGCGATAGTAGCTATGAATCCTCTGATCAGCATCAAAAACCTTAGCCCTCTTATCCTTTAAGAGCTTAAGAACCATGCTTTTACCTGTAGCTAAATTTCCGGTTAATCCTAAAACTGACATAGTTAATTCATCAATTCTTTATACACATTTATATATTTAGCAGCAGCTACTTCCCAAGAAAAATTAAGTTTAGTCACTTTCTCTGAAATAGCCTGCCATTTGTCCTTATCTTTAAATACCTCTTGAGCCTCTTCTATGGCTGATAATAGGTGTGAACTATCATAATTGTTAAATATAAATCCTCCACCGCCACAAGAGGCATCAACGACTGTATCAACTAATCCACCGGTATGGTTAACTAGAGGTAGGGTAGCATACTTATAGCTAATCATTTGAGAAAGCCCACAAGGCTCAAACCTTGAAGGTAGCAAAAACACATCTACTCCAGCATATATCTTATGAGCTAAGGCCTCATCGAATTCTAAGGTTAAAGAAAATGAATCTTTAAATTTAGCGGCCTTTTTCTTTAGTATTTTGTGATACCTCGCCTCACCTACGCCTAGGATAACTAATTGACACTTACCAGCAATATCGTCAATAGCCTCCGAGAGGATATCAATGCCTTTTTGTTCAGCCAAACGACTAACCATACCCATAAGTAGAACCCCTTTTTCCTCTTTTAGGCCCAACTCCCTCTGAAGACTGGCTTTATTAACAGCCTTATCACCAAGAGTTTTTGGAGAATACTTCTGGTATATAAGGTCATCTATTGCCGGATTCCAAATAGTGTAATCAATAGCATTAAGAATTCCCATTAAATTCTTACCTTTCTTTCTTAAAATTTCCTCTAAACCACATCCGAATTCAGAAGTTTTTATCTGCTTAGCATAAGTAGGGCTTACTGTAGTCACTAGATCTGAGAAAACAATGCCTCCTTTAAGAAGATTTACCTTGTTGTAAAATTCAAAGTACTCCTGATCAAAAAACTTATCAGAAATGCCTAATAAAGAAAATTTCTCTTTTTCTGATAATCCTTGATAAGCAAGATTATGAATAGTTAAAATACACTTTGTATTCTTAAAAAAAATATCATCTTTATAGAGAGTTTTGAGATAAACATTCACCAAAGCTGTCTGCCAATCATTACTATGAATAATATCCGGACAGAAATCTATTTTTTTTAAAACTTTAAGAACTTCTTTACTGTAAAAAGAAAATCTTTCCAAGCTATCAGGATAATCATGTCCGTCGCTTCCTACGTATATAGAATCACGTAAAAAATAATGATCATTTTTAATAAAAAAGATCTCTACTGAACCTTGTTTGGTAAAACCAAAACCCTCATGCATCTCTTGCGGCTTTATACCTTTAAAAAGAGGCATGAATACTTTAACTTCAACTCCAGCTTTAGCTAACTCTTTAGGTAAAGCAGCGCTAACATCACCAAGACCGCCAGTTTTTGCAAAAGGAAATACCTCAGAAGAACAAAAAACTATCTTCATTTCAGCTCTCCACCTACGCCAAGGCTTCTGCGGACAGGCTTCATCTGCCCCCAGCTATTGCCCGATTTTAGATTAACTTTAATCTTAACCGCTAAGTTCATTGCTCCTTCCATATATTTCTTTACAATAGCCTTTACTTTATCTAGTTCATTGCTAGCTACATCAAAAACAAGTTCATCATGAATTTGCATTATTAGCTTTGTTTTCAGGTTCTCCTTCGTTAGCTCCTTATCTATATTTACCATAGCTATCTTAATAAGATCAGCACATGAACCTTGAATAGGAGCATTCATTGCCTGGCGCCGGGCAAATTCCCTAAGCTGAAGATTAGAACTATTAATATCGGGAAGTTTTCTTCTCCGGCCTAAAATCGTAGTAACAAAACCTTCCTTTTCAGCTTGCCTACAGGTTCTAGTTATATATCCTTTAACATTAGGATATCGTTTAAAATAATCATCAATAAAGTTTTGGGCCTGAATCGGAGAAATTTTTAACTCTTTAGATAAACCAAAAGAACTCATTCCATAAACAATGCCAAAATTTACTCTTTTAGCTACATTACGTTGAGTCTCATCCACCTTTTCTGGCTTGATTCCAAAAAGAAGTCCGGCAGTAAAACTATGAATATCTGAATCCTGCTTAAAAGCTTGGATTAAATTTTCATCACAGGATAAATGAGCTAGTATTCTTAATTCAATTTGAGAATAATCGCCTGAAAGAATACAACCAGAGTCAAATGAAGGAATAAAAGCTTCTCTTAAACCTTGTGAAAACTCACCCTTTATCGGAATACTTTGTAAATTAGGTGAAGAACTGGAAAGTCTTCCAGTTCCAGTCCCAGTCTGATTGAATTTGGTATGCAACACTCCTTTATTCTCCTCGACCTGTTTTATCAACGGAAGAATATATGTTGTTTTCAATTTATTTAAATGCCGATATTCTAATATAAGACCAGCAATAGGATATTTTTCAGATAATTTATCCAAAACCTCTTCATTAGTAGAGTACCCTGTCTTTGTTCTTTTTAGAGGGGTTATACCCAAATCATCAAAGAGCACAACTGCAAGTTGCTTAGGGGAATTGAGATTGAATTCCTTGCCAGTAATCTTAAAAATCTTAGCCTTAAAACTCTCGCATTTCTTATCTACTTTTCTTTGCAGACTTTTAAGGGTTTTTAGTTGAATCATTACCCCTTGTTTTTGCATCTTACTAAGTATAGAGATAAGTGGCATCTCTACCTCATAAAAAAGCTTATCTAACTCTTCTTCTTTCAACTTAATTGATAACAATCTATAAAGCTGATAGATAAAATAAGGAGCAGACTCTGCCGGTATCTCGGGAAAGTGCTCAGCAAGATAGTGAGAAACTAAAGTAGAAAGAGCATAGTCAGGCAAAGCTGACTCAAGCAAATAAGTAGCAATTTTTACATCAAAAAAGAGACCTTTTACTTTAATATCTGATAAATCAGCAAGCTGATCCTTGAAACCATAAGATATCTTCTTTATCCTTTCATCTTCTAATATTTCTTTTAACATCGAAGTCGACACCTTATAGACGAGCTTCTTGCCTTTATCAAAGACAAAAGAGTCCTCTGACTGAATAAATATAAAAATCTCATCCTTAGCTAATTGTTCTAACAGCTTCTTAGATATCCCCTGCTTTACCTCTAAATCCAGATTTAAAGCTGGAGCCGGAATCTCTTTGATAAAAGCCTTAAATTCTAGATCACGGAACATCTCATATAGTCCTTTTGAATCCGGTTCCCCTATCTTTAAATCCTGATGCTTCACTTCTAATTCAGGATGACTTAATTGGGTTAATTCTTTACTTAAAAAAATCATTTTTTTGCTATCAATTAGTATTTTTTTAATCCTCGGAGAAATTTTATCTATGTTTTTAAAAATATCCTCTACCGAACCAAATTCTTTTATTAATTTAGTGGCACCGACCTTACCTATCCCTTTAGCACCAGGAATATTATCAGCGCTATCTCCGGCTAAAGCCAGATAGTCAACCATAAGCCGAGGACTAAAACCATACTCTGCTAAAAAAACATCTTTAGTGATAAATTTATCCTTATTGTAATTGTAAACTTGTACCTTACCATCCTCAATAAGCTGAGAAAGATCTTTGTCTGGACTAACTACAACAATTGATAAACCATCCAATTTTGCCTTTTCACAAAGCGAAGCAATTACGTCATCAGCCTCAAAACCTTTTCTTTCAATTATCTTTATCCCTAAAGATGTGACTAATTTTTTAATTAGAGGGATTTGCGATTTTAAATCGTCAGGTAAAGCCGGTCTATTAATCTTATACTCTTTAAACTTCTCCTGACGAAAAGTTTTGCGTGAAACATCAAAGCAAATCCCAATATAATCAGGGCCATATTTAGAAATTAACTTTTTTAGTGTCCGGTAAAATCCGTATACCGCACCTACAGGAAGCCCACTAGAAGTAGAAAGCTTTAAGGCAAAAAAAGAACGATAACAAAGGGCTGTACCGTCAACCAGATATAGTGTTTTTTTGGTCATCAGAAATTAAAAATTACAGATTATAGGTTATAGGTTATAGATTAAATGGCTGGTAAAAGTACCTTATTTTCCTTGGGTAATACGAGAAATAACTTCCAAAGTATCCTTGAGTTTTTTTTCTGCAGATTGATAATCATCACTCTCTACATAATCTAACGCATTTTTGAGGCCAGCAGTAGCTGCCCCTCTTAAGTAAAGTCTTTTTGCTTGTTTATAAAGTTTCACACTTTTGTTCAAAAGCTCTTCATCATCAGGGTTTAGAAAGAATATCGCTTCAAATTCTTTTATCGC
>CAZWIR010000001.1:17316-68165 GCA_964634315.1 uncultured Planctomycetia bacterium | reverse complement strand
CTTCAATAACCTTGATGTTTCGTACCACAAAGGAGTTATCAAAGGTAATTGTTGCGTAAGCCTTAAGCCTCTTGCCTTCACTTTCTCGAAGAGAAACTCTAACTTCTGTAATCTCCATAAAACCTACCTCCTTTCATTACCAGGTGCCTTAAAAAGTATTCACTTTAAAAACAGCCCACTTTTTAGGAACTAATCTCTTTAGCTTAGATAAAGAAACAACATTACCAACAGTATAAAAAGCACTGCCTGAACCAGTTACTTTTGCAAAAATACCTCTTTTCTCCAAGTAGCTCTTCGCATGCCCCAGCTCAGCATAAAGTAAAAGAGCTCTCTTTTCTAAAGCATTAAAAATGCTCTTTTTAACCAAAGGGACATCCCCTTTCCTTAAACCATACCGCATTATATTAGCATTATTAAAAAATTTTGTCAATTTTACTCTCATACCACTATAAACTCTTTTAGTCGATATAGATATATCTGGCCAAATAATAAAATGACTGAATTTCTTCATTATTTTTAAAGGCGTTACTTTTTCGCCTCTACCGGTAAGAAAAGCAAATTGACTCTCGGATAAGAAAAAATTAACATCGCTGCCTAACTGTCTACCCAATGAGTAAATTTCCTTTCTTTTTAATCCTAAGCCAAGAAGCTGGTTCAACCCTAAAAGAGTAGACGCAGCATTAGATGAGCCTCCTCCTAAACCAGCACCTATCGGAATTCTTTTTTGGAGAAAAATATCAAAACCGAAAGGAATTTTAAATCTCTTCTTCAAAAGCCCAGCAGCTTTAAATACGAGATTATCCTCAGTCTCAAGCTTCTTAAGATTTGATTTTAATTTTATTACTGGAGTTGTGATTAGTTTGATTGAGATCTGATCGCATAATGAGATGCGCTCAACGATACTCTCTAGTCGATGGAACCCACCGGGATACTTTCCTATTATATTAAGGTAAAGGTTTATTTTGGCTGGACTTAAAACTTTAATTTTACTACCGCAAAAATTCTTGTGCTTTTTCAGCGATATTATTAGCGGAGAGACCATAAAAATCCATCAACTCCTGAGGTGAACCGGATTGACCAAATTCGTCTTCTACCCCTATAGGCTTTACCTGAATCGGATATTTACGAATCAGCACTTCGGAAACAGCTGAAAAGAGACCACCGGTAATCTGATGCTCTTCACAGACAAGAATCTTCTTATGCCCCTTAGCAATCTTTACTAATAAATCCTGATCAATTGGTTTTATAGTATGAAAATTTGCCACTGTCGTTGATATTCCTTTCTCTTTTAAAATCTTACTTGCCATTAGTGACTGATTAACCATAATACCACAGGTAATTATTGCTAAATCTTTACCCTCTTCAATTATCTGCCCCCTACCAAAGACAAAATCATTCTTATTCTGAATGGTAGGAATTTTTGAACGGCCTAAACGAATATAAAAAGGTCCCGGAGTTTGATAAGCTGCAATTACTGCTTCTCTAGTTTGTACAGCATCAGCAGGCACAATTATCTTCATATTAGGGATTGCTCTGAAAAAATTAATATCTTCTAAGGCCTGGTGTGATGCCCCATCTTCACCAACAGTTATTCCTCCATGAGTAGCCACAATCTTAACATTGAAATTATTATAACAGATTGAATTTCTTACTTGATCAAGCGCCCGAGCGGTAGCAAACATAGCAAAGGTAGAAGCGAAAACAATTTTCCCGCAGCTAGCTAAACCAGCAGCAGCAGCCATCATATTCTGTTCAGCAACACCAAAATTGAAAAATCTTTCAGGAAACTCTCGGCCAAAATAAGCTGTTCGGGTTGATCCCGAAAGGTCAGCGTCTAGAACAACTATATCTTTATGCTTCTTGCCTAATTCCAAAAGTGTCTTTCCATAAGCATCACGAGTATATATTTTATCCATTACTCTTCCTCTTTGCAGTTTTTTTCTAGCTCAGCTAAAGCAATATTTTTTTCTTCTTGAGTAGGAGCTCGTCCGTGAAAATCAACTACGTGTTCCATAAAAGATACTCCCTTACCTTTAACTGTCTGAGCAATAATTACCGTAGGCTTTTGATTAATCGTCCTGGCCTCTTCGAATGCTTTAAGTAACTCCTCTATACTATGCCCATCACATTGAATAACATGCCAACCAAAGGATTTCCATTTATCAACCAAAGGTGCTAAATTCATTATTTCTTCAGTTCGGCCATCAATTTGAAAACCATTATGATCAACAACCCCACAAAGATTGTCTAGTTTAAAATGAGCTGCTGACATTGCTGCCTCCCAAATATTTCCCTCTTGAAGTTCACCATCCCCCATAAGACAATAAACCCGAGTATCCCTCTTGTCTATCTTAGCAGCTATACTCATACCACAAGCAACCGACAAACCTTGGCCCAAAGATCCACTGGCTACTTCTATCCCTGGGGTACCTCGATCAGGATGACCTTGAAGAAGACAACCAATTTTCCTTAGCTTCATCAACTCTTCAACAGAAAAATATCCGCTTAAGGCTAAACCAGAATAAATAGCCGGGCAACAATGTCCTTTAGAAAGATGAAACTTATCCCTTCCTGGTGAATCAGGATTCTTAGGATCATGACGCATCACTTCAAAGTAAAGACAAGCAATAATCTCTGCAGCTGAAAGAGACCCTCCAGGATGTCCACTCTTAGCCTCAGCTATCATCTTAACAATCAGCTTTCTGATTGTATTAGCCTTATCCTTTAGGAGATTTATCTTCTTTTTCATATTTCTTAAGTTTTAGTTCTAAACCTTTATCACCAGGAAAACGTAAAAATCCTTCTTGATAATAACGAACACCTTTATCTTCCTCACCCAAGCTAATATAAATATCTCCAAGGTGTTCATATACGTCAGGATCTTTAATCAAGTTTATAGCCTTGAGAATATATTCCTTAGCCTTCTCTGTATCCCCCTTTCGATAATAAATCCACCCTAGACTATCTAGATAAGCTCCATTTTCTGGTTCCTCCGCCAAAGCTTTTTTGACCATTTCTTCAGCTAAATCAAGTTTAACCCCTTCCTCAGCATAGGTATAACCTAAACAGTTCAAAATCGGGGCAAAAGAAGAATCAAGTTCTGCTCCTCTCTCCCATGTTTCTAAAGCCTTATTGCGCTGACCACAATCTTCATAAAGATAACCCAGCCAAAAAAGCGCTTCAACGTAATCAGGGTTAATTTCTAAAATTTTCTCGTATACGCTAATTGCTTCCTGTGGCCTTTTCTTGTAAAAATAGAATTGGGCTAGATATTCGGATATACCTATATCTTTAGGTTTCTTATCATGAGCTTTTTTTAAAAAAGCTTCATACTCAGTCTCTAAGTCTTGGTTTCTTTCGCCATATGAATAAACAAAAATCAAGGCTAAGGAAAGGTCTAAATTCTCGGGATCAATTTCCTTTGCTTCCTTTAATACGGCTTCAGCTTCACCAAGACGATCTAGACGAATTAAAACCGAAGCAATTTTTAAACGGATATGGATGGACTGAGAATCGCTATCCTTGGCATGCTCTAATTCCTCTAAACTTTTGAGGTATTCTCCTTTCTCAGCGTAAAGAAGCCCCTTTAAGTAATTGCTATAGAGATTTGTAAGAGACCTTTGACTTTGAGAAAAAGATAAAGGTGTGAACAAACATAAAATAATGAAAATCAGAAAAAATCTCATTGATGACTATTTAGACTTATGCCTTTGCTGTTTTCTTCTTTTTTTAAACCAGTGTCTTTTTACTTTTTTTAGTTTCTTTTTCTTTCCGCAAGGCATGCTTACTCCCTTAGCCTATATATTAATAAATAACTTTATTCAGAGGATATTCTATTATCCCTTGAGCTCCATTTTCCTTCAAAAGCGGTAAAATTTTACGCACCTGACTCTCTTCGACAATAACCTCACAAGCAACCCAATTCTTTAAGGTTAGCTGCGAAATCGTTGGTTTCTTCAATGATGGAAGAATAGATAAAACCTTATCTATATTTTCCTTCTTAATATTTAGCTTAAGACCAACTTTAGCTCTAGCCTCTAAGGCTCCTTTGAGAAGCAATAAAATCTGCTGCATCTTTTTCTTCTTCCATTTATTTTTATAAGAAAATTTATTGGCAATAAACTGGGTAGTAGAAGTGCACACCGTATCGATTATCTTTAAGCCATTAGCTCGTAGACTCGTTCCAGTCTCGGTAAGCTCAACTATTGCATCAACTAAACCGCTCTTTACCTTAACCTCAGTAGCACCCCAACTAAACTCTACATCTAGGTCTATCTTCTTAGCCTTAAAAAATCTCTTAGTATACTTTAATAATTCTGTAGCAACTCGTTTGCCTTTTAAATCCTTTATTTTCTTTATTCGAGAATCCTCCCTTACTGCAACCACCCATCTTACCGGATTAAGCGTCTGTTTAGCATAAGGCAGTCCGGATAATTTCAAAACGCTCGAGCCATTCTCGAGAATCCAATCTTCACCAGTAATACCACAATCTAAGACTCCTTCTTCAACATAACGAGACATTTCCTGAGCTCGAATAAGCACAATTTTTATCTCGTCATCATCAACCGAAGGAAAATATGACCTTGAACTTAAATAAATGTTAAAACCGGCCATACGGAAAAGTTCTAAGGTCTTCTCCTGCAAGCTTCCCTTGGGTATTCCTAATTTTAATGTTGCCATATTTCCTCCTTAAAGAAACAAATTATACAATGCCCGCATTAACTTGTAAAGGAATTTATTTTTGTGGACATTCACCAGTCCAACAATAAAGACAAAGTTTCTCTTTGGGCAAACCGATTGCCTCAACCATATCATCTACAGTCTGATACCTAAGAGTAGTGGCTCCTATATCCTTAGCAATCCACCTTACCATCTTCTTGTATTTTTTAGAATTATAATCAGTATATTCAGAAATATCTTCTAGGTCATGTCCTTCAATACTACGAATAGCTTTCCTGGCAGCAAGTTCATTAATGTTGCGAATAGATAGATTAAACTTGCAGGGAAACATCAAGGGTGGACAAGCCGGCCTAACGTGAATCTCCTTAGCTCCTGAATCCCAAAGTTTATTTATGGTAAACTTCTTTAGCTGAGTACCTCTTACTATTGAATCATCACAAATAACAATTCTGTTACCTTCTATTATTTCTTTTATCGGAATAAGTTTCATCTTGGCAACCAAATCACGTGTTTCTTGAGAAGGTGGAGTATAACTCCTGCCATAGCCGGGAGTATACTTTATTAATGGCCTTCTGTAAGGTTTACCACTCTCCACAGCATAACCTATAGCGTGAGCAGTTCCTGAATCAGGAACTCCCGAGACCAAATCTACGTCAATATCTTTATCGCACCTGGCTAAAGCACGTCCACATCTTTCTCTTACCATCTCTGTATTTACCCCTTCATAGTTTGAAGCTGGAAATCCGGTATAAATCCATAAAAACGCACAGATCTGATTTACATCTCTGCCCGACCTCCTTTGAATCATCCCTTTCTCATTCACTAAGACTATCTCACCCGGCTCTAAATATTTAACCACTTTAATATCATTATTAGAAAAGGCACAAGTCTCAGAAGTAATAGCCCAGACATCTTTGCTTTTACCAACCACAAGAGGAGTATATCCGAGTTTATCCCTAGCCGCATACACTCCGTCATTATGCAACAGCAGTAGCGAGCAAGAACCTTTTATCTGGCTAAACATCTTTTCTATGCCATCGACCAAATCATCACCTTGACTTATAAGCTTTGCTATAAGCTCGGTAACATTAACTTTACCTCTATTAACTTCGGCAAAAGAAACTCCTTTTCTAAAAAGACCTGCGACTAAATCATCGATATTCTCAATAAATCCGTTAGTAACTATACAAAAAGGACCAAACCTGGAGTTTAAATACATCGGCTGTTCTTCACAGGCACTAATAACTCCTATACCTTTGTTGCCTTTCATGTGTTTATAGTCATCATAAAATTTTGACTTGAATTGACTCTGGGATATCTTATGTATTTGCCGCTTAAACTCTTTGCCAAGTACAGCCATACCCCCATATTCAGTTCCTAAATGAGAGTGATAATCTGTACAATAAAACAGAGTCTCCACGCAATCTTTCTTTGAAGCTACGCCAAAAATTCCACTCATTTTATTACCTCCGTTATTCCTGATATTACAATGCTACCTACTAAAATAATCTAAATTTAGGTTATAAAAAGGCTCTTGGAAGAAAATTTTGGCTCACTAGTAAGATTAACTCCTAGCTTACGCAATCCGGCTTCATCGCCCGGCGTAGGTATATGAGTTGTATGTGCCTCGCAGCTTCCAAGTTCTTTGAGTTTCTCCATCGCCAATTGAGCTGTTGGATTAGTAGTAGCGCTGATACTTAAAGCAATCAAGGCTTCTTCTAAATCCAAGCTTACTGTTTTAGAACCAGAAACGCTTTTCTTTAACTTTCCTATAGATTCTATTATTGTTGGCGCCAAAAGATGAATCTTATCCGGTATCCCTGCTAAATCTTTTATAGCATTAAGAACAAGACTAGCTATTGCATGCATTAGGCTTGAATTCTTTCCGGTAACTATCTTGCCGCTTTTAAGCTCTATAGCTGCACCGCAAAAAACCCCTCCATGCCCTTCCTTTTTATCTTCAGCCTCAATACGAGCATTATTGGCTGAGTTAACAACACAGCGATCATCAGCTTTAAGATTTAGTTCTTCCATAAGTTGTTCAACCCGCTGAACTGTCCCCTTATCACTAAAACCCATTGCGTATTCACAGCTATATCTAAAAAATCGACGGATAATCTCCTGCTTAGCCTCATCCTTAACAGCATCATCATCAATGATTCCAAAACCAGCTCTATTTACTCCCATATCAGTAGGTGACTTATAGATTGATTCAGTTCCGGTGATTTTCTCTATTATACGCTCAACAAGAGGAAAAGCATCGACATCTCGATTGTAATTAATTGCTGTTTTTTTGTAAGCCTCTAAATGAAAGGGATCGACAAGATTAAAATCTCGCAGGTCTGCGGTAGCTGCCTCATAAGCTATATTAACCGGATGCTTAAGAGGGATATTCCAAATCGGAAAGGTTTCAAACTTTGCGTAGCCAGCCTTTACTCCCCTCTTATACTCATGGTAAAGCTGACAAAGGCAAGTAGCGAGCTTTCCGCTTCCTGGCCCAGGACCAGTAACTACAACCAAAGGCTTATTAACCTCAATATAAGCATTTACACCATAGCCCTCATCACTTACAATTGAATCCACATCTGTAGGGTAACCCTTAGTGAATGAGTGGGTATAAACTTTTATGCCCCTACGCTCTAATTTATTTTTAAAAATTATAGCAGAAGTTTGATTATCAAAGCGAGTTATTACTACAGCGGCTATATTGATATCCCAACTTCTTAAATCATCAATTAACTTTAAAGCATCAACATCATAGGTAATACCAAAGTCAGCCCTAACTTTTCTTCTTTCGATATCACCAGCATAAATACAAAGAATAATATCGGCTTTGTCTTTAAGCTTTTGCAGAAGCCTCATCTTTACATTAGGATCAAATCCCGGTAAGACTCGTGAAGCATGGTAATCAAAAATAATCTTGCCACCAAATTCTAAGTAAAGCTTATTGTCAAACCTTTCGACTCGCTCTAGTATAGCTTCAGTTTGCTCTTTGAGGTATTTTTCATTATCAAAGCCTGAGCGCTTAGCCATTATTGTCCCCCTTTATTTCTTTGTGGTACTCCTGAAGAGACTTTGGTAAAATTTTCTTACCCCTAATCGCCTCAATCCCTTCAAGACTAGCTCCGGCGGCAGCCATAGATGTAATATAAGGAATCTTCTGTTGAATAGCCATAATACGAATATAGCTATCATCGTACTTGCTATTACTCCCAACAGGTGTATTTATAATTAGATTGATATCTCCATTTTTGATCGCATCAGAAAGATTGGGCCTTCCCTCATGAAGCTTCTTCACTTCGGTATTGTCTATACCGTTTTCTTTAAGGAAGCGACTAGTTCCTTCAGTAGCATAAATGTTAAAGCCAAGCTTATCAAATCCCTTAGCTATATGAATTAGCTCCGTTTTATCTTTGTCGGTTACGGTAAGCAAAATATTTCCCTCTGTAGGAAGCTTTAAATTTGCAGCCACTTGAGCTTTATAGAAAGCAAGTCCAAAAGTATCAGCAATTCCCATTACCTCTCCGGTAGCCCTCATTTCAGGACCTAATAGAGGATCTACTTCGGGAAACATATTAAAAGGGAAAACTGCCTCTTTAACTCCAACATAAGGAACTTTGTGAATTTTTTCGAGCTCAGGAAAATCCTTCAGTTTCTTACCGAGCATCAATTGAGTTGCAATCCGAGCCATAGAAATTGCCATGATTTTTGACACCAAGGGTACTGTTCGAGACGCTCTAGGGTTAGCTTCTAAAATATATACCTTATCGTCACAAATAGCATACTGGATATTTATCAACCCAATAACTTTGAGTTCCTTTGCAATTTTAATAGTATATTCCTCAATAGTCTTTAGGTATTCCTCTTTAATTGTCCTGGTTGGAATCACACAAGCAGAATCGCCAGAATGAACCCCGGCAAGTTCTATGTGTTCCATTACTGCCACAACACGAGCATTCTCTCCATCAGCAAGAGCATCAACTTCAGCTTCAATAGCATGTTCTAGGAATCTGTCAATAAGCATAGGAAATTCCGGACTTACCTTGATAGCTTCCTCAGCATACTTTCGTAACACTGTTTCGTTATAGATAATTTTCATACCCCGACCCCCTAAAACAAAAGAAGGACGAACCATAAGTGGGTACCCTATTTTATTGGCAATTTTTACAGCCTCCGCCACTGACCGAGCTATACCGCTCTCGGGTTGGGGAATGTTCAAGGCAATCATCCTCTCTCTGAAGTATTCTCTATCTTCTGCTAAACGAATATTCTCTGGCGTTGTACCTAAAATATTTACTCCGTTATCTTTTAGTTGCTGAGCAATATTTAATGGCGTTTGTCCACCAAACTGAACAATAACACCTTCTGGTTTTTCTTTTTCATAGATGCTTAATACATCTTCTATAGTTAAGGGTTCAAAATAAAGTTTATTGGAAGTATCGTAGTCAGTAGACACTGTTTCGGGATTGCAATTTACCATAACCGACTCATATCCTTCATCCCGCAAAGCAAAGGCTGCATGAACACAAGTATAGTCAAACTCTATTCCCTGGCCAATCCTGTTAGGCCCACCACCTATGATTAATATTTTTTTATTCGGTGATACTGACACCTTATCCTCTCCAATATATGTTGAATAATAATAAGCTGCGTTTTCTACCCCACTAACCGGAATCGCGTCATAGCACTCGATCTTCCCAATAGCCAACCTCTTCTCTCTTACTTCTTTTTCTTTTACCCTAAAAATTTGAGATAGGTATTTGTCTGAAAACCCTAGCTCTTTTGCTTTAATTAACTTCTGATCAGGCAAGTCCTTCCACTTATTCTTAATTATCTCCTCTTCAAAATCAGCTAACTCCTTCATCTCATTAAGAAACCACGAATGGATATGAGTTACTTTGTGAAGCTCTTCAACTAAAAACCCCCTACGCAAAGCCTCATAAATTAAAAATATACGCTCGCTTGAAGGCACGCTTAGCTTTCCTTTTAATTTTTCTATCGGGAAAGCTTTGAATTCCTCAACCCCTAAACCAGCCCGACCTATTTCTAAAGAACGGATGGACTTTTGGAAAGACTCCTTAAATGTTTTTCCTATACTCATTACCTCACCAACTGCCTTCATTTGAGTCCCTAAAATATCTTTTGCTTGAGGAAACTTCTCAAATGCCCAGCGAGCAAACTTAATAACCACATAATCACCGCTAGGTTCATACTTCTCTAAAGTTCCTTCCTTCCAATAAGGAATCTCATCCATTGATAATCCGACAGCTAACTTTGTTGAAATGCGGGCAATTGGAAAACCAGTTGCTTTTGAAGCCAAAGCTGAAGAGCGGGATGTCCTAGGATTAATCTCAATAACTACTATGCGATCATCTTTAGGATTATAGGCAAATTGAACATTAGTCCCACCAATAACGCCAATTGCATCTACTATCCGGTAAGAATAATCTTGTAACTTTTCTTGTATCTCCTTTTTTACGGTAAGCATTGGAGCAGAGCAAAAACTATCTCCAGTATGTACACCCATGGCATCAATATTCTCTATAAAACATACAGTAATCTTCGCACCTTTATGGTCCCTTACAACTTCTAGCTCTAGTTCTTCCCAGCCGATTACTGCCTGTTCAACTAAAACTTGATGAACAATGCTCACTGCTAATCCCCGAGTAACAATAACTCTTAGCTCTTCTACATTATAAGCGATTCCTCCGCCAGTTCCGCCCATTGTATAGGCTGGGCGTAATACTACCGGATAGCCTATTCTAGAAGCTATCACCTCAGCTTCTTCAACCGAATGACTAATTTCAGATTTAGGAAGAGGGATACCTAACTTCTTCATTGTCTCTTTAAAAACAAGACGGTCTTCTCCACGTTCAATAACGTCAGCCTTAACGCCAATCATTTTAACCCGATACTTCTTTAAAACTCCAGATTTATAAAGACTCAAAGATAAATTAAGACCGGTTTGACCACCTAAGTTAGGCAAAAGAGCATCAGGTCTCTCTTTCTCAATAATCTTCTCTAGACTCTCAACGGTAAGAGGTTCAATGTAGGTTTTATCCGCCGTACCAGGATCAGTCATAATAGTCGCCGGATTAGAGTTAGCCAAAACAACTTCATAGCCCTCTTCCTTCAAGGCTTTACAGGCCTGAGTGCCAGAATAATCAAACTCACAGGCTTGCCCTATAATTATCGGACCCGAGCCAATAATTAAAACTTTTTTAATATCCTCGTATCGCGGCATAGCCCTCCTCCTTTAAAAATAGAAAAAGCGTCCCTTCACTTCATTGTTAGCAAAGGAACGCTTTTATCCACATTGAAAATAATTATCCAGCATTTTTAGCGATTAGTCAAGAAAAACTTTTTAAAAACAAGACACAAAAACAAAAAGCTAGCCCCCTTACCTTAGAAAGGCAGAACAGACTTAGACATCCCCAGTCGCAACTGGCACTTCAAACATCTTTTTGCTTCTTCCACTGCTGTCTTTTCGTCAAAACCATATTCTACCTGGGAAAAGTTATGCAATCTCCTGTTAACAGGAAGCATTGTCATCTTAGCTCTCGCTCGGCAGGCAAAACCTTCCTCTCTCCCTAAACAAGGACTTTCTTTCTCTTCAGGGATTAATCTTTGCTCAATCTGTCCTTTCCCCCCCAAATATTCATCTATAGAGATTGCAACATTTCTGCCAGCGTTAATTGCTTCAATAACAGAAGCCGGACCACTTACTACATCACCACCTGAAAATACTCCTTTCTTTGAACAAGCAAGGGTATCTTGATCCACGTTAATTTTTCCTTTTCTGTCTGTTTCAATATTAAACTCAGCAGGAACAACGTATTTTTGACCAATAGCCATTATCAATTTATTAACCTCGATTATAAATTCACTACCCTTAACTGGCTCTGGACGGCTTCTTCCGCTTGAATCCGGTTCACCCAACTCCATTCGAATACATTCTATTTTCAGCTTCCCAGATCCAGGTAAAACTTTTTGTGGGGTTAAAAGAAAATTTATCTCTACCCCTTCCTTAAGTGCTTCTTCTATTTCTTCTGAATATGCCGGCATTTCCTCTCGAGTCCGTCGATATAAAATACTAACTTTCTCAGCTCCGACCCTTAGTGCACTCCTTGCTACATCCACGGCTACGTTTCCTCCACCAACAACAGCTAACTTACCCGAGAACTTCACTTTTTCTCCGAGATTTATAGACTGTAATACAGAAATCCCATCAAGAACCCGCGGATCATTCTCACCAGGAATACCCATTTTTACTCCTTTTTGAGCACCTAGAGCCAGAAGTATTGCATCAAATCCCTGATTAAAAAGTTTATCAAGTGATTCTATTTTTGTATTAGTCTTTATTATCACTCCAATATTTTCTATGTCTTTAATCTCACGGTTTAAAACCTCTACCGGCAACCTGTAATCAGGAATACCTATTTTCATCATCCCACCTGGTTTTGACAAAGCTTCAAATACCGTTACAGAATGGCCGGATTGCCTAAGAAACCAAGCAGCAGTTAACCCACAAGGACCAGAACCAACAATAGCAACTTTTTTACCTGTATCGGCTGCAATCTTAATTTTTGATCTCCACCTACCTGAATCCTGCTTAGCCACAAACCTCTTTAGTTCTCGTATAGACATAGTCTCATTGACTTCGCTCCTGCGACAGACTTCTTCACAAGGATGATGACATACACATCCTAAAATATAGGGGAATGGAACAGTCTCTCTAATCACTTCCAAAGAATCCTGGAACCTTCCTTCAGCAATTAACCTTATATATCTCGGGATATCTATCCCGGCAGGGCACGCATCTTTACAGGGAAGAAGAACTTTCTCGCGATCCTTTTGTTCAAACTTATTTTTATCGACTAATGCCCCTGAAGGACATACTTCCACACAAGCCGTACAGAATTTACAACCAGCTTCTCCCATGCCTAGGTTACAACTAGTTCCTATAATCGTATTTATACCACGGTTTACAAACCCTATAGCCCCGACATTTCTTACCTCTTGGCACATACTGACGCAACGGCCGCATAAAATACACCGGTCAAGATCCTTAATAAATAAAGGTTCACTTGTAATTATCGGTAAATTTCTTATATGTGGAACATAACCGGTAAGAGGATTCTTTATTCCTACCCAATCAACAACCTTTTTTAGCTGAGATGACTTATCTATTTCTGCTGGGTGTTCGCTCAAAATAAACCAAATAATGTCCTTTCTTAATTCTTGGACTCTTGGGGTATTAGTATGAACAACCATCCCATCTCTTACCGTTGTAGTACAAGAAGTCGGAAATCCCCTCATGCCATCAATTTCGACAATACATAAGCGACATGCGCCTATAGGAGATATATCGGGATGATAACATAAATTAGGCACATATATCCCAGCATCAAGCGCTGCCTCAAGCACTGTCCTACCTTCTTTTACCTTTATCTTTGTATTATTAATAGTTAAGTTAATCATTCTATTGCCATAAATGGACAGGCATTGATGCATGCCTTGCATTTTATACATTTTTCTTTATTTATCTTTGCGTACTCTTTCTTCTTCCAATCAATAGCACCAACTGGACAAACTCCAAAACACTTTCCACATTTAGCACACTTATCATTAATAACCTCGAATTTTAAAAGTTCTAAACATACGTGAGAAGGACAGGCCTTCTCTGCTATATGAATTTTATATTCATCTAAAAAATACCTCATAGTTGTCAACACTGGATTGGGGGCTGTATTACCGAGCCCACAAAGAGCAGTATCTTTTATAGTAACCGACATCTCTTGCAGAAACTTAATATGTTCCTGTCTGCCCTTACCTTCAGTAATATCTTCAAGAACTTCCAACATCCTTTTTAAGCCAACCCTGCAAGGTACGCACTTACCACATGATTCGGCTACAGTAAAGTTTAAAAAGAATTTTGCTATATCAACCATACAGGTAAGTTTATCCATTACAACCATACCACCAGAACCCATAATCGCACCGGTCTTGGTAATAGATTCAAAATCAATAGGTGTATCTAAGAGACTTTCGGGAAGACATCCGCCTGATGGGCCACCAATCTGCACACCTTTAAAGCCTATATTTTTATTCACCATTCCGCCACCAGGACCATATATAAGTTGACGAATTGTCGTACCCATAGGCACTTCCACCAAACCGGTATTTTTAACTTTTCCGGCCAGAGCAAAAACCTTTGTGCCCTTGCTATTTTCAGAACCTATCCCAGAAAACCACTCTGCGCCTTTTGCAATAATATGCCTTACATTAGCGAATGTTTCTACGTTATTAATCAGAGTAGGTTTGCCCCATAACCCTTCTTGCGCAGGAAATGGTGGCCTAGGCTTTGGCATACCCCGACGTCCTTCAATAGACGCTATAAGAGCTGTCTCCTCACCACAAACAAATGCACCAGCACCTTCTTTTATATTAATATCAAACGAAAAATTACTATTTTGAATATTTTTTCCCAAATAGGTTCTTTCTCTAGCTTGCAATATTGCCTTGTTTAATCTCTTTATGGCTAATGGATATTCAGCACGGCAATAGATATATCCAGCACTGGCACCAATAGCATAACCAGCAATAATCATCCCTTCAATTACAGAGTGAGGATCTCCTTCTAAGACGCTGCGATCCATAAATGCACCGGGATCACCCTCATCGGCATTACATATTACATATTTCTCATCACTCTCAGCAATCTTAGCAAAATGCCACTTCAATCCGGTAAGGAATCCGGCACCGCCTCTACCCTTTAAGCCTGAGTTCTTTACCTCTTCTATAACCTTATCGCCAGTCCTACCAAAAAGATTCTTTAATGTCTGATAACCACTATGAGCTATGTAATCATCTATATCCTCGGGGTCAATCTCCCCACAATTTGAAAGAACGATTCGCATCTGGCTCGAGAAAAACTGTTCATAATCTCCCTTAGCCTGTAATTCTCCTACTGGCTCACCCCGCAAAAGATGACTCTCTACAATTTTAGATACATCTTCAGATTTAATATACTCATAAACAATCCTACCAAGTTCCGGACTAATAATATCTACTAACACATCCCTAAATAAACCCCGGTCACCAGTCTTTATAATCTTACATTTATCAGCCAGCTTATGATGCTTTAATTCTTGTTCAAAAATTCTCGCCACATCTTCAGCCCCGGCTGAAATTCCACTTGTACCCATGCATATAAGTATCTTTGTTTCCATCTATCTAACCTTTTTTGATTTATACTTTTTTACAAGTTCATCTAACTCCCCAACCGTACATCTTCCGTAAAAATCATTATCAATCTTAACAACTGGTGCCATACCGCAACATCCAAGGCAAGCAACCCTTTCTAAAGAGAATACACCATCTTTTGTGGTCTCCCCCTCACTTATTCCTAATTTATCCGACAGATAGTCAAGGATCTCTTTTCCACCCATAACATGACAAGCAGTACCTTGACAAACTTTAATAATATGTTCCCCCCGGGGATTAAGATAAAACTGGGTATAAAATGTCAGTACTCCGTAAATTTCCACGGGATAGAAGGATAACTCTTTTGCTATCAAATCTATAGCTTCTTTAGGAACATACCCATAGACAGCCTGAATATCCTGCAATAACGGGATTAATACACCCTTTTTATTACGGTATTGCTGAATTATTTTTTTTGTATCAGAAAGATCAAGTTTCATTTAAGTAGCTTTTTTAGGCAGATATTTTAAATATAAAAATATTTATCTATCAGCTTTTTAATTTCATCCTTTTTATCATGCAGCTTCTCGCTTAGTTCCTTATCATTGTAACTCTTAAGCTTTTTGGCCACCCCTTCAATGGTTGCAGGAGAAAAAACCCCATCTTTCTCGTATATCTGCCTATCTTTTAAAAGATTTTCAGCTGACTCCTGACATGAAGTAGGCAACTGAGGCAGACTCTCCTGGATTTTCTTATATTCATCAGAAAAAATATTTACATCAACATAGAGTTTATCAGCCAACTCTAAAGCATTTTTCATCTCTAATCCATGACGGGTTGCTACAGCCAAGCCTGCCAGCAAAAGATAAATATTGGCAGAACCATCCGGACAACGAAATTCTACTGTCTGTTTATCGTCAACTCTAACAACTTTTTCTTTCTCTTGAGGATTAGCATCCCTTAACATACTGTCTACGCCACTGCGCCATCCCAAAGGAACTCTTACTAACACCGACCTGTTTCTATCACCCCAGCATATATTTGTCGGTGCTTCCTGATGAGGAACCAATCTCAGATAAGAAAGAGGAACAGTGTTCCCGAAGGCGGTTAAAGAAGATGCCAAATTCAAATGCCCAGCAATAGCCCTTTTGGCTACATCACTTAACTTACCCCCTTCAACCATCACGTTCTTCCCAGCCTTGCTAAGTTTTGTGTGAACATGAAGTCCACTGCCGGCATGCCCAACAAGAATTTTAGGAGCAAAACTAACAGCAACACCATACATCTGTCCTACCATCCTTAATGCCCACTTGGCAATAGCGATTTGGTCGGCCGCATCTATTAAAGGGACCGGTAAAAACTCAATTTCTTGTTGTTCTATTTCTTGATTTTCTTCGTAGAAATGGCCTACTTCAGAATGGGAATACTTTATTTTTCCTCCGGCCTGAGCAATAGCCTGCATGGCTTTACATTTTAAACTCTCACACTTAGAGAATGGAGCAGACTCATGATAACCTTTTTGAGCTGTAACTAAATAAAGGGGAGATTTTTGGCGAAAAATATAATATTCAAGCTCACCCATAGCTTCCAAAGTTAAACCGGTACTCTTTTTTAACGCCTGATCTGCTTTTCTAACAATATTTTCCGGGGAACTTGCAAGCGGAATTCCTTGATTCGTATAATATGAACAAAGTATGTCCACTGCCGGAATCTCGGAAAATGGATTTAGAAAAGCAGTCCTATAACGAGGTATGACATATAAATCGCTTGAAGCTGAATCAATATAAGAAAATAAACTGGAACCGTCCACTCTTTCCCCTACGGAAAGTAACCGATCCAGCTGACTCTTGCTGGTAATCACAAAATTGAGAGTCTTTAACCTGTCATCTCCTCCTACATAGCGGAGGTTGACCATCTCAATCTTATTATTCTCTATAAATTTAATCAGGTCTTTTTTAGTAAACTCTTCCGGAAGTTTTCTCAAATACCGTACTATCTTGTTAGGATTCATTGCTATCTCTACATCTTTCATAATTCTCCTCCTTAATAAGATTTGTATTTTTCTAGATCAACAAACCTTGCTTAGACTAATCCTTGATCAAGCATTGCATCAGCAACCTTTACAAACCCGGCAACATTTGCACCTTTTACATAGTCTATGCGGTCACCAACTTTTCCATATTTTGCACATTGCTCATGGATTGCCAACATAATTCCCTGGAGCCTCTGGTCTACTTCTTGGCGAGTCCAAGATAGCCTTAAACTATTCTGAGACATCTCGAGTCCAGAAGTTGCTACTCCCCCAGCATTAGATGCCTTACCCGGAGCATAGCAAATCTTGGCCTTTTGGAATATTTCAATACCCTCAGGCGTTGTTGGCATGTTTGCCCCTTCCCCTACAGCTATACAACCATTTTTAACTAAGTTTTCAGCATCTTCCTTACTTATTTCATTCTGAGTAGCAGAAGGAAAAGCTATATCACACTTTACATTCCAGGGACGCTGTTTTTCAAAATACTTACAGCCGTATTTTTGTGCATATTCCTTAATTCGGCCACGTTTTATATTCTTAAGCTCGATAACAAATGCTAACTTCGCAGTATCTATACCAGCTTCATCATAAATATAGCCGTTGGAATCAGACAAGGTAACGCACTTACCACCTAATTGGTTTACCTTCTCTACGGTATATTGAGCAACATTACCAGATCCAGATACTGTGCAAACCTTGCCTTTCATAGGTTGTCCTTTAGCCTTTAACATTGCCTCAACAAAATAAACACAACCATAACCAGTAGCTTCCGGTCTAATCAAACTTCCGCCCCAATTAAGTCCTTTACCGGTTAAAACTCCGGTAAACTCATTGCGTATTCTTTTGTATTGGCCGAAAAGAAATCCTATCTCCCGTCCGCCAACACCAATATCACCAGCCGGAACATCTGTGTCAGGACCGATATGGCGAAAAAGTTCGGTCATAAAGCTCTGACAAAACTTCATTACCTCATTATCCGTTTTACCCTTAGGATCAAAATCAGAACCACCTTTGCCACCACCCATAGGAAGGGTAGTAAGACTGTTCTTGATTACCTGTTCAAAAGCAAGAAACTTCAAAATGCCTAAACAAACAGTGGGGTGAAACCGAAGTCCACCCTTATAAGGACCAATAGCGCTGTTCATCTGAATACGAAAACCTCGGTTAATCTGAGCTTCACCTTTATCATCAAGCCAGGGCACACGAAAAATTATTACCCTTTCTGGCTCAACAAGCCTTTCCAAAATTTTAGCATCTTGGTATTTCTTGTTTTTCTCAATAAAAGGCATTAAAGATTCAACTACCTCTTGCACTGACTGATGAAACTCTGGTTCACCAGGATTTCTCTTAATGACTTTTTCCATAAACTGTTTTACATTTAAATTTGACATTTTCTTACCTCCTTATATTGAGTATTTTATTACTTTTGTCAAAGATGTCTAATTATTTATTAAATATTATGAGATGGGCCACATCACTAACTTAACTAATAGACTTACGATTACACCAGCAATGGCAACTCCCAGTAAAATAGCCAAAAAAGCTCTTTTTACCTTAATCTCAAATAGAGTCGCAGCTGCTGTTCCAGTCCAAGCTCCGGTTATTGGCAAAGGTATAGCCACAAAAAGAACCAACCCCCAAAATCCCCAACGCTCTACGAGCTTCGACTTTCTCTCTACTCTCTGAAACCACCATTTAAATAATTTACCGATAAACTTTATATTCTTAAGGTGATGAAAAAAATACTTAAAAAACAATAGTAAAGGCAAGACCGGAATTAGGTTACCTAAGAGAGCTAAAAAATAAACTTTACCTATGTCCGACATTCCTAAAAGTTGACAACCCAATGGAATTGCCCCTCTTAATTCAAAAATAGGTAAAGCTGCTACGCCTACTATTTTAAACTCATTAACTCCAATCATGCTCACCTCTTAAATTATTTTTCCAATTGTAAGATAAATTTTATAAACCTTATTGTATCTACAAAGGGATTGATTCTGCTATTCAAGCTTTTAAAATAAATACTCCTTACCGGCACGCTCTTTATCGGAAATCCAAAACGGGCAGCTTTTATCAAGATTTCAGACTCGATTTCAAAGTTATTTGTCTTTATTTTTATCTTCTCTAAAACTTCTCTTTTAATCAAACGGAATCCGCATTGAGTATCGGGAATTTTTTGTCTAGCTATTCGAGAAATAAGCCAAGACATAAACTTGTTTGTCATAATCCGTAGTTTCGGCATACCAATAGGATTAGACATCCTATCCCCAACAATAAAATAGGCCCCATCTTCTGCCTTTTTCAAAAACTTATCTAAATCTGAAGGTGAGTGCTGCCCATCAGCATCCATGGCAACTAAATAATCAAAGTCAGTATTTTTGAGCAGGTAATTGATTCCTTTATTTAGGGACATTCCTTTGCCTAAATTTTTCTCATTTCTAATAACAAAATTAGCTTTTTTCTTAGCCACCTCATAAGTATTATCTATTGAGCCATCATCTACCACTAGAATAGATAAATTCTTACACTTTAGCTCATCGAGAATACCAGCTAAACGAAATCTCTGATTGTAGGCAGGGATTATAATCCAAACTTTCACTAAGCTTCTAACTCCTCAGTAACCCAGCGTCTCTGGAACATGTACCACTGCTGAGGATATTTCTTTATGTATTTTTCTAGCACCAGATTACACTTCTTCATTATCGAAACCTCATCTCGTTTCTCCTTATCATAGATAATCGGTTTTTCACAAACTAAATGGTAGAACTTTCTATTTTTACGAATCAAAAAAATAGGAATAATAGGCGCCCCGGTTTTTAGGGCAAAAAAAGCTATTCCTCGAGGAAAATAAGCTTGCCGAGAGAACATATTAAGTTTTATGCCTGCACCTGAGAAATTCCTATCTCCTAAAAGGGCAAGCAAATCTCCGCTCTTTAGAGCCGAAAAACAACTTCGGATAGTCGTTCCGGTAGAGATTACTTTCACCCCTACTCTTTGACGCTGTCGATCAAAAAATTTATTTATCCGTTTATCTTTATGAGGAAGAGCAACTACTGACAATGGATAGCCTAGAAGAGATAGAACTGCTCCAGCTAACTCATAATTTCCCAAATGAGCAGTAAGAACAATAACTCCTTTACATTTAGCCAAGGCTTTATTCAAATTCTCCAAACCCTCTAGTTCTATGTTCTTTTTTATAAAGTCTTGATTTAGCTTTGAGTAGCGAAAAAAGTCTACTAAATAATAGGCAAAATTAATAAATACTTTCTGAGCATACTTTTTTATTTTTTTCTTCTCTGAAATTACTGGAGAAAGATTATAGGCTACAGTCTCACGATCTTTCTTGGAAAGGTAATAGTGCATTATCGAGACAAATTGAGCAAATAAATAGCAAGCGTTTCGGGAAAAAGTTGAAGTTAATAGGCTTCCAAAAAGGTAGAGATAATACATTAACTTATCAGTTCTAAAATTAAATCAACTATCCTTAAGGAAGAATCAATAAAAGAATTCTCCTTTGCCCTTTCCCTTAAAGAATACATTTCTTTCTTATTCATAAGCAGTCTTTCAACAACCTCGCCTATCTCGCTAGCATGGTCAGCTTCGATTATTGCTTTTATCTTAGAAAGATATTGCACATTACGCTCCTCCTGACCAGGAATCGGATGGGTTGTAATTATACATAAACCTTTAGCCAAAGCTTCCGAGATAGTTATCCCTCCACCCTTAGTAATGATGATGTCAGCAAAATCCATAACTTTATGGATATCTTCTGTATAACCAAATACAAAAAGTGGCTTTTTAAATTTTGTCTCCTTCCTTAAGAACCAATCATGGAGTTTCTTGTTCCGACCACAGACTACTATCATCTGGAAATCATGTTTGAGAGAATCTAATTTTTTAGCAATAACTTTTATTGGCCCAATACCTAATCCGCCTCCCATAATTAACACAGTATCCAAGTCACTGACAAATCCCAGCTCTTTACTAATTTGGATTTTAGGATAGGTAGTCAGAAATTTTACTGATATAGGTATTCCTAGAATTTTTACTTTCTCTTCACTAATGCCTTCGCTGATTAAAACATTTTTTGCTTCTTGGCAAGCAACAATATATCTGTCAACAAGAGGATGAACCCAAAAACGATGAGGATGGTAATCGGTCACTATTGCAATCAAAGGAACATCTAAACCCTTCTTAGCTTTAAAGTCAGCAATTAAACCACAAGGAAAAGCCTGAGTAGCCACAAAACAACTAGGTGGCTGTTGAATAACCAACTTATTTAATCGTGAAAATGCAAATTTATTTATTGCTTTACGGTAAGGAGTGAGTGCTTTTATCACTTTACGACGATCATAAGCCCTTCCCCAAAGATGTGGAAAATGCTTTATAACCGTAATATAAATAGAGTTGATTATTTTTTCTCCTCGGGGATAAAAGTAACCAAAACCATTTAAGCTCAGAACATCCACTTGAGGATTCTTATAAAAAAGAGCTTCTTTTAGATTCTGAGCAGCTTTATTGTGGCCGCCGAACTCAGATATATGGAAAATATGTACTTTTTTCATCTTTGCCTAGGCATATCTCTACCTACGTTAAATCAACATAATCCTTACCCTCTCCTAAAGGATTGAGCGAATGTTTTATCTTTGTCTCTTTTTTAACTTTTAAATCTATCAGTTCTTTTGGGCCGCCATCAACTACCTCTATAACCGGTGAGAATATATCATTTTCATTCACTTGTCTAACTATGCCTATCCTTCCATCCTCAAGACGGACAATAGTTTTCCGTGGCCAAACTCCCATAGCCTTAAAAAAACTATCTAAAAGCTTGGGATCAAATCTTTTATTCTTATCTTTAATCATCAACTCGTAGATTTTCTCCGGAGAATAGTCTCTTTTATAAGATCTTCTCTGAGTAAGAGCATCATAGACATCACAAATTGCAACAATTGAAGAAGCAATGTGAATCTTATGAGGAAAAAATAATTTAGGATAACCCCCTAAATCATATCTCAGATGATGTTCAAAAGCAACTACTACTGGTAAGATTGTTAAACTATCTATATGCCTTAATAGGATCTCTGCTCCAAGGACAGTGTGACCCTTTACCTTATCAAACTCTTCCTGATCAAGTTTGTCGGCCTTTTGAATAATCTTTTTAGCAATATAAAGTTTGCCAATATCATGGAATAATCCCGCCGCACCAATATCCAAGCAGTCATCACGTGAAAATCCTAATTTGTTCGAAAAATAAATCGCCAGGATGCTTACATTTAAAAGGTGTACAAAGGTTGCCATATCATAACTTTTTACTTGTCTAAGCTTAGAAAAAATTTGATACCCGCCTTTTAGATTATCCATAATATCGTTGGCGATGTATTTCAAACCCAAGCTATCAACCGCATCACCGTCAATCAACCCTCCCAGTAGCAGGGAAAGCCTATCTAATAACACCTTATAATGCACAAGCTCATTTTCCTTTTCTTTACTTTGGTTTAAAGAATCTTCACCTGGAGCCTTGATTTTGCCAACCTCAATATTCTTTATTCCGGCAGCAGAAACATACTCTTGAGACGCATGATTTATCTCTTCAACCGGAGTAATAAGAAAAGAGGTAAATTTAATTAATTCTTCTTTGGATACTCCTTTGTGAAAAATAATTCTCTCAATATCTATCTTTTTAAGATGAGTAATTGGCTGGATTACTTTCTCACTCAATTCGAAAAATATATTCTCTCCACTAGCCAATTCCTTTTCCAATATACCAATAACTAATTCATTTTTACCACCTAATGACGCTAGCAAAGTGCTATAAGTTTTCTCGAGAGACTCTAAAAATAACTTATGCTCAACGCCATATATCCGAGCGGTTTGCCAAGATGACATGAAATTCTTTAAAAAAAGTTTAGTTTCTTCAAATCCCATTTTTCTTTAAAATTTCCTTAGCTTTTATTCGTATCTTTCGATTCCAAAAAAACCTGTACTTACCTAAAGTAACTAAGTAAGCTTTAGCTTCAGGAAAAGGAACTTCACTCACAAGCTTTAAGTTCTCTTTAATAATCTTACTTTTTAATCCAAAAGGATTAGGAATAGCCAAAAGTATCTGGGCAATTTTCGAACACGAAGAAGGATTTTTAATTAAAAGTGAGAGAGCCCCCCTGCGCTGCAAAAATTCCCCTTTATCAATAACCGAAAATAAGAACCCTTCATCTTCTATGTGTAATTCTTCTATCTTTTCTAAAACCTTTAATTTTACGAAGTTATTGGCCGAAGAAAAAATATGCTTAAGAACTTCTAAACTTAAAGCTGGCTTAATCATGACTAAACTTTTCATAAGCTCTTCGATAAATCGAAGATCAGAGACTTTTTTATCCAAGCCAGCACAAAAAGAAGACAATTGGTCTGGGAATAACTTAAAAAACAGCTTGAGAATATACGGGTTAACTTTCCCCTCCTTGAATATCTTATCAAGATAGAAGTTTACTTCAGTACCACTAGAAACTACAACATCTATTAAAAATCCTAAATCAAAAGCATAGTCTTCATTAAAGATAGCCTTTTCCACAAATACAGATATTTCCTTATTAATTTCGGCAAAAATAGATTTAGAATTTGGATCTTCTTTCTTCTTATCTAAAGCCTTTTTAAAACTCTCTACATACTTTAGGTCATTTATCCCTAAAGCCTTATCCAATTCACCCAAGATAGCGGCTAAAACTAACCCTAATCGTTTTGAGCTTAATTCTAAAACAAAAAGGTCAAGCATAATAAGACGATAGTTTTCTGCAACTTGATCACGATTAAAATGCAAACCCTCCTTTAAGGTAATATTCTCTAAAATTTCCGCAAGATTGTCATGATAAACTTTCGACTCATAGATTAAAAAATCAGGTGAAGTAACTAATTCTTTAATTCCAGCAATTACCTTCGGGTCGTTCTTTAACTGCTCTTCACTCTCCAACTTTTCTGTCAAGAATACAGCAACTCCTTCTTGATTATCCCTATTTATGAATTTGGAAAACAAATTTAAACTTAAAGAATCATCCTTTTTTCCATCTTTAAGCTGTTCTAGCAAAGCATTAGAAATGTCCTTAGCATCCATATTCTTAAATAACTCTTTGATCTTCTCGGTCTGGGTCTGATCTAACTGACCCCCATCTTTTATAACTAACTTTGTTAATTCCTTAGAACACCGTGACAATTTATCGGCATCTTTGCCTTTAAGATAGTCAAAAAGCTCTCTGATACTTCCCCTTATCTCTTTGTTTTCTGCTAAATCGCCAATTCGAAGCTTTTTCAATACCTTTTCGAAATCGTTAGCTAAAACATTTACTCTTTCAGAATCACCTTGTTTAAGGCTTTTTCTTAACAAAAATAACCAAATATCGCTGTAATCCTCGCCTTCATCCTTTAAAAGTTGTGAATAATCTAAATCCTCAGCTAAAATATACCTAAGATTCACTTCTTTTAAAATATTACTTAAACCACCTTTGAGCAAAATATCCTTAGGTGATAAATTTGCATTAATAAGAAAAGAGATTAACTCTTGATTGTTTACGCCTTGGCTAAAAATTACTGCTTTTACCTTCCGATGGTGAAAAAAAGTAGCCATCTCCTCATACATTCTTGCCCCTTTTAAATGCTCCTTACCAAACACTAACGAATCAGGGGTAATACCAATCCTAAAAGGACTTACTGAAAGCATAAGTACATTAATATTCTTTCTTAAGCTATCTACAGATTTTACAAAAAGTGGATGCTCTTTAAAATAAACAGAGGTATTCGTTAGAGCTATACGGAAGCTCTTTAGGAAATCGTCATAAATTCTATTCTTCTCAATCATAAAACCTACTTATTTTCTTCTTAAAAATACTCGCGATATACATCTAGAATACGCCTTAATACTGGTTGATTAGTTTTATGATCTTGCTCGAGGAAACGCAACACCCCATAGCGCAAACAACCATAGGAAGATGACACGGTTAATCTTTGAAGCGGAACTTTTAAGGGATAAGGAACATAATCTTGCAAAGAACCATAAAAACCCTCTTTAGCGTTTAGCCTGCCGATAAATGAAATAGTAAAGTCATCTTGAGAAATATCCTCTCTTATTTCCTGCAAAAGACAGCAAATTTCGCTCTTTATATAGTCTTTAATGAATGAGTTTAGGGTTTGGGTGCTTAAGTTTATATACCCAGAATCTCTTTTAACAGTTATTTCTTTAAAATAAGGTATCTCTTTAAAAGAAATATAGCGCTGGAATATGTCTTCAGCCAAAGATGTTTTAAGAACAAATCTTCCTGCTAACTCTTCAATGACTCGAGAAAAAGAAAAATTAAATTCCTTACCGAAAAAAAAGTTGTCTTTACTCCTGGCTACAAAATAACTCTGGTTGTAATCAACACTTACCACAACTTGTGTCTTATCTTTACCAGTAAAAGTGGATGAAAATCTACTTAACTGAGGAGCGATAATGCCTCCGAGGTTTCTATCAACATTATCAAAGAGGTCTTCAATCTCCTTACGCATCTTATCTTTAATCCAAACTAACATTGAATGCAGCTTTATCTTCTTAGCCCGCATCCCTAAGGGCGGCTCTTCATAGCTATTTCCCTCAAGGTCATAATTTATAATAATATTATGGATACAAAAATCATCCCAACCAAGAAACTTATCCTCAAGCTGCTTTTTGGCTCGAGAAATATCTCCAGAAACAATTTTTTTTCGAGACTTTAGGATGGTGCTATCCTCAACTTTTTTCTCTTTGGCTACTGCCCAAGGTAACTCTAAAAAGACCTTATCGCAACGACAAGAATATTTTACCTCCGCCTCTCTTATCTTTTGGTCTATAGTTTCAAGATTATTCTTTAGGAGAGGAACAATATCGCTATCAGAACCAGTAATCGGAACTTCTGACTCATTAAGAAAGGTAAGATGACTTCCTTTTAGACGCGCAAAGGAGACAAAGGTCTTATCCTTATCGAAAGAAATGGCACAAACTGCTCTCATCTCTTAAAATCCATATACACACGTTTGAATCTTAAATCTATATAATTGACTGAAGACATTTTTCCTTTAAGCTCTTGAGTAATAAGCTCCTTGAAAAGCTTAACCTTTCTCTTGAAATCACCCTTACCAATAATTATTTTTATACCCTCATCTAATGACCTGTTTTGTCCCTGAAAATCTTTTTGAGCAAAAATAAAATAAACAGCCTCTAGTTGACTGGAATTTATTAGCTTCACCTGACTCTTAGACTCAAGAAATCCTTCGCTTTTTAAAGCATCAATTAGGCTAAAGGCAAGCTTTAACTCCTTACTCTTAACATTGCTGCCTTTTCTAAGGCTACGCCTATGTTCGCCAATCTCTAAGGGAATAAGGCCGGCTAAGGGTTTAAGTTTACCTTCATTTATTATAACTGCCTCTTGATCGACTGGATAATACCTTCTATCCTTTATTTGGGCAAAAGCTATCCTTTTGATAGCCTCTACGACTACGGAAGATGGAAATTCTCTATAAACATAAATTTCTTTATACTCAGGATTAGCTTTTAAAAGGCTCGCAGAAATTGACTTAATGTCTAAACTAAATAAGGACTTTTCCTTTATTCTCTCCTTTAATCCTCTGCCCAAAGGCATATTTGATCTTATGTCGGTCTCTTTTACTTTAAACACACTGGCGGTATAAATAGCGTACCCTAAGCCGATGAGAATAATCAGGCAGCAAAAAATTAGACTGAACCACCAGGCCAGTTTAGAGTTCATTTTGAAATTAAATTGCTTAAACCTTCTGCTTCTCTTTCTTCCCATATAAAGCTAACTCCACCATTTTAAAAATTAACTGATTAAAATCTATTCCACATACTTTAGCTGAAAGTGGAAGAAGACTGTGAGAAGTTAATCCCGGTATTGAATTAACTTCTAAAACAAAGGGAAGATTGTCCCTAGTCAAACGTATATCGACACGCGAAAAGTGTCGACAGCCTAAAACCCTATGAGCAGCCAAGCTTACAGACTTAACTTCTTTTTCAACCTCGCTATCTAAATGAGCCGGAGCGATAAAATTGCTTGCCCCGCGGCTATACTTAGCGTCAAAATTAAAGTATCCTTTTTTAGGAACAATTTCTACCACTGCTAATGGATCATCATCTAAAATCCCTACTGTTAGTTCTCTACCTTCAATGTAATCCTCTAAAATTACACCCTTAGAATGAGAAAAGGCGAGATCAAGCGCACTCTTGAGATTATTTTGGTCATCGACAATCGAAACTCCGATACTAGATCCGGAGGAATATGGCTTAACTACCAAAGGATAATTAAAATACCTAGGGATATCTTCTCCCTTTAATAAAACAACAAAATTAGGAGTAGAAATTTCTTTAGCTTCAAAAATCTTCTTGGAATCAGCCTTATTCATAGCTAAAGCACTTGCTTTCGGATTTGAACCGGTATAACCAATATCTAATTCTTCAAGAATCTCCTGAATCTGACCATCCTCACCAAACTCTCCATGAAGAGCAATAAAAGCTAGATTAATCTTTGAACTGCAAAGAAGCTCTTTAATCTTCTCCTTTTTATTAGTAAAGACATCGATAAAAACTGCATTTAAGCCTCCCTTAACTAGAGCTTTGTAGACTCCTCGGCTCGAGGCAAGAGAAATATCTCGCTCAGAAGATATCCCTCCGCCTAAAACTCCTATTCTAAAATTCCCTGTTTTCATACTGACCTTCTATTTCCAGTGCTTAATTTCTTCCTGTAAGATTATACTATATTTTTTATAAATTTGGTCCTTAATTTTCTGAATTAAATAATCAACATCTTCGCACTTAGCGCTACCGCAATTGATGATAAAATTAGCATGACGCGGAGAAATTTGAGCATCCCCCTTTTTTAGGCCTTTTAATTGAGAAGAATCAATAAGAAAGCTCGCACTAAACTCAGGAGTATTTTTAAAAACACACCCACAACTAGGAAAATCAAAATCTTGCGTACTGAGCCTTTTTTCTAAAAATTCACTTACCTTTCGTCTTAAATTCTTCTTTAGAGATAATTTAAATCGCGCCCCTAAAATTATATACTTTTGCAAAGAAGAAAACCTATATTCAAAAACAATTTCCTCTTTTTTTAAAGTCTTAATTCCTCCCTCACTATTCATAACATCAACTTCCTTAAGAGATAAAGAAATACTCCGGCCAAAAGAAGCAGCATTCATAGCCAGAAGCCCTCCGACTGTAGCTGGGATGCCTACGAGATTCTCTAAACCGGAAAAATTATTCTCTAAACAATATTTAATCAAAAAAGAAAGAGGTGTTGAAGCACCAACCTCCAATAAATCTCCCTTTTTTCTCAGGTAAGCAAATTTTTTACCCAGTTTCACTACTGGTTTCTCAATCACAGAATCAGCTATAAGAAGATTGGAACCCTTGCCTAGAAGATAAAAATCCTGGCCGATATCAGAAATAATCTTATCTAATTCCTCAACATTCTCGGCAGTATAGAAATACTTTGCTTTACCCCCTATTCTTATTGAGGTATAGTTTTTTAAACTAACATCCTTGTCTGGTTCTGTTGCTCCTAAAGACACTTACGAATTTCCTCCATTATCTTATTTATGTCTCCGGCCCCCAAGCCTAAAACAAGATCACCTTTCTTTAACTGACTTGGAATAACAGCGGTAAGCTTATCTTTAGGTACATATTCTACCCTACCCGATAAATTCTTCCCTATCTGCTGGGCTAGTTCTTGACTGCTGACTCCAAAAATATTCTCTTCGCTAGCAGCATAAATATCACTTACAACCAAATGGTCAGCTCTTGAAAAACACCCTGCAAATTCATCTTTTAATGAATTAACTCGCGAAAAACGATGTGGCTGAAAGATCACAAACAAACGCTTAGGGTTCAAGAGTTCTGCGGCACTTAAAACTGCTTCAATTTCTGCAGGATGATGAGCGTAATCATCAATAAAGGTTACCCCTTTAATCTTGCCCTTAACTTCCAAACGTCTTCTTGTCCCCTTAAAGCTTAGCAGAGCTTGCTTAACCTTTTCTAGGTCCTCACCGAGATAATAGAAAAAAGCAAGAGCAGCTAAAGTATTAAGACAATTATATTTACCAATAAGTGGCGTTTTAATTGAAGTTTTGAACTCTCCTTCTATATATAAATCAAAACAGCTAAACCCTTGATCAAATTTAAAATTTACTCCTCTTAATAGATTTTCTTCCCTCCAGCCAAAGCTTATACCACCTACCTTAGAAATAAGCTCTGCTAAGAGAGGCTGATCACCCCATCCTATAACTTTATCTCTTGTATTTTGGGCAAACTTTAAAAAACTTTTTCTTAAATTATCAATACCCCTATAGTAGTCAAGGTGTTCAGAATCAATATTGGTAATTATTGAAACCCAAGGATCAAACTCAAGGTGACTCCCGTCACTCTCATCAGCCTCAATAACAAAATAATCATCCCCCCACCAAGCCCCTTGGGAATAATTAAGCGGTAGCCCACCGACAAACACTGCTGGTTTATATCCCAAAGCAGTAAGCAGATGCCCTAATAAAGAGGTGGTAGTGGTCTTGCCGTGGCTTCCGCTGATTGCAATTGTTTTTTTCCCTTGAGAAAGTGCAGCCAAAAGTTTGGCTCTTTTAAAGATATTTATGCCTTTTCTTTTTGCCTGGATTATTTCCGGATTGTCTTCTCCGATTGCCGAAGAATACCCAAGAATATCAATACCCTTACTGATCTGCTCTTCTCTGTGACCAATAAAAACCTCAATGCCTTGGGCTCTCAGCATCTTTACATTTGTTGACTCTTCTCTGTCAGACCCTTTAACCTCAAAACCTCTTCCCTTAAGAAGAAGGGCTAAACCGCTCATCCCTATTCCGCCAATACCTACTAAGTAGATATTCCTTACTTTTGATAGTATTCCTTCCACTTCGTCTCCAATTTATTTAAATCATTAAAATCGTAAAAAACCTTAGCTAGAGCCTTCTCTACCCCTAAGCCTTTTCTAAGCATACGAAGAAAATTAGAGAATTTATGCTTCCCGTATTTTTTCATGATAAAGTTAATTATCGAAAAAGATTCTAAATAAAAAAGCTTAACCTCATCTTGGCTCTTACTGCTTAAACTCTTAACCGTTATGCGGTTTAATTCAGAAAATTTTAAGTAAGTATTATCCTTTATCTTCTGCTTTAGAAAAAAGGTTCCCTCTCTATAGGTGTGGCCGTACTTATCCTCCATGTAAACAGCAACTCCTTCATCAAGCCAAAGCGGAAGCTTTCCTTCACCTACGTATTCACGAAAAATTATATGAGTTAGTTCATGGACAAAAATCGGGATAAATTTTTCTTGATTAGGATAGGTATAAATTGTTTTCCCATGGTAATTAACACAAGCAGCCGACCAGGCAGAACAATTAAAACTTTCCAAGTAATCATCCCGATCATTAGCTACAAAAACTTTGGCCCGATTCTCCCATGTCCAGAATTTATCACGATAAAAGTTAAATTGTTGAGTTATAACTCGATAATACTTCTCAGCTGTGGTTTTTATCTTTCTAACATATGAGTTATCAACCCCTTCTTTATAGTTAATTATAAAGTGTTCACTACGCAGTTGCCGAAAACCTTCTTCTTTTGCATAGGTAGGAGCACTAACAAGAATACTAAAAGTAAGTATTGCTATTAAAGTCCTCATAACTAATCCCTAACCTTATTTTACTTAAATTATTCCTTATATTCTGACCTAAGTTCTCATCCTGAATAAGCCTACTAAGTGAGGAGTTAAAGTCTTTAGCCGAAAATTTATCTTGCAAGTGCACTATAGCTGCACTTCTTTCTTCCAGATATAAGGCATTCTCTCTCTGATGCCCGCTAGCTTCTGGGTGAGGCAGAAGAATTGATGGCAACTGATAAAATGATATCTCGCCTAAGGTATTAGCTCCAGCTCTAGAGACCACTATATCGGCAGCGCTATAAAGAACCTCTACCTCATAGTAGAAATCCTTAACAAAACTCCTAGCTTTCATTGTATTATACGAAGGCAAAATCTCCAAATACTTATCTCGACCAGTAAGATGGATTATTTGAAGCTTACCCTTAAATTTTCGGACAAATTCCACAAATATATTATTAAGAAAGGCTGATCCCTGACTACCGCCTAAACAAAATACAACCGGGTCAGCATTAAAATTTAATATTTTCCGGGCTTTAGCCTTATCAAGTCTTTTTATGTTTTTCCTCAAGGGAATCCCGATAACTCTGCTCTTTTTACTTACATCTCCGCAAAACCCACGTAATATCTTGCCAACAAAGGGTGCAAGAATTCGATTAGCCCTACCAAATTTTACATTGGGCTCATAAATAGCAGTCTCTACCCCGAACAAAGAGCTAAACAAAACTAAGAAAAATGAATCCCTTCCGCCAAAGCCAATAACCTTTTTTGGCCTTATCTTTAAAATAAGGTATAGAGCCTCAAACAAACGCCAAAACCCTTCAATAAATAAATTTCTAAAGGGTAGACTTTTGCCAATACAGCTAAAACCTTCTTTTTCAATATATTTTTTAAGAAAACTTGAGGTAGCAAAAAAATAAACAGTATTCTCTTCACTCATTTTCGCCGCTAGACTTAAGGCCGGAAAAATATGCCCGGCACTCCTCTCACATACAAAAAGTATTTTCATATTAGCTTCTTAAGTTTTTGCTAAAGACTTCTGACTCTTGTCTTCTCGACGAGAAGCATTGAAAAATAAACCCAAGAGAATGTAGTGGACAACTAGACTACTCCCACCATAACTCATAAATGGTAACGGCAGCCCTTTGGTAGGCAAGAGACCGCAGCTGACTCCAATATTTATTACTATCTCGAGAAAAAAAATAAAAACTATTCCCCAGAGAATTCTCTTGCGAAAATCATCTTGAGAAAACTTAGCGATTGCAAACATTTTACGGAATATTACAAAAAAAACAAAAATTAATCCTAATGAGCCCCAAAGTCCAAATTCCTCAGCAATAATAGAAAAAATGAAATCAGTATGGGCTGCTGGAAGAAAAAATAATTTTTGTAAGCCCTCACCAAGACCTACCCCCCAAATACCTCCGACTCCATAAGCAATCTGAGATTGGATTAACTGGAATCCTGATCCTCGAGGATCTGCAAAAGGATTAAGATAAGCTACAATTCTATTTAAGCGATAAGGATAGAATTTTATAAGAAAAAAAGCTACAATTGTCCCAGCCAGAATTACAAACCATAAATGCTTTCCTCGGGCCCCAAAGAGAAAAAGAAAAAGAATAGTCCAGAGAACCCAGAAAATAGCTGTGCCTAAATCCGGTTGTAAAATCAGCAAAAAACATATCAGTAACAAAACAAGACCTAAAGGGATAAGCCCTAATCGAACATTTCGTATTAGGCCCTTTTTCCGACAACAGTAATCAGCGCAATAAATCAAAAAAGTAATTTTTAACAGTTCTGAAGGCTGAAAGCCAACTGGGCCTATTTGTAACCACCTTTTCGCTCCCCCACCTCTCTTGCCAAAGAAAATAACCATAATTAAGAAAAAAAGAGTTATTATCAAGAGTTCCTTACTGTGGCGTTTTAGAAACTCTAGATCTATCAGAAGAGTTAGGGAAAAAAAGAACACGCCTATCAAAAAAAAGAAAGATTGTTTTTTAAAAAAATAAGCAGCATCAGCTGTAGCCTTAAAAGCATAGAGACTAGATGCTTCATAAATCATAAGAATACCAAAAAGAGTTAAAGCTAAGAAAGTTATAAATAGGAATCTTCTCTCTCGCTTTAAATCACCGGGCACTAATTTCCCTAACCCTAAGTTCATAATACTATTAAGATAAAATACTATTTACAATCTCGATAAACTTATTACCTCTGTCTTGATAATCTGAAAACATATCAAAGCTTGAACACATCGGAGAAAGTAGAATCGTGTCCTCCTCTTCTGAGCCTTCATAAGCAGAAAACACTGCCTCTTTCAATGACCTGAAACTTTTAGTTTCTACTCTTGAGCCTAAGGCCTCTCTTATCTTAGTCGCGGCTTCTCCAAAAAGATTCACTCTCTTTACTTTCTTTAGAAAGGGTAAAATTGAAGAATAATCTAATCCTTTGTCTTTGCCACCGGCAAGAAGGATTATCGGGGCCTTGACACTTTTCAAAGCCCAAATAGTCGAAGAAGGATTTGTAGCTTTAGAATCATTAATAAAGATTACTTTATTCAGCTTGCGAACTAGCTGCAAACGATGGGGGAGGCCTTTAAATTCCGAAAAGACCTTTAAGCAATCAATTTTGGTTAAACCAAAAATAGCAGCAATCCTATAAACACAGGAAAAATTCTCATTAGAAAGCTCCTGTGAGAAATAAACCAATTGAGATTTTATGACTTTTTCAATTTGGCTACGAAAATCAATATTTTTATTTAGAACAGTCCAATCTCTTCTATTTTGATTCTTAAATATATTTAACTTGGCCTGGAAATAACCCTTAAAGTCCAGATAACGATCAAGATGGTCCGGTTCAATATTTAAAAAAGCAACCACGTAAGGCTTAAACTCAATTAAACTTTCCAGTTGAAAAGAACTTATCTCTAAAACAACTATATCCCCCTCTTTAGTATCGAGAACAAAGGAAGAAAAAGGTGTACCAATATTTCCACCAAGGAAAACTCTTTTTTTTGTTTGGTTTAAGACCCGATAAGTAAGTTCGGAGGTAGTAGTCTTGCCGTTAGTGCCGGTAATAGCTATAATCTTAGCTTTAGTTAACCAGGAAGAAAATTCTATCTCTCCAACATAGGGTATGCAATTGGCTAAAGCTATTTGTTTTATTGAAGATGAATTTAAATCTACACTAGGACTTAAAACTAACAGTTGAGCATCTTTAATAAACTGCTGACTATGCCCACCAAATTCAAACTCTACCCCCTTACTTGTAAAATCGTTAATTAGCGCAGAGGAAAACTTCTCACTCTCTGCTACTTCACTAACCTTAACCTCTTTGCCTAAACCCAAAAGTAAACCAGCTAAGGAAACTCCACTCTTACCCCAGCCAATAATAAAGACCTTCTTAAAATCATCAATTCTCATCGTATCTTAAGGGTGAGTAGGCTTAAGACTGCGCAGATAATAGAAACAATCCAAAAACGAATAATTATTTTGGGCTCTTTCCAGCCCTTTACCTGAAAGTGGTGGTGTAAGGGGGCGGCTTTAAATAACTTCTTACCTCTAAATTTTACAGATAGCATCTGTAAAATAACACTTAAGGCCTCAATGACAAACAACCCTCCGCTTATAAAAAGAAGAAACTCTTGCTTTATTAATAAAGCTATTGTACCAATAGCTCCTCCTAAAGCCAAAGCTCCAACATCTCCCATAAAAACCTCAGCTGGATAAGAATTATACCAAAGAAAGGCTAACCCGGCACCAATTAAAGAAAAACAAAATATAGTAAGTTCTCCGGTTCCTCTTATATAAGGAATAAGAAGATAACTAGCAAACTTCATGTGCCCAACGATATAACTTAAAAAACCGAAGATTAAAGCATTGCTAATTAGGGCACCAATAGCTAAACCATCAAGGCCATCGGTAAAATTAACCGCATTAGAAGTAGCTACAACCATCAGTGCAGCCCAAAAGATATAAAAATAACCGATATCAACTATTAACTTCTTGAAAAAAGGAAAACTCCATGTAGTATCAAAATTCTTACTAAATGCAACCACTACCCCTAGTAAAATTCCAATCAAACTCTGCCAAAGCAGTTTTTTACTACGGCTTAGACCCTTGCCGCGCTTAATCTTTAAAAAGTCATCGTATAGCCCTAAACTACCTAAAAGAAGTGTTACAACCAAAACTAGCCAAATAAAATAATTATCCCATCTGGCCCAAATAAGAGTGGCTGAGAAAATTGCAAACAGAACTAAAATACCACCCATGGTAGGAGTTCCATTCTTCTCCTCATAAAGAGCCTCTAGACGAACATGTCCATACATATCTACCTTCTCGGTTATCTTAAGACGTTTGAGCTTCTTTATAATGTACTTCCAAAGTAACATTACAATAAGAAAAGAAGTGATAAAGGCACAACCACTACGAAAAGTAATGTATTTAGTGAGGTTAAAGATAAAAAAGTGCTTAGTTAAGGGGTAAAAAAGGTGATAAATCATTTCAAGTATTTAATTATTTTCTCCAACTCCATCTTACGCGAACCCTTAAGAAAAATCAAATATCTTTTCTTATTCTCCAAACTCTGGCCAATTCTTTTATTAATGAATTGAGCAATAGCCTTATGCGATAAAAAATGAAAGGCTTTTTTATATCCTGAGCTTCTAAGTTTCTTAAACAAATACTGAGTATGCTTCCCTAAACTAAGGCAGTAATCAAACTTAGCTCTTTTAATCTGCCCGGCTAAGAGTTCGTGATAGTGCCTACTCTTTTTACCCAGTTCCAGCATATCGCCAATAACTACAATTTTCTTTAAAGGCCCCTTCTCTAAACCTTTAAAAACTACCTGCAAAGAATAGGGGTTAGCATTATAAGCATCATTTAGAATAGAAAACCCCTTGTGTTCTTGAATTTGCATTCTTAGAGGTAAAAAATTCTTATAATCCCTAATTTTCTCAACTAACTCCCTTAAGGAGAAGCCTAAAACTTTTGCTGCCGATATAGCCGCTAAAACATTACTAATGAAGGCTTCACAATAAGTAGGAAGATATAATTCATACTTATCTTGAATAAGGAAAGTAGAATTCCCCCCGCATCTATTTACTAGGCGAGCAAAGATGTGGTTATTCCTCGCCTTAGCCCCAAGGGGACGGCTTCGCCTGCCAAACCAGTAAATCTTACCTCGCCTTCGTACCTTAGCTAGATAAGGATCATCTCGGTTTAAAATAGCCTTCATCTTAGGATTAGCTTTAAAAAGGGAAACCTTCTCATCAAAAACCTCCCTTAAACTCCCTAACCCTTCTAAGTGAACTGGCTTTATCAGAGTAATTATTCCTACATCAGGAACAGCAATTCCAGCTAAAGATTCTATCTCTCCTTTAGCGTTAGTCCCTAATTCCACAATCATTATTTCTTGATCTCGAAGCAAAAAACAAGTCTTCACTAGACCTAGAAGATTATTCTCTGTTCCCTTGTTCTTTAAAACTTTATAGTGAGGTTGAAGAAGAAAGCTTAACATCTCTTTAGTAGTAGTCTTACCCAGAGAACCAGTAATACCAAAGACGAAAGGATTCTTCTTTTTGCGGATATAAGTAGCGATTGATTTTAAAGCTTGATAGCTGTCCTTAATAATAAAAAAAGGAACCTTGGGTTTAGTGGCTATGTATTTTTCCGCCACGATAAAGCTAGCCCCTTTAGCGATGGCTTTTTTAATAAAAGAATGACCATCATGATATTTTCCTTTAATAGCCACAAAAGCCTCACCCCTAGCCATTGAGCGAGAATCAAGAGAAAAACCTTTTACAGGCTTAAAGTGATAAAGATTATAAATCTTCTCCGGTTTTAAAATTCTCTCTAAAACTTTAAAATCTGAGATAATCATCTTTTTACTTGTCCCACCTTTAGTGGGAAAAATTCTCTCACCACTCTTTCGTCACTAAAAGATATTCTTTTACCTTTGATGATTTGATAATCTTCATGACCCTTCCCGGCTATCAAAAGACAAGATTTACCCGCCGAAGCTTTAGCATAGGCGGAATTATTCCTCTTATTCTGGAGAAAAAACTTTATTCCCTTCTCTATCGCTTTACCTCTATCTACAACAACTAAATAATTCTTTTTTTTAAAACCCTTCTCTATCTGAGAACAAATCGCCAAAGGATCTTCACTGCGAGGATTATCGGAAGTGATAAAGGTAAAATCTGCCTTCAAAGAGGCGATTCTCCCCATAAGCCGACGTTTACCTTTATCTCTATCTCCTCCGCAGCCAAAAAGGCAAATAATCTTCTCATAGCCTGACTCGCGAAGATTCTCTAAAGTCTTAGCCAAAGCGTCCGGAGTATGGGCGTAATCAATGAATATACCTGAAGCTACTGACTCTAGCCTCCCTTTCGGCGGCTTAAAGCTACTTACTGCCTTTATTATCTGCGAGACAGGAAAACCCAAAGAAGAAACTAGTCCTACTGCTCCTAAAATGTTTAAAACATTATATTTTCCGCAAAGATGAGTCTTTACTGGATATTGCTTTCGAGAGGAAACCATTTCAAAGGATGAACCTTTTTTCCCTAAAACTATATTCTCAGCCCTATAATCAGCTGGAGTCTTAATAGAAAAACTTAAAGCCCTTTTTAACCCTCTAAATATCTTTTTTCCATAATCATCGTCTATATTTATAAGCGACAGTGCACCTTTTTGAGGAAAGAATAACTTTTTCTTGGCACTAAAATAACTTTCCATTGTTCTGTGATAATCAAGGTGATCACGGCTGAGATTAGTAAACAGGCAGCGGCAAAACTTCAAACCTTTAGTTCTGCCCTGAACGAGGCCATGAGATGATACCTCGATAACTACAAAATTACTGTCGGTATCTTTGATTTTTTTTAAAATTTTTCTAAGATCGATAAAACTAGGAGTAGTCAGCCTGGCTTTATGCACTTTTGAACCAATAATGTATTTTATTGTTCCAATCAACGAAGCTTTTTGACCTAATTTTTTAAGTAAATGATAAATAAGAAAAGCAGTAGTAGTCTTACCATTAGTACCGGTGATACCAATAATTTTTAGATTCCTCAATTTCCTGCTCCTTCAATATAGCTAATAACTTTCTGAGCGATGTTTTTAAAAACCGGTGCAGCTACAACTCCACCAAAATGCGATCGCTTAGGTTCGTCTATAGTAACCCCAATGACTATCGGCGGATTTAAATCAGCAATAAAACCAACAAAGGTTGCTCGATATTTAGAAAAAGAATATCTCTTGATCTTGGAATCATATTTTTGAGCAGTACCGGTTTTACCGCCAATTTTACGCCCTTTTACTTGTGCTCGTTTACCAGTGCCCTCACTGACTACCGAAATAAGAATTTCCTTTGCCCGATCAGCTGCCGACGTTGGAATAATCTTCTTCCTATCCTTAATCGGTACACTCTCGCAAAACCCTTGCGAACAAATACTAGTTACTAAATGCGGCGTTACCAAGTAACCTCCATTAGCAACAACCGCAAATGTACGTGCCAATTGCAAAAGATTTACCCCTATTTCCTGGCCAATGGGAATAATAAAGGCCGAAGTCCTTGACCACTTATCTATTGGCTTAAGTAACCCCTTTGCTTCTGCTGGTAAATCAATACCACTTAAGCAACCAAACTCTAATCTCTTAAGATAGCTAGAAAAAACGTCAGGGGTCAAGGCTTGAGCAATTTTAGCTACGCCAATGTTACTTGATTTCATAAAAACTTCTCTAAACGATAACTCACCATAAGATTTCCAATCATGAAGGATAGTGCCGGGAATCTTGAACTTACCATTTTCACAAAAAAATTTATCTTGGTCAGTAAATTTATCTTCATTAACTGCAGCCAGAAGAGTGACAACTTTAAACACTGAACCTGGCTCAAAAATATCAGCAACTGCCCGATTACGCATTTGCTTAGGTAAAACTTTTCCTAATTCATTAGGATTAAAACTAGGATAATTAGCTAAAGCTAAAACTTCCCCATTTAGCGCATTCATTACCACAACACTTCCTGAACCAGCTTTAAAGCTTTTAATAGTTCCTTCTAAATATTCTTCAACCCAATATTGTATCTGAGCATCTAGACTTAGTATAATGTCGGCGCCCTCTTGGGGAGTTATTATTTGCGGAGAAAGAATGATTTCCCTAGAAGCTGAATCCTTTAATACCCTTACCCAACCATCTTTACCACTTAGATAATCATTATAGCCTAACTCTAGCCCCTCTAAACCTTGGTTGTCAATATTAGCGATACCAATGACTGCCGCTGAAAGATTCCCTTGAGGATAAAATCGTTTTTCCTCTCTTATAAAGCCTACGCCATCTAGCTTTAATGCTTTTATTTTCTCTTTTTCCTCCCAAGAAATCTTTCTCTTAATCCAAACAAATCTCTTTTTCTTCCTTAAGTTAAAAAGTAGTATCTCCTTAGATAAGTCCAAATTTATTGAAAAAGCTTCGGCAGTAGCCTCAGGATTATCAATCAAAGCCGGATCAGCAAAAACGGAATAACAACTAATACTTTTAGCCAGAATTCTTCTCTGACGATCTAGAATATCACCTCTTTTGCCTTGAAGATTTATAAGTCGATAACGCTGGTCTTGAGCAAGATTTTGAAAAAAGTTTCTTCGAAATACTTGTAAATAAAAGATTCTTGTGCAGATAAGAAAAAGTAAAATAACAAAGGATAAGTATACACTAATTGTCCTTTTACTATACTTTCTACTCACTTCTTTCTTAAAATTTGTAAATTCTTAGAAACTACTTACCTTTTATCTTTCGCTAAAGCGGTTGAAGTAGGTGTTGAAGCTCTTAAGACTCGATCAAAAAATAAAGCTATCTTGTTGTTACCAATAATTTGCGGTTGTCTTTTTATGTTTAATGCCATTACTCTGCCCTTATCTACCGGTGTAAAATCTTTTAGGCTTGCCCATTGATTAACTTTGGCCAAAGTTGCCTCTTTAGAAAAATTATACATCAAGTAATCACGCTTATCAATAAGTTCCTTATGGTAGCTAAAGGAATTACTCAAGCGATAGGCTTCAACATAAAGCTGAACCTTCTGGTGCAAATACAGAAGTACCGGCAAGAATATAAGAACAGGTAAAATTAAAGGCAAAATTTTCTTCATAGGCCAAAAAATTAAATCTTTTCTGCCACCCGTAACTTAGCTGAGCGGGAAGGCCGATTCTCTTCTCTTTCCTCCTCTGCAGGAATAAGAGGTTTTTTATTAATAATCTTTAATATGCCATTTACAGAGTAATCTTTGTAAAGATGCTTAACAATCCTATCTTCTAGAGAATGAAAGGAAATAACTCCTATTCTTCCACCACTACGTAAGTGTGATACAGCACAAGACAGGGCTGTCTCTATAGCCTCTAACTCTCTGTTAACAGCAATACGTAAAGCCTGAAATATCCGTGTTGCCGGATGAATTCTTCCCGCGCGAGCTTTACCGGGAATTGCTTGTGTAATCAAGTCTCTGAGCTGACTAGTCGTAGAAATCGGCTTATTCTTCCGTGCCTCTACTAAAAAGCAAGCTACTCTGCGAGAGTAACGTTCTTCGCCAAATTTCTTAAAAATATTCCCTAGTTCAGTTTCACTTAAATTATTTACTAAATCATAGGCTGAAAGAAAAGAATCTTTATCCATACGCATGTCCAGAGGCCCTTCTTTTAAAAAGCTAAATCCCCGGGTAGAATCACTTAACTGGTAAGTAGAAATACCTAAATCAAACAAAAACGCATCTACGCCTTCTATACTTAAGTCGCTTAAGATTTTATCAAGATTAGCAAAATTATCTCTAACTAAAGAAAACCTTCCACTAAACGGCTCCAATCTAGCCTTAGCAACATTCAAGGAACTCCAGTCCCGGTCAACACCAATAAGGAAACCCTCTTTATCCATAGCTTCCAATAGCTTATATGAATGAGACCCGACACCGGCAGTGCAGTCGACTACCACCTTTCTTTTCTCAACATCTAAGAGTTCTAAAACTTCCCGATACATAACAGGATAATGATAAGCATTCTTCATAATTTCACGAGGGATTTCGGAAATTATCATTTTTTTTCCTTAGAATAAAATAACTCTCTTAATGTTTTTCGCTCAGATAATGAATTTTTAAAGGATTTCTTTCTAAGAAGCTGGCAAATACGAAATCCTGATAAGCGAACTATAGACAAACCTAAAAGGTTGTCTTCGTTGTTTTTCCTAAAAGCTTCTCGGGACTTAGTAATTGTTTTAGTCATTAGCCCTCCTTATTTTCCATTATCGTTATTACGAAAAACACCCCTTTTATTCTTCAAAAAGATTCTCGGCCATCTCCTCAAATCTCTTTTTATTCTCCTGATAGAATTTATCCCAACGATCTTTCCCCCAAACCTCAATTCGATCAGAAACTCCAATAATCACTACTTCTCTTTGAATTTGAGCAAATTCCTTTAAATATTCCGGAAGAGTTATCCGCCCCTGAATATCGATATCAATTTCTGAAGCTCCGCTAAAATATAGACGATTAAAAAAACGTGATTGTTTCTTAGTAAAAGAAAGCGACTTTAACTTATCCTCTAACTTTTCCCAAGCTTCCTGAGAAACTAAGAAAAGGCAACCATCAAGACCACGGGTGATAAAAAACTTCCTTTTCTTTAGAGTTTTTACCTTTTCTCTAAACTTGGCTGGAAGGATAAACCTATCCTTCTCGTCTAAGGTGTGTAAATATTCTCCGTACCACATTCCACTTTACTCCATTTTACTCCACAATAAGAATATAGAACAAATCTCACCTATTGTCAAGGGTTTTTGTTGAATAAATGCTTACACCACAAGGGGTTGTGGACGCTAGGTCAGGAAGGCACCATATTTTGAGGTTATACGCTTAATATCTTTGCTAATAGCCCTTACTAAGGCCTTAGAAGATAAAAATTCCTTCTCCGCTCTCAGCCTCTCTAAAAAGACTATTTTAATCAATTTACCAAGAATATTTTTCTTAAAATTTAGAATATGGGCTTCGACAACTAAATTTTTGTTCTTACCAAACGTAGGCAGAGTTCCAATACTAACTGCAGACAGATATGTTTTTTTGCCTAAAATTACACAGGCTGCATATACCCCACAAGCAGGGATAACATAATCAGAAACAGAAATATTTGCTGTAGGAAAACCAAGCTTTGAACCTATTCCTCTGCCCTTAACTACTCTTGCCTTCAGCGAAAAACGCCGACCCAACAGTTGACTTGCTTGGCTTAACTTTCCCTTTTGAACAAGCTGTCTAATCAAAGAGCTACTGATTAGTTTATTATTCTTGGCTTTTTTTCTTATAATTGACAAGTCAAATTTATGCTCACTGGCAAGCCTCTTTAAGTCATTGAGATCTCCAACGCCTTTATGCCCAAAACGAAAGTCTTCACCAACAATGAGCTTTGCGATATTGAAATACTTCTGTATATAATTTATAAAACTCTGGGCTGATAATTTTAAAAAAGATCTCTTGGTTCTTAAAAACCAAAGACAATCTATGCCTAGAGAACTTACCAGTTCAATTTTCTCATCATTTGTAGTCAGAGAACCGATAAATTCCTTTTCCGGTCGACGATGATGGAAAAGCTTCTTTTTATTTAGAAATTGTTGAGGTGGGACATCGAAAGTTATTAGCAAGGAAAGCAAACCTCTTTTTCGAGCAGCCTTGCTTACTTTTTTTAGTATAAACTGATGCCCAAGATGGATTCCATTAAAAACACCTACGGTTGCTACACATTTTGCTCTCTTAAAGGGTAATCTGTTGAAGATGACTTTCATTAATTTCATCCAAGGCTACTGCTTTTTCTATTTTAAAAGGTCCAATATTTAAACGCATTATCTTCACCATATGAGCCCCACAGCCAAGCTTTTCGCCAATATCTTCAGCCAACTTTCTAACATAGGTTCCTTTAGAGCAGTAAACGCGAAACTCAACAAAAGGAAGATTTATCTTTAATATTTCTAGAGAAAGAATATTAATTTTTCGAGGAGATCTTTCTACTACAATACCCCGACGAGCTAAATCATAAAGTCTTTTGCCTTTCACCCGCAAAGCACTAACCATCGGGGGTATTTGTTCACTGGCACCAAGGAATAAAGAAAAGGCTTCTTTTATTTGCTCCTGGCTTATGCCCTTATATTCTCCTCTGCTAGTAACTTCTCCCTGAGAGTCCCCGGTAGAGGTAACTTCACCTAGTTTTAATACTCCTAGGTATTCTTTATCAAAATTAGCAAATTTAGAAAACAATTTAGTACACTTACCCACCAGAATAATTAGTAACCCTTCAGCTAAAGGGTCTAAAGTTCCAGAATGGCCAACCCTTTTAATTTTAAGCTTCTTGCGCACAACATCAACTACATCATGGGAAGTAATCCCTCTAGGCTTATCTACCAGAATAATTCCCTCTTTAGTCACTTTATCCTTCTTGGTTTACCTTTCTTTCTTCCTAAACTATTAGTATATCTTTTTATAAAAGAAACTACTTTTCTCTCAGCCTTTTCTATTGGCTCCTCAACAGTAGTACCACTTGCATTTTTATGTCCTCCACCGCCAAAAAACTTAGCAATTCTATTTACGTCAACTCTACCCCGAGAGCGGAAATTAACTCTGGTTTTCTTTTTATCTTCCTTTTTGAAAAGAAGAAACACTTCAGGATCCTTTAATAATCTCATTATCGAAAAAACAACCTCCGTAAGGTCATAATTTTTATCCTGCCAGTTAGTAATAGTTGCCCAGCAAATTTTTCTTCGAGGATCAAACTTTAAAAAAGATATAATTTCACCGATAAAATGTAAATCAGATGGGTTACATAAACTATGTATAATCTCGTAGGTTTTATGGGGATGAAGATTATACTTCATCAGGTTAGAAACTATTTTGTGAGTTTGGCTATCAGTATTAGCATAGGTAAAATTACCAGTATCGGTAAAAATTCCGGTATATAAACACATAGCAATATTCTTATCCATAACCTTAAACTTCTCACAAAGATAATAGAGCATTTGAGCCGCTGAGCTTGAAGATGACTCAACCCAGTTTATATCACCAAAATTAGTATTACTAATGTGGTGGTCAATGTTGATAATACAACCAGTCTTACCCAAACTGTCTTTGACCACACCGGACCTAGAAGCATCAGAACAATCTAAAACCATGGCTACATCAAACTTATCTTCTTTTATCGAGTTTTTTATTACTCGGTTAAAGGGAAGAAATTTATATATCCCCGGTGTCGGATCATTGTTATAAATAACTACTCGTTTTTTAAGCTTTTTAAGTAAAATGTAGGTAGCTAATTCTGAACCAAGAGCATCACCCTCTAAGTTCATATGAGCAGTAATTAAAAAACTCTTACTTTCTTTTATCTTCTCAACTATCTTTTTTAGTAATCTCTTCCTCATTTTTCTCCTCGGATTTTTTAATCTCCTCTATTCTTTTATAAATATCCACGCTATACTTCATTGAATCATCAGGCATAAAGTGCAACTGAGGTAAAACTTTTAACCTTATCTTCCTAGCCAAACTGCTCCTAATAAACCCTCCCATCCGGTTGAATATCTTTTTAGCTTTACCTAAATTTTCCTCATTAAGCAAACTATAGTAAACTCTGCTTTCTTGCAAGTCCTTGGTTGTTTCTACACGAGTTATCGATAGAAAATCCATGTCGGGATCATCAACTTCTTTCTGGATTATTGCCATAACCAGCTTTTGTATCTGACGATTAACTTTTTCCATTCGTAAAGACATTTCTAAACCTCACAGTTTCTCTTATCTACCCATCTTATAAAGAAGGAAAATTATAGCTTAAATCTTCATAATTCTCAACTCTTTTCCTAAGTTCTCCTTTGACGCCTAAAGATACGCTTTACTTCTTCAGCCTCTTGCCGCTTAGATTTTAAACCTTTATCAATCTTGGAATAGAGAGTTTTTTTAAGAATCTTATTGTACAAAATATCAGGCTTTAAATTCATCGCCTTTAAATCTCTGCCCTTGATCTTTAAACGGATATCTACTAATTTATCCAAAAAGTGCTCTATATTTTTTCTTAAACTCTTCTTCTGGTAGTAAGCATAAAAGAAAAGAATACTTTCAAAACTATAAGGTTGGAGAGTTCGATAGATATCACTAGCCTTGGAGTACTCTCCAAGTCTCTTTATTTTGTTTATACTCTTTGCTATAGAGTTAACTATATCTCTCTCTCCTTTTCGAAATCCAAAATCATGAAAAAACTTCTTCAATTGCAAAGGCGAAAGCTTAATTAAAAGAGCTGCCAAATATAAGAGCCAAGTTTCTGGCTTGCGATGTTTTTTAAATCTCTTCTGATAATAGGTTGAAGCTTTTTCAATCCTTGTAAACAAACTAAAACTCTTCTTATCTATCTTTATCCCCTTGTCGATAAAAGAAAACCCTGCCAATTCCTTAATTCTTTTAATATAGCCAGAAGGCTTCGGTTCCTTTAGAATAAGAATTATCTCATCTCTAAGCCTATGAGGCCCAACAAGTTCTAAAGATTGGCTTTCTATGGCCTCCTTGATTAGCTTAAGAGTTCTCGGTTCAATCTTAAAAGAAAATCTTTGCTCAAACCTTATAGCTCTTAATATCCTGGTAGGATCATCCTGAAAGCTCTTAGGATGCAAAACTCTAATTAGACCTTTGTTTAAATCCTCTAATCCATTACATAGATCAATCAACCTTCCATAGTCAGTTTTATTTAAACTTACCGCCATAGCATTTATGGTAAAATCTCGACGCAAAAAATCCTTTGCTAAAGAAGCTGGCGAAACTTTCGGTAGAGCGCCTTGGCGAGAATATGTTTCAGTTCTAGCCGTAGCGAAATCGATCTTATGGCCTTCGAAGTTTATAGCTGCTGTACCAAAACTATGATGTTTGCGAAACTCAGACCTCAAGCTACCGGATAATTTTTTGGCGAAAATAATAGCGCTGCCCTCGACAACAATGTCTAAATCAAAAACTTTTCGCTTTAGAATTAAATCCCTAACAACGCCACCGACGAGATATATACCAAACCCTGAAGATTTAGCTAAAACAGAAGAAGCTTTAAGAATTCTCTTAAATTGTGGTGATAATTTCTTTAACCTATTTATCATAACTTCCCTTATGTTTATTTAGCTCGAGGATGAAATTGACTATGAATTTTTTTCAATCTTCTCTGGTTAACATGAGTATAAATCTGAGTAGTAGTTATACTGGAATGGCCAAGCATCTCTTGGACACTTCGCAAATCGGCCCCATGTTCAAGAAGATGGGTAGCAAAAGAATGTCTTAAGGTATGCGGGCTAACTTTCTTCTTAATCCGGCACTTCTTTACCATTACCTTCATCATCTTCCATACGCTTTGACGACTTATAGCTCGGCCACCCTGAGCAAGAAAAATATAGGAAGTTATTTTCTTGCTTAAAAGTTTATCTCTGGCCTCACGAAAATACTTTTCCAAAAACCGGCTAGCAACTCCTCCTAAAGGAACTATCCTCTCCTTAGAACCCTTACCCTTACATTTAACAAACCCTACATCTAGGTTTACGTCGGCAATTTTAAGTTTAACCAGCTCTGAAACTCGCAGGCCAGTTGCATACATCATTTCTAGAATAGCTCTTTCTCTTATCCCTTGAGTCTTTTTTAAATTCGGTGCTTTTAAAATCTCGGTTACCTCATCAAGAGTTAAAAAATTCGGAATCTTTTTCTCTAACTTCGGGGCTTCGATAAGATCCGAAGGGTCTTGCCCAGATATCTTTTCTCTTAATAAAAACTTATGAAAACTCTTAATCGCTGACAGAATCCTAGCAATACTTATCGGAGCTATTTTTTTGCGCAAATGAAATAAAAAATCTGTAATATCCTTGCGAGTAACATCTTTGGGGTCAGATAAACCCTCTCTCTTTAAATGTTTTGTATATTTTTTTAAATCCCTACTATAAGCAGAAATAGAATTAAAGGCTAAGCCCTTTTCGACCCTAAGATAATCAATAAATGTCTCTAAATAAACTTCCATTTGATTAGATCAAAAAAGGATTTAATTTAGCCTCTCTAGCTATAGTAGTAACTCTGCCATGTCCGGGGTAAACAATTGTATCCGGAGGCAAGACTAATAATTTATCCCTTATTGACTCCATTATTCTGTCCTGAGATGCCAAAGGAATGTCAGTCCTTCCTACTGAATCGAGGAAAAGTGTATCTCCACTAAAAAGCCAATTGTTTAACTTCAAAGATACTGACCCCGGAGTATGCCCCGGTGTATGGATTACTTCTATAGAATGCTTATCGAAATATAAAGGCTCATTTTCTTTATATAACCTTGGCTCTTTTTTAACTACAAATGAAGAACCAAAAAAATCTGAACCATTGGCTTGCGGATTTTTTAGCAATCCTAAATCATCCTGATGCACATAAAAAGGAAAAGGCAAACTGTCTAACCCTCCAATATGATCAAAATGAGCATGAGTTAAAGCAACAAATTCAATATTTAATTCTTGGCTTTGGATAAAGTTAGTAACTTCCTCAATTGGTACCGGACTATCAATTATAAAAGCTTTCTTTGATTTATTATCGAAAATAAGATAACAATTATTAAAAAGATCTCCTAGGCAGAAGGTCTTTATGCTTAGCCCATCCATTTTTCGGCATCAGTATAATTGAAGTCTCTCTCAAATTGCCTCTTAAGCCGCTGGAGTTTACGAATAAGAAAGCTTCTCTTGGTCTCACTCATATTAGGACTCTTAACCATTTCCTCTTTAAAGCCTTGCAACTCTTCATAGATGGAATAAACCGCATCTTTACCTTCAGTATTATAAAAAGTAATTATTTGTTCTAAATTCATTATTGCTTCATTAATCGCTCTTCGCTGTCTTTTATAACTAATCCCTTTCTTTAAAGCTTCAACTAAATCATCAAGCCAACCCCGTACAAAAAGATAATAATTAATATAATCTTCTCGTAAAGGCTTAGTGGGATAGTCTTTGAAATCTACGTAAACCGGAAGTTCTTTTGTATTCTTCTTCTTTCTTGTAAACTTCTTGCGAAGACTGTGACAACCAGAAGTCACACTAAGCATTGCAATAAGAAAAACAACTAATAATTTTTTCATAACAATTAAATAAGGCTAGTTAAGACTTTATTCCTTTTCCCAATTAGCTACATCATCATCACTCTCAACTTCATCTCGTCCTAAGCTGAATAAATCATAATCTGTTTTATGGGTGCCCGGAGATCTATACTGATAAAGATTGCCCCAAGAATCTATAGGTTTCCTGTCCAAGTAAGGACCTTTCCAATTCCTTGCTGAAGGTGGTGCAGCAAAAAGAGCATCCAAACCTTCATCAGTAGTAGGAAAAACACCATTCTCAAACTCATACATCTTCAAGCCAGTAGCGATATTAACATCTATGTCTACCTGGGCCCTACTTTTTCTGGCCTCCTCGGAACGGCCGGTTAAACGAGGAACTACCATAGCAGCTAATACTCCAATTATGATAACTACTAATAGCAACTCTACAAGAGTAAAACCCACCTTAAGTACACCCCGGGGGTGTACTTGATAAAATCTGGGTAATTTTTTTCTAATCTGTGTAATTATTTTCATTTTATCAACCCTCCTTCCATCTTACTATTTTCTCGGTATTTATTATTATATCATATTCAAAGGCCTTTTTGCCCAAAACTTCTGTCTCTACCCTCAAAGAAAAAGTTTCCCCTTTTACGTCAAGCCAACCTAAAACAATTGCCAGCTGTTGCTCCTGAGCATCAGATAATCCGTAAAAATTATCAAGAGTGTCGACAATTGCACTTTGAGATTTAAATACTCCATCATCCTCTGTTCCGGCTAGATCATCTTCACCCTTACGAAAGCTAAGAATAATCCTAACTAAATCATCATCAAACCCTAAACTAGTTAGAATTTCCTCTGAAACAGTATTTATATTAATCCTCCCCTTGCTCTGGACTGTTATAAAAGGAGAAAACTCGATATAAGACTCCTGATCAACGCCCTCAACTAAAAGCAACTCCTCTTTAAGATGAAAAGGCCTAAGCACAGACTGCCTAATGTTTACAGCTGTATCCTCATCTAAACCAGGTAGTTCTTTAATAAACTTAGTTGGCATCTTATTTATATTTATCTTGCTCTCTTCATCTATTAAACTATACTCTAAGTGCACGAAACCAAAATCTACCTCCTTTGGTGAACCTAGCTCATACAAACTATCAGATGAATCACCATCTCTTTCTAACTCCCCTTGGATAAACTTGCAAAAACCTCCCACAACATGAGAGGACAAAGTTAAACCTTCCAAGCGCCGAGCTAAGTTTACCTGAGATGAAACTATTCTATACAACCCTACTGCAAAGATAGAGAAAATTATCAGCATCCAAAGGGTAATTATTAGAAGACTTCCCTTATTTTGAGGCCCGCTGTAGCGGAATAAAGATAAATTTTTCGATATTCTCATCATCAATCTCAATAGACATTTTTATAATCGCCGGTATTCCTTCATCTTCGTCTATCTTGTTTTCCCAAGTACAAGAATCATCCTCCTTATCTAATACTAAATACTCAAACTGTACCCTATCAGCACTAAAAACACTACTTTGAGGAAATTTTTTAAGACGATCAGCCAATACATCTTCATAGTCAATCTTTCTTATTAATAGTGCTTTCTTAAAAGAATCAAACGAATAGGCTACCTTAAATATAGAATTATTAATTACCGTAGGAAACTCTATTGACTTAGAGTCACCTGAAAAAGGAACATCAGGTATATCTATGCTTTGTCGAAAATTTCGTGAAATTCCTTCTAAATCCAAAATAATTTCTGCTGAACAAAGACCTAATTTTTGAGCTTTCTGCCAAAGACTAATTCCTGAAGTAAAGACTCCTCCTAAGCAGAGAGCAATAATAGACACTATAACAGTGGCACAGACTGTTTCGATTAAAGTAAAAGATCTCAATCTCATCTCTACTCTTTAACCTCCAAATAGGTAGATAAAGTCTCCTGCCTGTCTCGGTTAGCCTCTTTCCAGGAAATGATAAGGCTAATTTCCTTTAAATCCTTAACCTCTACCCCTTCCTCTTCTTCCTCTATTCTTTCGTAAAAGACCGGAGAAAGATAAGCTCTTGATTGGAAACCGATTTTTCTAAATTCTACTGCCCCTTCTGCCTCGCCCTCTAAAATATTCTCCTTATTCAAGGCTTTTTCGTGAAAGTGAGCCATCTGGGCATCGATAAATCTTAAAGCAATCATCTTGTTGCCAATACGGTTTAGAGCAGTGGTGACTGTAAAAAAAGATTTTAGTATCATGGTAACACCTACTGAGAGTATTGTCACTGTCAACATAAGCTCAATTAAAGTAAAAGATTTTTTATTGAACAATTTCATCTTAGTTTCGAGGCAAAGACATACTTATCTTTGCGTCTAGTTTTAAATCGGTAGCAGTCTTATCCTTAGGGGAAAGGGAAAATTTATCAACCTTAATAATTAGTTTACTCTCTTGAATCTTATTGAAAAAAAACAAAACTTCCTCCATATCTCCTTCAGCCTTAAAGTCAGCGCTATAAGCAATTTTTTGGTTATCTTCTACTATCTCAGATGGAGTAAGGCTAATTACTGATAAATTTGCTTCCTGACTTGTACGTTCAAGCTCTTTAAGAAAATTTCCAGTTCTCTCGCGTATAGAAATTCCAGCATTTTTTAAGTAGAATTCGTACTTTTTATACTCTTCAATAATTTCCTTCTTCTGGATTTGTACTCTTAAGCCTTCTTGAACCTCAAGCTCAGCAATTTTTATGCTTTTTTGTATCAATCTAATCCTTCCAACCAAAGGTCCTAACACAAAAAAGATAAAAACAACAAAAAAACCAACACCTCCGACTATTAAACCCCAATTTCTTATCTTCTTATTCATATAAAAGAATTTTTTACCTGTCCCTGTCCTACTAAGCTTTAGCGTAGTAGGGTAATCTTTTCATTAATCTCTGTAATCTCTTCATTTACTTTACGTAATGATTAATTATATGGTTCCTTAAAGCATCTTGAACAACAGTAGTTATGTCGGAAAATTCTAAACCAATTACTTTTATCCTCTCATTCTCAACGTTATCTCCCATCCAAACCACCCTACCAATTGCTTTAACCAAATCTTTGAGCCCCTCCAGTTGTAAAATAACACCTATTTTGACTGCTCCAGATAGAAGACCTTCCTTCTGTTCGTTATATAAGTCCTTAA
>CAZWIR010000001.1:0-17216 GCA_964634315.1 uncultured Planctomycetia bacterium | reverse complement strand
AAAGATCACGTATTACCCCTTCAGTCTTAGTTGGAACATCGGGAATGATCACATCACTGAAAATGACAAACTCAGCGGGAATTTCTCCATGCCAGCGCACAAAACGTCTTCTTTCTCTACCTCCCAATTTATCTTTACCTAACATAACTTTCTCCTTATTTTGCTTGAACTCCACTGGCCTCTTTATCTGCAGAAGGGCTAAATAGAAAACTTAATTCAAAACTAGTAAACTCGCCCTCCCGAGTCTTCTTCTTCCTAGTATACTTAGTCTCAACTTTTTTAAAGTCTTGATTGTTCTCTAAAACTCCTATGAAACTAAAAACATCTGAAAGCTGGCTAGATTCCCCACGCAAAACAACCTTAGCATTGCCATCCATGGTGATCTGCTTAATAGCCACTTGCTCAGGAATAATTCTATGTAATTTGTCAAAAAATAAAAGCGGTAGCCTTCTCTTTGCTATAGCTTTCTTAATAAAATCTACTGTCTTGGACTGTCCGATTAATTCTCCCACGCCCTGACCAATATTCATGGAGTAAGATTGAAGAGTCTTCAAGTAAGTTTGTCTATTATAAATTCTACCTAAAAATACCCCACAAATTATAAATACTATATAAATAAAAAGAGAACCTGCCACGATTAGATCCCGAACTTCCTCACGTAAAGCCTTACGAGCCTGAGTCTCGGCAACATAGAATGAAACTCTCTTAGGATTATCCACCAAAAATTCTTTTAAGGATGTAATTGAAATATTCTTGGGAACTTCGACACCTTTAGCCTTAAATTTATTCAACCAAGGCTCTAAGGGCAAGGACGCTGTCGGTGTTTCCAACTCTTTCTCAAAAGTAGGTCCAAGCGTTTCCAATTGGCTAATCGCTCCTGAAATGAAAATCTTTTCTGGCTTTTTGTATTTATACTCGGACTTTAAAAATATCATCGCCTGTTTTATTTCTCGTATTAGTTTAGTCATATTTGCACTATCAGCTAAATCTTGCTGGCCAATAACAATACTACGACTAAAAAACATACTCTGTCGAGAAAAAGCAATAAGTTCTGTATAATCGGAATTTACATCTACTCCTAGATAAACAGTATCTTGTGACATCTGCGACCTACAATTAGATAAAATCCACTCCCATACTCCATAGGAACTAGCATAAATCTTTTCGACAAATAAACCAGCATCAGCTAAAATCTTGAGGTATCTTTTTAAAATATCCTTATGGACTATACATAAGAATATCTTGGTATAACCGACCTCGTCTGTATAGAGAATAGAGTGGATCATCACCATTTCTTCCTTCTTGTAAGGAACTAATCTAACCACATGCAAATCAAGCATCTTGGCAATTTCTTTAGGATTGTCTGAAGGAAGAGATAAAACTCTTACAGTAATTAAATTCCTCGGCAGGCTTAGGGCTAAAGATCTTGGTTTTAACCTTAGCTCAGCGAAGGTAGTGACTATAAAATTGCTAATGGCAGTATCATCAAGAGAGGCTATCGGTTTAGCAAAACAAAAAAAACCACCTAGTGATTTCTTAAGGGCTGTTTTAGTAGCAGCAATCTTTATATGCTGACGTCCAATCTCAATTGACGCTGTTGTTTTATTTCCCATAATTACCTAACCATCTGGGTTATCTGAAAGATTGGCAGAAGTATAGCCAAAACAATACCACCAAGAACCACCCCTATAGACAGAATTAGCACCGGCTCAAGCACAGAGGTAACCATTGCTATATTTTCTTCAACCTGGTTGTTGTAGGAATCTGCCACCTCTGATAATACTTCTTCTAGCCTTCCTGACTCTTCTCCAATTTCTATCATCTTTATGAAGAAGGAAGGAAAACTTTTGAAATTACTCATACTCTCAAATATGCTCTGGCCTTCCCGAATCATCTTTGTAGCTTCTTTTAATTCCTTTCCTATGTTTGCACTCCTAATACTTAAACTAGCTATCTCCAAAGATTGCAAAGGAGTTACTCCTCGACTAATCAATAGACTAAAGCTACGCGAAAAACTTGCCAGCTCTTGATTCTGAAGAAGATTCTTAATTATTGGCAATCTTCGTAGCAACCGCTTAAAAAACCTACCGAAAATTTTCGCTCCCCGGTAATAAAAAATTAGAGCCACAACAGCAGCAAAAAGAATTACCCCGGAACCATATTGGGTAGTAAAATCACTGGTTTTTAGAATAATCTTGGTCATTATCGGAATTTTATCCCCTAAATCTACAAACATAACCTTCAACCGTGGCACTACAAAATTTAGTATTATTCCTATACTAACGCACCCAATAAAAGCAAGAATGCTTGGATATACAAGAGCACCTCGAACTTTTCCTTTTAAGCTCTCTTGGGTCTGCATAAAGCTAGTCAATTGAGTTAAAGCTTCACCCATACTACCAGTTGCTTCTCCAGCCTTTATAATACTAATAAATAAAGGTGGGAAGAGTTCGGGAAAACGCTGCAGACACTCTGAAAAAACCTCACCTTCTTTAATCTTATTGTATACTTTTAAAATAATATTCTTAAAAGCTAGGTTATCGCTTTGATCATACAAAACCTTAAGGCTAGGTAAAAGCTCCATTTTCGCCCGAGATAAAGTGGCTAATTTTTGAGTAAATAAAAGTATATCTTTTGTACGTACCTTATCTTGCTTTAGGAAACTTAAACCCTTTCTAGAAGAAACATCAGAGTTTTGAGGCTTTACCTCTATAGGAAATAGGCTCTGCTCGGATAATTTTTTTGAAGCATTAGCCTCATTATCAGCAAAAATAACCCCTTCAACGATTTCATTTATTCCCTTTTTAGCTTTATATTTAAATTTAGGCATTATACCTCCACAACTCGCATTACCTCTTCAAGAGTAGTAACTCCCTCTTTTACCTTCTGCATACCAGCATCAAAAAGTGTATGCAACCCTAATTCTTTAGCCTTTTTTCTGATCTCAGCTGCTGAAACCTTGTTTACAATTAATTCTCTCAACTCATCACCAATAATTAAAACCTCATAGATTGCCTCTCTTCCCTTATACCCTACGAACCCGCACTCCTTGCAGCCCTTACCAAAAAATATCTTACTCTCCTTTAAAAATTCCGGCACTAACCCTTTGTCTTTTTTCTCCTCTTTACAATTAGGACATATTACCCGGATTAATCGCTGAGAAATGAAAGCATTCACCGATGAAGCTACAAGATAAGGCTCAATTCCTATATCTACAAGCCGAGTAACACCACTGGTAGAATCATTAGTATGTAGGGTAGAAAATATAAGATGCCCGGTTAAAGAAGTACGAATAGCTAATTCTGCAGTCTCTAAGTCCCTTACCTCACCAACCATCATTACGTCAGGATCATGGCGCAATACACTACGCAAAACGCTGGCAAAATCTAGGCCAATTTCTGGTTTAACTTGGATTTGGGTAACCCCCTCTAATTCATACTCAATAGGATCTTCAATGGTAATTATCTTAACACTTTCCTTATTCAACTGAGTTAGACAAGCGTAAAGAGTGGTAGTTTTTCCCGAACCAGTAGGCCCGGTAAGAAATATAATACCGTGAGGTTTACTGATTAGTTCCTCTATAGCTTTAAAATCATCAGGCCTAAAACCTAAACTTTCTAATTTGAATACTAGATGTACCGGTAAAATTCTGATTACAACATTCTCACCATAAAGCGAAGGAATTACCGAAATTCTTAAATCAATCTGTTCATTCTTAACCTTTACTATCGCCCGTCCATCCTGGGGCAAACGTTTCTCGACAACATCGAGATTAGAGATAATCTTAATTCGTGATACTATGGCCTGCTGTAAGTACTTTATCTCATCGGGTACACTAATGTCATAAAGAATTCCGTCTATACGATATCTTATCCTTACGCTAGCCCGATAAGGTTCGATATGGATATCAGTAGTACGAGAAGCTATTGCTTCTGATAATACTTGGTTCACTAATCTTATTACTGAAGCATCTTCAGCGGTTTTCTCTAAATCCTCTACGTCAGTTATCTGAACTGGGCTCGCTCCTCCAACCTTAGGAACTGCCTCTTTCTCCTTTAATATCTCCTCAACAGTCGCAGCGCCTAAACCATAGTATTTACGAATTGTATCCTCAATCTCCTTAGTTGGTGTAACTACTCTTTCGACATCAAAACCTAATTGTAATTTTAAATCTTCTATTGCCCATACTGCTAAAGGATCGGAAATAGCAATAGTTAAGGCCTTTCCCTCTAGCTTTAAAGGCATAAACTTATAATGCCAAATCAGTTTCGCCGGAATAGCTTTAATTGCTGCTTGGGAAATTTCAATTTTTTTTAAAGAAGGAACAAATGGTAAGTCTAATTGCTCAGCTGCTGCCTCAAGAAATTGTTCTTCGTTAATCAATTTCATCTTCAGCAGAATTTTACCGACAAATTCTCCAGTTCTATCGTGTTCTTTTAAAGCCAACTCCAATTGTTGGGGAGTAAGTACACCTTTCTTGATTAGAATTTCACCAATTCTTAGCATAAGTTAATTTATTATTTTAAACTTTCTCGTCGTCTTGTTTAGGTAAAATCTCAGACAAAGCCCCAATCATATAGAGCTTCTCTTCTGCTATCGCATCAACCTTACCGGAAATTATTGCTTCACATCCGCTAAGAGTATCAGGAATAGTAACATACTTGCCCTTTTTCCCGGTATATAACTCTGCTCCAAAAAAAGGCTGAGTAAGAAAATACTGTAACTTTCTGGCCCGATCAAAAACTATCCTCTCCCGCTTGCCTAATTCTTCCTTACCGATAATTGAAACAATTCTCTCTAACTCCTCATATTCTTTAAAGTGACGCAAGACTACTTGAGCAATATCAAAGTGACGCTTACCTAATACAGCAGGGTTCATAAAACCTGAAGAAGACAACAAAGGATCAACAGCCGGGTATAACCCCTTTTGAACATGGCCACGGGAAAGTACAATAATTGAGTTAAGATGAGCAAAAATAGCCACAACTGCCGGATCAGTCAAATCGTCAGCAGGCACATAAACTGCTTCTACTGCGGTAATACTTGAATCTTTGCGAGAACGTATCCTCTCGTGAAACTCACTAATTTCACTGGTAAGAGTTGGCTGATAACCGGTCTCTGAAGGAATTCTGCCTAAAAGAGCCGAGAGTTCACTACCAGCTTGGGCAAAACGAAAAACATTATCAACGAAAAATAAGACATCCTGATCTTTTTTCTGCAATGATTCAGCTACGGTAATTCCGGTTTGGCCAGTTTCAAATCTGGCTCCCGGAGACTCATTCATCTGTCCAAAGACCAAGGCTGAACGCTTAAGTAAGTCTGTACGTTCAAATTCATAATAAAGCTCATTACCCTCTCTAATACGCTCACCAATACCGGCAAAAACACAAACGCCCTTTTGTTTAGCAATAATATTATGAATGATTTCTAAAATTAAAACTGTCTTACCACAAGCTGCACCACCTAAAATACCAGTCTTAGTTCCTTTCATCAAAGGAAATAACAAGTCAAACATCTTAATTCCAGTCTCTAACATCTGGGATCCTAAAACTACCTCATCTTCACCCAGGTTCAATTCTTCAACCATAGATGTTTTTCTAGTAGCTATTCGATCACAATCATCAACTTCAATCGGCCCAGCATCATCTATCGGATCACCTAAAACATTAACAATTCTACCTAAAAGCTTCTCTCCCTTGGGAATACGTAGCACTTCTCCTTGGGATAAAACCTTAGAATTTCTTTGCAGACCATAAGTTGGAGCTAAAGCTATGCAGCGACAGATATTATCCTCTTTATGTTCTATAATCTCTAGAATTATTTTATGCCCATAGAAGCTAGAGGTCTTGGCTACCTCATATATACTTGGTACGGAATCATCAATATCAAATTGCACGTCAACTACCGGTCCATAAACAGCTATTACTTTTCCAACCTTACTCATATTTCTCCTAGCTCTTTCTGATAAATCTAGAGGCTGAGATTTCTCTAATAGTTTGATCAGCTATTGAATGCACATGTCTAAAGTACTCTAGTTTTAAACGTTTATTTACCTGAGTCAACTCTTGCTCACTGCCATCTAAATGCATAAGCCGGGCTGAAAGCTCTGAAAGCTTACTTGAACAAAATATATCGCTTATAATATACCTGCTCCATAAATTCATAAGCCCATCAATGACATCAGAGATTGAAGGCTCAAGAAGCAAGTCCTCAAATCGCGTAGCCGGCCTCTTAGCTTCTTCGCTGGCATCCTGAATTTGAGAAATTAATTCAAATGAAAAAGGTATCAGTTGTAAGATATCAACCCGTTGGGTTGTAACCGATATAAATTTAGGATACACGATTATAACTTCACCGATTCCTCCCTTTAAATACTCTCTTGCCAGATAATTTTTTAAATTATCTACTTCCCCAAGAGATGCCTCATCTTTAATCCCCGGAAAAGCTACACAATCAATACCAATATCCTCTAAGTACCCAGCACCGCGCTCTCCTAAAATAACAATTTTATCTTTATCTTTGAACTTACGTTGATCTAATAAAGCATTAATTATCAAAGTATTCAGCTCTCCTAAAAATCCTTCATCTGAGGTTACTCCAACAATACACCGGGGCAAGTCCTTGCGGACTCTAAAGAAGGGATGAGTGGACTTTTTACTCTCAATCATTGCTAAACAATCGTTAAATTCCTTTAAAAATCCTTGATACAAAGGTTTTTTTTCTTGAAATTGACGCAACTGAAGCGACGCGGCGATTTTTAAGGCTTCAATGATTCCCCCTAAACTCTTGTTAAACTCTAAGTTTGATTTTAGTTTTCCTATTGGCAACATACTACTTTTTTTCCTTCTTTGTTTCTTCGATTAGCTTTTTAAAGAAAAAAGAAAATTTATCATCAAGCTTCTGTTTTATACTATCTGATAGCTCACCCTTACTATTCATCTCTTCAATTAACTTAGGGTCATCTTTTTCAATAAACTTAATGATTTTCTCCTTAAAACTTTTTAAAAATTCTGGCGGAAGAGCCTCTAAAATCTTTTTCTGGAAAGCATAAAAAAGAATTATCTCTTCAGCCTGAGAAAGTGGTAGAAAATTTCCTTGGGTAAAGAGCTCTTCCAAGGCTTTACCCCTCTTCATCCTCTGAGTTGCTTCTTTAGAAAGTCTAGTGCGTAGCCGGGTAAGCCTTAACATCTCTCTATACTGAGCATATTCTAGACGTAATCCTGCACCTAATTCCTTTATAGCCGGAGACTGAACCTTGCTACCAATACGAGAAACTGATAAACCGACCTCTATAGCTGGTTTAAATCCTTCATGGAAAAGACTAGTATCTAAATAAATCTGTCCATCAGTAATAGATATTAAATTAGTCTGAACATAGCCGGTAATATCCCCTTGTAAAGTCTCAACAATAGGAAAAAAAGTCATAGTTCCTCCGCCTAAAGAAGCTTTCAAGCGTCCAGCTCGTTCTAGCAATTGTGAATGCAAGTAAAAAATATCTCCGGGGTATGCTTCTCGACCAGGAGCCCTCTCAAGCAATAAAGACATCTGTCGATACATCCAAGCGTGTTTAGTCAAATCATCAAATACTACAAATACATCTTTACCTTGATCCATGAAATATTCACCGATAGATGCTGCTGTATAAGGACAAAGGTATTGCTCAGCTGCCGATGCAGCAGCAGGGGCGCAGACAAAAACCGTATAAGGAAAAACACCTTTTTGTTTTAATATCTGCATAAAACTTTCAAAAGTAGAAAAACTGCCACCAATCCAACAATATATACAAATCACATCTTTACCTTTTTGATTAATTATAGTATCTAGGCCAATTGAGGTCTTGCCAGTTTGTCTATCACCAATTATTAGCTCACGCTGGCCCTTACCAATAGGAATCATTAAATCTAGAATCTTTATTCCAGTAAGAAGTGCCTCACTTATCGGTTCCCGGGCCATAACCCCTAAGGCCTCTTTGAATACTGGATAATGATTATCAGGAATAATCTCTCCTCCACCATCAAGCGGCTCTCCAATACTGTTTACTACTCGACCAAGAAAATTCTTACCCACAGGGACATTAAATAGTTCAGAAAAGGTAGTAACACTATCACCTACTTTTATGCGCCTTTCCTCACCAAGGACAATAACTACTACTTCTTTTTGGTTGAAGCCCATTACCATTCCCTTGATACCATCTTTAAACTCAACTAATTGGCCATAGATACAAGAAGGTAAGCCATCAACCTTAGCTACTCCTCTTTTTACCTCTTTTACTACACCAACTTCTTTGATTTCTAAAGCCGAAATATGTTTAGGAGTTTTTTGATCTTGGTCTTTCATTATATTCTTTTAATATGAGGAATTATTCTTTTAAGCCTATTTTTTAGACTTCCGTCGATTATTAAAGATTCAATTTGGATAAGAAGTCCAACAATAAGCTCTTCATCAACACTTTCCTCTACCTCTACTATTATACCGAGCTTCTTAGACAGCACCTTTTTTATTTCTTCCCTTTCTTTATCGTTTAAAGGATAAGATGTCTTTACTACTACATCCTTAGCTTTAACAGTAAATTTACTCTTATCAAGCTCTTCTATTTCACTAATAATTTCTTCTATAAATTGCCGATGGAGAGCTTCTTTGCCCTGGGAGCTAAAGGTATGCTGAATCATCTGAACTGATAAATTCAAAGCGCTACTTTCTGTATCGGTAGCTAAATTTTTCTTAATTTTTTCAATCTCTTCTCTACCCTTTTGGAGAATTCGATCAGCCTTATGTTGAGCATCAGTTTCAGTATTTGAACGCAGGCCTGCAGCTTCATTCTTAGCCACCTCTATAATTTGTTTAGCCTCTTTTTTGCCTTCTTCAATTTGAGCTCGTTTTTGCTCTTGAGCCTGTTTAATCTTCTGATTAAGTTCAGTCTCCCTAGCCAAATTCTCTTGATGCAATCCTTTTAGCCTTGTTAAAGCTGTATTTAAATGCTTATTAAACAAAGCTTTTAGAACGACTATTAAAAATATAAAAGTAATTACTTGAATAACCAGAAGTGGGATTGTCATCGTCTCTCCTTATTTAAATAAATTATATAACATAAGTAATGCAAAAACCGCTATGGCCTCAGCAAAAATAAAAGCAATGATCATAGAAGTCAAAATTCTTGGTGCCGCTGTTGGATTTCTGCCCACAGCTTTAACTGCTGCATATCCCACTATGCCAATAACACCAGCTGGCCCAAGAGTACTTAAAAGCATTATTATGGCTACAGTTATATTCTGCATATATACACTCCTATGCTTCGGCTAAAACCGTTAGATTGTTATTCAACATTTTGGCAATTCCATCTTTTATAAAAAATGATTGCCCGGATTGAGAAGGTTTTGTGCCTACTCCTGAGATTTTTACGTAACCACGTTGTAATCTATATAAAAACGGCTGATGAAAATCTAAAATAGAAAATTCTTCATCCCGGCCAGGTAAGACAACTTGTTTAGCCTCACCTTCGTAAAGCTCTTTTTTACTAGTTATTATTCTTACTCTCATCTTTTAAATATTTAACCCAAGCTTCCTCCAACTTGGCTACTGTTTCAAACCCATAAACAGCCCTTAAAGCTTCTTGCCACTCTTCCCCGTCTCTTACCTTGCGGGAAAAATCCAAAAAATCATCAGCTCCATAATCAATAAGCAAAAACTCAACGAGGCTAGTAGCCTGAGAATAAAAAATAACCGGTAGAATTATCGAATCAGGATTATTCATCTTGCTCAGATCCTCTAAAGGAATGTACATATCCGACCAAACCAGGCTGCGAGCAATCCGTAATCGCTCCGGTCGACTATTAGTTTCAGAAAAACAAGCTATACCTTCATCAAGCCAAAGAGGTATCAGTTTTTTTTGTCCGACAAATTCCCGAAAAATAAGATGAGCCATCTCGTGAGGCAAAACAAAATTGAAAAAATCATCGCCTTGGGTATAGGAACTAATCATCCTTTCACAAATATTTACCTCACCAGCTGACCATTCTGGCCGCTCATTATCATTATAATATTTTTTCTGCGAAGAATAAAGGAATATTTTGCATCGATTCTCCCAAGTCCAGAAATCAAAACGCCGAAATCCTAGACTATTAATAATTGTCTTATAATAAGACTCGGCCTTATAAAATATTCGCTTAACATAAATAGGGTCAACTCCGCTATCATAATAAATAATAAAGTGTCGACTTTTTTTCTCTGCCCAATCTCCGGCAATATTTTGGGCAAAGGCTAGGTTAAGAAATGAAACAAGACATAGTAAAAAAATAGAGGATTTTTTAAATCCTCTAATAATTGAACCAAAAATAAAAACAATTCCCATTACTATTTATTCGCCACGTATGATTTTTTCTATGTCATCATTATCTTCCTCAGACCCTTTTTCTGTCTCCTTGGCCTTCTCCTCTGCTTCTACCTCAGTTCCCGACTCCGTCTCTTGCTTAGGTATGGCTTCAGTACCAAAAAGCTTAGTTTGTTTAAACCAGAGAAAGTAGAAGCTCACCGTTAAAACACCTAAAAATATAAGGATAAAAACCATTATTTTCCAAACCGCCTTTGTCGAAAAAGGCTTTGCTTTATTTAGCATGCTCCTAGCTACAGCCAAATCAGTCTTAACTGACTCAATAAGCTTCACGTCAGAACGGTATTGGGAAATATGATCTTCAGGATTAGGTTGCTCCATTCCTTGACGTCTTTGAATCACATCAAGTTTCTTGTTTATAGTACTGTATAAAAACTTTATTCGGTCGGAAAACTCTGTATTCTTAAGAAGATCATTGATTTTATCTGCTTCTGAGTGCAAAGAATCTATTTCGGCAGCCGGTACAACCCAGATATCCCTAAGCTCTACTTCTTTCTCCAACACCTCTGAAGACTCCAACTCATATTGTCCATAGATATAATAACTGCCCTGTTGAGTATCGTAACCGACTTCCAAATCTCCTTTATCGATTACATCTTCTGGCTTCGCCTCTTTAGGAAGGTAAACTTTAACCGGCAGAATTTGCGATTCTTCATCGGAAGGATTAACTATTAATAATTTAAGGACAATACTTGCGTTGGCGTTGCCAACAAAGAATAAAAGAAAAGATAATAATAAAATAACCCCTAATACTCGTCTCATATATCTATTATACAAAGAAAATACACTCTTGCAAAGGCATTCTTTCAGTTAACCCGCATACTTACACCTCGGGGGTGTAAGTATGGTTACTTATATTCATACCAAGTTTCAGATACCGGCTGTTTATTGGCAATACCTTGTATTAACTTCTGGTTAAGATCCATAACCGCTTTTAGCTCTTGAGTCTTGTTCTTAAGATACTTAAGGTCTTTAGCTTTGTCTTTAGAGACACTGTAGAGTTTCTCTAAGTTTATATCGCTGCTTGCACCAAGCTGCTTAATCTGGCCACTCATAGTTACTAAGTTTGAATATACAGCTTCTAGCCGTCCTTGAGCCTGTTGATCAGAGATGGTTCCACTAGTCATTTGAGAACCCATATTTTGTAAAGCTCTCTCTACCATGCCAAATTGAGCAGTCAAGCTCTGCATAGCATCTTTTACATCATTAATCTTAGAAGTACTTCCTAAAACTGCACTTACCTGGCCAGCAAGACTATCTATGTCTGAACGCATAACAGTAATTGTAATTGCATCCATAGTACCATAGGTAGGCTCGGAACATACTATAGTGAAATCACCTAAACTCCATCTAGAATCAAAGGTTACAGAATATTCATATACAGCAACCTCTTCTGCAGTTGAATCAATAGCAATCTTACCATCAATTGTTGCTAATAAAGCACTCATTATGCCCTTATTTATTCTCAATACATTACTTGAGTCGTAAACATCAATAGTTGGTGTTACACCAGCATAAGTCCTGTAACGTATTACCAATGTAGTATTTCTCTTAGCGCTACTCTCTCTATTTAATATCTCAGACTTAATAATGCTTTCCATTATTTCCCGTGACTCGATAATAGCTTCTGGGATAGTTTCTTCGGTAGCAATTAAAATCTCTGCTGTTTCACTTTTTACCTCGGCAATCTTTCCTTCGACTGACTCCCGAGCATCATCTATCTTACCTTCAATTAAATCTGTAGCATCATCAACTTTATCTTTAATCTCTTCAGTCTCCTCTTGCATAGTAACTATAGTCAAGTCTACCTTATCTTCAATGGTATCTAATTGCTGTTCTTGTTCGTATTGCTCAGCAGCTATAGTTATATCTATTATCCCTCCAGAAGTAACTATATTAGGGCTTTCTTCACTCACACCATAACGTATAGTTGATTTCATAAAGTAGGTTTTACCGGGCTCTAAATAATCCCTTACATTTGCCCAAGTAAACTCATAGACTCCGTTATGCTGATTAGGTTTATCTTTAGTAAAAGTTGTAATAGGTGTAGCCTCACCTTCATCATAGACTACTAGCTCACACCCACGATGTCGTTCATACTCAATCTCAGTAAGCCCCTGAAGTTTACCTCTACGTTCAAGCCAAGCCTGCAATTGAATAACATCACTAGAAGCAGTATAAGAATTAGTTGTTATGGTATGCCACTCTATTTGAGCTGAAATATTACTTTCCATGTAGATAGTAATAGTTTTATCGCTATCAGCGTCAAACTCAAAACCTCCAGGTTGATACTCATCTTTTTCCCAACTACTTGCATAAGTTCCATAAGGATACTCATGACGAGTTAACGTTGGCGATTCAAGCCTCTCAAGATCAACATCAGGATCACCCTCAGGTACATACCATCCAGGATAATTATACTCTGGCCGTGGAGCATCCTTCACAATCAAACCACTCAAATGTACTAAACTATCATAGTCTAGAACCTGCCATGTTATATCATACCAACCGATTTCAAAAGGCTCTGATTGATTAGTTACCTCTACCATCTCCTCACCAGTATTAGGATTAACCTGGACAATCTTAATTATAACTGTATTACTGTTCTCGCCAGTACGAGGGTTCTCGCCTGGTTCAGCTTCACTCTTATCAGTTCTCTCGTTAGGAACCTTCCATTCAAAGTAATTATAACCCTCGCCGTCAACTACAGTATTATCTATTGGCCCATTTATATTAAGCGGTTCACCCCAAGTTCCTGGAGTACCACTTTGGTAAGAACAGTATAGGTTAACCTCTTCAATGAGTCCCTTTGTTTGCCATCTGACAGTTCTCATCTCGTTAGTTGTCCACTCATCATTTTCTCTAGGCGCAGCTTCCGAACCATCAAATCTAAAACCTCCCTGAATACCAAAGCTAGTATCATATGCTTTCTCCTGAACATCTCCCCGTACAGCTACAACCCTTAGTCCAATCGTATCACCAGTTAGAATACCAGCGCCATCAATAGTCCAAGTATAGGTACGGGTATCATTAGAAAGCACATCCTCATTAAGATTCTTAGTGCTAACACCAAATACTGGAACTCCGCCTGAACCATCATTAGCATACTCGAGATTAAACCCTTCAAAGTTTATACCTTCAGTCTCCCAGTCAATTCTTATAGCATCTCCGATTATGCAGTCAGGGAAATTTCCTACAATTGACGTAATAGCAACATTAGTAATCTGAGGAGTTGCAATAACTCTGAATCTATCACTATAGCCTATTGTGTTAGGTCTGGTACCGTCTTTAATTGAAATCTTAGCATTACTTCCTAAAGCCTCATTCTCAACCTGCCATGTATACTCGGTATCATCAACCTTAGTAATATATTCAGGGAAGAAACTATACCATTGTGCAGGAGAAGCGGTATAGTTAGGAGTATACTCAAAGATAAGGCTGAACTCATCTAAATCAACATCTCCTATAGGGGTAAAATTAATAGTAGCTAAGTCACCCGTAGCCCAGATAGTCATATCGGGATCACCCTGAGGAGAAGTAATTTCAATCTGAGGTACTATTACAGTAAACACAGCTGATAAACCTTCATTAGCTGGATTACGATAATAATCAGTCGCCCTTAACTCAGTAGCAAATGCATCTTGGAAAATAGCGCCAGTGTCAGGATCAACAGAAGGAACAGTCCAGCTAAGTCCTGCTAAATTCTCATCAGGCTGTTCTAATTCGCTAACCGGTTTCCATCTATCAGGATCTCCTGCTTGGAGTGGTGGTAGTTTGTAATCAAATATTAACCCAGCTACCGGACCATTATTGTGATTCCACTTAATTAAAGCCTGAGTTCCCATAATAACTTCAGCACCACCGGCTGGTTCAAAAACATAGATCTCAGGTCTTTCTAATACCTTAAAAGCAGCTGACTTACCGGGAGCAATATATTGCTCATTAGGCGGGATGCCGATTATACGTCCGGTATCAGTAATTCTTACTACTGCATTCTCACCCATAAATTCATCACTAACAATATCCATACCGACAAACCAAGAAAATTTATAGGTTTTTCTATCGCCATCCTCAAACTCAAACGCCTCTTGGCTCACTCTGGTAATCTCATGAACATAGCTAGGATCTTCAAAAGAACCTTGAGGGTGAGTAGTAAACTCAACTAACATATCCTCTGAAGGACCAGCAACTCCATCTCCCACCAACTCTCCCTCTACAGCCCAGACAATATCTTTATTATCACCAAGTGCTAATAATTCACCAGAATGAGGCTCGCTCACCTGAAATCGAGTTAATGAAATTATAAAGTTACTATCTGAGGCATCAGTTGGCCTAATAAGTTCTGGCCAGGCTTCTGCTCCACCTAAGGTATCAGTAATCTTTATCTTGGCTGAGTTAATATTGCTGGCTGCTCCAGCATCAATAGGTACTGTCCAATTATAATAGTAATATTCACCAGCCTCAATAAACTCATTGGCCTCGTAAGTCTTTGACACTGGAGGACTAAGTGTAGTGTAACTAGCTACAATTTCCCCTACTGGAGGGTTAAAGCTTACTCCATCAGGAGCATATTGAATAAGTATATTCTCGCTAATTCCCGGATCTGCTTTCCAGAGAATCTCATGCTCTGTACCCATAACCCATACCTCTAGGGAATTATTAGGCCGAGCTACGGTTATCTGCGGTACAGAAATAGTAAATTCTGCTGATTCATTGGTAGTAGCGACTCGTCCATTATCAGTCATTCTAATCTTAGCAGCATTAGTACGCTCGGCAGTAGTAGGAATTACCCAGTCAAAACTTCCGTTAGCTAGTTGTAGAGCATCTACAGGGTTACTTCCGTCTAAAACATACTGCCAAGAACCATCATAGTATTCAATCGAAAGGTCATCACTTACTGCGCCTATTACTGGATCTGAACCACTTGAAGTCCAACTAATGGTTAATGGCTCACGCATCTTCCCTTCAACCGGTACATCAATGGTAATTGTTGGACTAATAATAGTAAAAGCTTCAGATACATCACTGATATCCCAAGCTATTGGGTTTCCAATATCAGTAATTCTTATTCTAGGTAAAGCATCTATTTTATCTTCAACCTTCCAAACATAATGGTAGTCACCGCCAACATCTTGCCATAGATAACCATCTAAGAGCATCCGACTTGAAGAAAGAGGCGCTGTTGTTCCTTCACTTATCCCCACTCGATCAATAAAAATTTCAGAGTTAGGCCAAGATGAGACAAAGTCTACAAAACCTGATCCATCATTATAATCAACTTCAAATTTTAACTTACCATAGTCATCTGCACTAGGTTTAGCCCCCACTGAACCCTTTTCCTTCCAGATAATATCATAGTAACCGGTAGCATACCACTGATCAGTTGCAACAGGACTAACAATATTTACCTCTGGTTTCTCAATGATAAATTCCCCGGATACAGCAGTAACTCCAATATCAAAATAGCCGGGAGCCGGATCACTAATATATCTTACTGCTTTTAGCTGAACTTGTTCTGACAAAGGAGTTACAAAACTCCAAAGACCAACAGCTGTATCTTGTCCTCCGTCAAAACTTATTGAACCAACCGGATACCCAAGATCAATAGGATCCCATACTCCATCTATTGATTTAAAGAGATAAAATAATCCTCCGTTTTTAATCTCGTTACCATAGACTTTTCCAGTAATCTCATAAGATGTCCCCATGGTAATGTGTTCTCCGTCTACAGGATTAAGTAATTCAACTATATTTGAACCATAGATATCAAACGACTCTGAAGTATCTATTGTGTCAGCATATTTGCTTGAGTTTATCTGCAAAATTATTGACTTTCCTTCTGCTTCAGCTGGTATAACCCAATCATAGCTGCCGCCTCCGGTATCACTATCACCAAAAGTATTAGATAAGGTTAAACCGGACTGTGCAGGAAGAGTAGTTGCTCCACCATCTGTAGAATAGGTTAACAATAATGTGTCATTTAAAATTTCTCCAATTGTTATCCAGCTAATCTCTTCAGTATCACCGACTACCCAACCTTCATCGCCTACTGGTCTAGTCAGCTCAATAAAAGGAGCGACAATAGAAAAGTTAACTTCTTTTTCTACCTCTATAACAGTATCTCTGCCAACAGGGGCAGAAACTTCTTTTATTCTTAAAACAAAATTACCCGGCCGATCATCAGCATCCCAGATATAAGAATTACTAAGAGGTTGATTCGGTGGTATAGTACCTGGGAAAGGAAAACCACCACTTGTATCCATGGTAATAATCGGATATACAGCATCAGGGCTAGCAGAATCGTAATATTCGAGGATAACTTGATCACTAAACTGAGTCTGGTTAGTCATCCATCGAATTAAATATGACTTTCCAACTTCAAACTGAATATCAGCAACCGGTTCAATAATGGTAATCTCGGGCTTAGGAACAATGTATAGCAAGTTAGAAATTACCAATACCATGCCAGTATTACTATCTGAAGCTCGCAAGTAAACTGTATTTGACGGTGCCGCTCCCTTGTCAGCTAACAAAGCAAACATCCGGCTAACATCATCAACAACTACCGGCACAGCATCAGCTATTGATTGCCAAAAGCCATCGATTCCGGTTAATGAAAATTTTAAATCTAAAGCACCTCGATAACCACTAGCTGCTGCAGAAATTACAATGTTCTTATTCTCTTCCATCTCCCATATTTCTCCACCGTCAGGATAAGCAAACCTAAGACTTTCGACAGTAAAATAATTATCAGAGGTATCAGTAATAACTGTAAAGTCGTTACTAATTACCCTTACCTGGGCTTCTTGAGTTGCAACACTAGGCACCC